>JBDZVR010000048.1:0-10226 GCA_040255785.1 Sphingomonadales bacterium
TTCGTCCAGTTCCACCCGACCGGCATCTACGGCGCCGGCGTGCTGATCACCGAGGGCGCGCGCGGCGAGGGCGGCTATCTCACCAATTCCGAGGGCGAGCGCTTCATGGAGCGCTACGCGCCCTCGGCCAAGGATCTCGCCAGCCGCGACGTCGTCAGCCGGGCGATGGCGATCGAGATCAGGGAGGGGCGCGGCGTCGGCCCGCACAAGGACCATATCTACCTGCACCTCGACCATATCGATCCCGCGATCCTGGCCGAGCGGCTGCCGGGCATCACCGAATCGGGGAAGATCTTCGCCGGCGTCGACCTGACCCGCGCGCCGCTGCCGGTTGCGCCGACGGTGCACTACAACATGGGCGGCATCCCGACCAATTTCCACGGCGAGGTCGTCGCGCCCAGGGACGGCGATCCGGACGCGGTCGTGCCCGGCCTGTTCGCGGTCGGCGAGGCCGCCTGCGTGTCGGTCCATGGCGCCAACCGCCTCGGCTCCAACAGCCTCATCGACCTCGTCGTCTTCGGCCGCGCCGCCGGCATGCGGCTGGCCGAGACGGTGGAGCCGAACGGCAAGCACGCGCCGCTGCCCGCCGACAGCGCCGATCTCGCGCTCGCCCGGCTCGACCATTTCCGCCATGCGAGCGGCGGCTCGCCGACCGCCGAGGTGCGCGTCGAGATGCAGCGCAACATGCAGGCCCACTGCGCCGTCTTCCGCACCGAGGAGCTGCTCAGCGAAGGCGTCGGCAAGCTCGCGCAGACCTACGAGCGGATGCAGGACATCCACGTCACCGATCGCAGCCTGGTCTGGAACACGGACCTGGTCGAAACGCTGGAGCTCGACAATCTGATCGCGCAGGCGAGCGTCACCATCCACGGCGCGCTCAACCGCAAGGAGAGTCGCGGCGCCCACGCGCGCGAGGACTATCCCGATCGCGACGACACGAACTGGATGAAGCACACGCTCGCCTGGTTCGACGGTTGGGGCGGCAAGGACGGCGCGGTCCGCCTCGGCGATCGCCCGGTCCATGCCTACACGCTCACCGACGAGATCGAGTATATCAAGCCGAAGAAGCGGGTCTACTGAGCGCGTCGCGCCGAACCGGCCGGTTCGGGCCGGGCCGGTCGCGGGCCGCCGGGCGGCGGCGCGGGCGACATGGCGCGACGTCCCGCCGGTCGCCGCGCCTTTCCCGCGCCGCCCCTCGCGTCGGCGGGGCGGCGCTGCTATCGCGCGGCCATGAGCGATGAATTCGATACGGTCGTCGAGCACCCGTTCGACGACGCCCTGTCCCAGCGTTACCTCGTCTACGCCCTCTCCACGATCACCGCCCGCTCGCTGCCGGACCTGCGCGACGGGCTGAAGCCGGTGCAGCGCCGGCTGCTCTGGGCGATGCGGCAGCTCAGGCTCGAGCCGGGCGCCTCCTTCAGGAAGAGCGCCACCGTGGTCGGCGAGGTGATCGGCAAATATCATCCGCACGGCGACGCCTCGATCTACGATGCGATGGTCCGGCTCGCGCAGGATTTCTCGCTGCGCTACCCGCTCGTCGACGGGCAGGGCAATTTCGGCAATATCGATGGCGATAATGCCGCCGCCTTCCGATACACAGAGGCGCGGCTGACGCCGGCGGCGGCCGACCTGATGGCGGGGCTCGACGAAGGCACGGTCGCCTTCCGCAAGACCTTCAACGGGGAGAATGAGGAGCCCGAGCTGATGCCGGGCCTGTTCCCCAACCTGCTCGCCAACGGCGCGAGCGGGATCGCGGTCGGCATGGCCACCTCGATCCCGCCGCACAATGCCGCCGAGCTGATCGATGCCGCCATCCACCTGATCGACGCGCCCGCCGCCGACGACGCGGCGCTGCTCGAATTCGTCAAGGGCCCCGATTTCCCGACCGGCGGGGTCGTGGTGGACAGCCCGGAGACGATCGCGGCCGCCTATGCGAGCGGGCGCGGCGCCTTCCGGATGCGGGCGAAATGGTCGGTCGAGAAGGGCCCGCAGGGCAGCTGGCGCGCGATCGTCACCGAGATCCCCTACCAGGTGCCCAAGTCCAAGCTGATCGAGCAGATCGCGGCGCTGATCGCCGACCGCAAGCTGCCGATCCTCGCCGACGTGCGCGACGAATCCGACGCCGAGATCCGCATCGTGATCGAGCCCCGGAGCCGCGCCGTCGAGCCGGACCTGCTGATGGACAGCCTGTTCCGGCTCACCGATCTCGAAGTGCGCGTTTCGCTCAACCTCAACGTGCTCGATGCCAGCCGCACGCCGCGGGTGATGAGCCTGCGCGAGGTGCTCGTCGACTGGGTCGCCTTCCAGATCGAGATGCTGGTCAATCGCGCCCGCCACCGGATCGGGCGGATCGACGACCGGCTCGAACTGGTCGAGGGCTATCTCGTCGCCTTCCTCAACCTCGACCGGGTGATCGCGATCATCCGCCACGAGGACGAGCCGAAGCCGGTGCTGATGGCCGAATTCGCGCTGACCGACCGGCAGGCCGAGGCGATCCTCAACATGCGCCTGCGCGCGCTGCGCAGGCTCGAGGAAATGGAGCTGCGGCGCGAGCGGGACGCGCTCATCGCCGAGCGCGAGGAGCTGCGCAAGCTGGTGGAATCGCCGGCCCGGCAGCGCACCCGGCTGAAGAAGGATCTGGCCGATCTCAGGAAGCGCTATGGCGCCGACACCGCGATCGGGCGGCGGCGCACGCTGATCGAGGAGGCGGCGCCGGCGCGGGAAATCCCGCTCGAGGCAATGGTCGAGCGGGAGCCGATCACGGTGATCCTCTCCAAGCGCGGCTGGATCCGCGCGATGAAGGGCCATGCCGAGCCGGCGAGCGCCGAGGCGCTCAGGTTCAAGGAAGGCGACGGCCTCGCCTTCTTCTTCCACGCCCAGACCACCGACAAGCTGCTGCTCGCCGCCGCCGACGGGCGCTTCTACACGCTCTCCGCCGACAAGCTGCCGGGCGGGCGCGGCTATGGCGAGCCGGTCAAGCTGATGGTCGATGTCGAGGGCGAGGGGACTATCGTCGCGCTCCTCCCCGCCGGCCAGGCGGAGCGGCTGCTCCTCGCCGCCAGCGACGGGCGCGGCTTCGTCACCGCGACGGCGGGCTGCATCGCCGAGACGCGCAAGGGCAAGCAGGTGATGAACCTGAAGCCCGGTCGCCGGCTCGCGGTGGTGAGGCCGATCGCGCCGGGGCATGATCATGTCGCCGTGGTCGGCGAGAATCGCAAGCTCGTCGTCTATCCGCTCGCCGAGCTGCCCGAAATGGGCCGCGGCCAGGGCGTCCAGCTCCAGCGCTATCGCGACGGCGGGCTTGCGGACGCGACCACCTTCCGCATCGCCGAGGGCCTGTCCTGGCCGATGGGCGGGGAGAGCGGGCGCACGCGCACCGAGACCGAGATCGCCAACTGGCGCACCGCGCGCGGCGCCGCCGGCCGCGCCGCGCCGACCGGCTTCCCGCGCAACAACAGGTTCGGTTGAGCATGGCCGCGGCCGCAACGGCGCGTTAACCTTATTTGATTACGTCCCCGTCCATGCAGGCTGCGGTGAAAAGCAAGCGAACCAAGGCGATCGCGACCGGCCGGCGGCCATGGGCCGCGATCGGGCCGGACATGGTCGAGCTGCTGACCTCGATCGTCGAATCGGTGCGCCAGGGCTATCTCGACGCGCTGCCGATCGCGGCGGCGATCATCACCGAGGGCGAGGAGCCCTATGTCGAGTGCGCCAACGACCTGTTCCGGCTGATCGCCGAATGGGACGAGCGGCTCGGCGAGCGGGCGATCAGCCGGATCCCGCTGCTCAACTCCGGGCCGATCGGCGCGCGCCTCGCGACCTTCATGCGCGGCGGCGAGAGCGCCCACCAGTTCGAGACCGCCGACGGCCGCACCGTCGCCGGCCGCCATTTCACCGTCCGCTTCGCGCGCCTCAAGGTGATCGACGGCCAGCCCCCGCGCTTCCTGCTCTCGCTGATCGACAAGACCGCGCAGGTCGAGACCGAGAAGAGCCTGCGCTCGGAGATGCTGCGCGACACGCTCACCGGCCTGCCCAACCGCTTCGCCTTCAACGAGCGGGTCGACGCGGTGCTCGCCGATCCCAATTTCCGCGACGCCGCCTACGCGGTGCTGGCGGTCGACATGACGCGCTTCAGCCGCGTCAACGAATGTATGGGCGCGCTCGCCGGCGACGAGCTGCTGATCACCTTCGCCCGTCGGCTGGTGTCGGCGCTGCGGCCGACCGACATGCTCGCGCGCATTTCCGGCGACGAGTTCGGCATCCTGATGCGGCTCGATCGCGGCCTGCCCGACGCGCTGCGCGCCGCCGAGCGCATCAAGGCGGTGCTGACCCTGCCGTTCCGCCTCTCCGACCTCGAAATCCGCGTCGATTGCGCGATCGGCTGCGCGATCCTCAATCACGGCGTGGTCGGCGCCGACGAGGTGCTGCGCAATGCCCAGTTCGCCCTCAAGCGCGCCAAGCTGCACGGCCAGACCGAGGTTTACGAGCCGATCGAGGCGCAGGCCGTGCGGCGGCGGTTCAGCCTGGAGACCGAGCTTCGCGTCGCGATCGAGGCGGACGAACTCAAGCTCGCCTTCCAGCCGCTGATCGCGCTCGATACCGGGCGCGTCGCCGGCTTCGAGGCGCTGGCGCGCTGGACCCACGACGGGACCGCGATCCCGCCCGGCGACTTCATCCCGGTGGCCGAGGAATCCGGCCTGATCGTCCAGCTCGGCCGCTGGGCGCTGACCAGCGCGATGCAGACGCTGGCCGAATGGGATCGGCGCGCCGGCAGGCCGCTTCCGGTGACCGTCAGCGTCAACCTGTCGCCGATCCAGATCGCGCGCGACGATGTCGCCGCTCTCGTCTCCGGCGCGCTCGGCGCGAGCGGCCTGCCCGGCGATCGGCTGACGCTCGAGCTCACCGAGGGCGCGATCATCCGCGACCCTGACCGCACCGCCGCCGTGCTGCACGCGCTCAAGCGCTTCAACGTGCGCGTCGCGATGGATGATTTCGGCACCGGCTACACGTCGCTCGCCCTGTTGCAGACGCTGCCGATCGACCTCCTCAAGATCGACCAGAGCTTCGTGTCGGGCATGCTCGCCGATGGCGACTCGACCGCGATCGTGCGCGCCATCCTCAGCCTCGCGCGCGCGCTCGGCATGGCGACCACCGCCGAGGGGATCGATTCGGACGATCTCGCCGAGATGCTGACCGAGCTCGGCTGCAGCTACGGGCAGGGCTTCCATTATTCGGAGCCGCTCGAGGCGGAGGCGGCGTTCGACTATTTCATGTCCCGCAGTGCCTGATCGACATGGCGGCGCGCCATCGCGCGCGCCTCCCGCGCATCCGGGAAGCCGGATCGCGCCCATTCCCGTGCGAGCATGCGCAGCGTCTTCGCCACGATCGGCCCCTCGGGCAGCCCCATCGCGACGAGATCGCCGCCGCCGAGCGGCAGGCGGGGCGGCTGCCAGTCGGCGATCGCGGCGATGTCCGGCCCGGCGCGGCCGGCGAGGAGCAGCCGGTCGACCGCCTCGGCGCTGCCGATCTCCCAGGCGAGCAGGCGGGGCGCGTCGAGCGTGCGCTCCGCGGCGGACACGAGCCGTCGCCGCTGGACCTTCGAGAGGCGCAGGCGCGCCGCGACGGCGGCGGCGACCTGTGCATCGGGCGGCAGCAGCGCGGCGAGGCGGCGGATCGCGACCGGCGCGACGCCCGCCTCGCGCTCGGTCTCGACCAGGGCGGCCAGCCCGCGCGCGTCGGTGATTTCGGGCAGGATGGGGCGGAAGATGCCGCGCGCGAGCATCAGCGCGACGGTCGGCGCCGGGTCGGCCAGCGCGAGCAGCTTCAGCAGCTCGTCGGCGATCCGCTCGCGCGAGAGCGTCATCAGGTCGTTGGCCCGCGCGGCGCAGGCGTCGAGCCCGGCCGCATCCGGCGTGCCGCGGCCGAAGCGCGCATGGAAGCGGAAGAAGCGCAGGATGCGCAGGTGATCCTCGGCAATGCGCTTCAGCGGGTCGCCGATGAACCGCACCCGCCGCGCCTCGATATCGGCGAGCCCCTCGAAATAGTCGAAAATCTCGCTGCTCGCCGGATCGGCGCTGAGCGCGTTGATCGTGAAGTCGCGCCGCGCCGCGTCCTCGCGCCAGTCGTCGGTATAGGCGATCGTCGCCCGCCGGCCGTCGGTGGCGACGTCGCGGCGCAGCGTCGTCACCTCGATCGGGCGGCCCTGGACGATGGCGGTGACCGTGCCGTGGGCGAGGCCGGTCGGGACCGACCTGATCGCGGCCGCCTCGAGCCGCCGCATCACCTCCTCGGGCGCGAGCCGGGTCGCGAGGTCGATGTCGCTGGCCTCGAGCCCGAACAGCGTGTCGCGCACGCAGCCGCCGACATAGCGCGTCTCGCCGGCGCGTGCGCCGAGCAAGTCGAGCAGGCGGGGCAGGCCGGGGCGATGACGCCAGCGCGCGTCGGGCAGGATCATGCGAACACCAGCCGGCGGCCGAGATTGACGATCATCGCCGCGGTCGCTCCCCAGATGCGCCGGCCCTGCCAGTCGATCTCGTAATAGGTCCGCTCGCGCCCCTGGAAGAAGGTGGTGCGCACCTGCTGATGGGCGGGATCGAGCAGATAGTCGAGCGGCGCCTCGAACAGGTCGGCGACCTCGCCGGGATGGGGCGTGAGCCTGAGCCCGGGCGGCAGCACGCCGACCACCGGCGTCACCTGGAAGCCGGTGACGGTGACGTAGCGATCGCCGATGCCGATCACCTCCACCTTTGCCGGCGGCAGGCCGATCTCCTCCTCCGCCTCGCGCAGCGCCGCGGCGATCGGATCGGCGTCGTCGGGCTCGATCCGGCCGCCGGGAAAGCTGATCTGCCCGGCATGCCGGGGCAGCGTCTCCGGGCGTTGCGTCAGGATCACCGTCGGCGCCGGGCGATCGACCACCGCCACCAGCACCGCCGCCGGCGTGCCCTCGGCCGTCTCGGCTATGTCGCCGGCGAGCAACCGGGGCTGGCGGGCATGGCCGCGCGCCAGCGCCGCGCGGAGATTTTCCGCAAGCGTCATCGCGCCTCTCCCAACGCGAAGAAGGCGCCCTCGCTCCACACGCCCGGCGGCTCGGCCTCCTCGGCGAGCGCGATCTCGGCAAGCTCGTAATAGACGCCGCGCGCGATCAGCGCGTCGAGCCCGGCGCGGACCGCGAGATAGGGTCGCGCGGCGAGCCGCAGCGGGTGGCCCGCGCCGGCGACGACCATGTCGCCGGTGTTGAGCCGGAAGGCGAGCCGCCGCGCCTCGCGCTCGCCCTCGCTCTTCATCTCGACCGCGACGAAGGGTGCGTCCTCGACTTCGATCGAGAGCTTCTCGGCCGGGGTGACGAGCACGTAGCCGCCGTCCGGCTCGCGCCGCAGGATGGTGGAGAAGAGCCGGACCATCGCCGGCCGGCCGATCGGGCGTCCCTCGTGAAACCAGGTGCCGTCGCGCGCGATCCGCATGCCGCTGTCGCCGCAATGGGACGGGTGCCAGGTGTCGACCGGCGGCGGCCGCCGCGCCGCGGCGAGGCGCGCGATCTCGGCGAGGCCGAGTGCGGCGAGATCCTCGGGCGGTGGCGCGCGTTCGGGCATGGGAGGCATCTAACCGGGCGCTGGCGTTGCGCCAAGCGCGCCGCTAAGCGGGCGCGATGAGCGCGATGTTCGAGGGGCCGGGGACGGCGATCGTCACCGGCGGCGCGAGGCGGATCGGCGCCGCGCTGTCGCGCGCGCTCGCCGCCGACGGCTGGCACGTGCTCATCCATCACAGCGCCTCCGCCGTGGACGCCGGGGCGCTGGCGGCGGAGATCGGCGCCTCGACGGTCGCGGCCGACCTCGCCGATCCCGGCGCGGCGGAGGCGATCATGGCGGCGCTCGATGGCCTGCCGCCGCCGCGGCTGCTGGTCAACAACGCATCGCGCTTCGTGCTCGATTCGGCGCGTGACTTCACGGTCGAGGGCTGGGACGCGCATCTCGACGTGAACCTGCGCGCGCCGGCGCTGCTTTCGCAGGCCTTCGCCGCGCGCGCGCAGCGGGGGCTGATCGTCAACCTGCTCGACGCCAAGCTCGCCGCGCCGAACCCGGATTTCTTCACCTATACGATTTCGAAAATGGGCCTCGCCGGCCTCACCGAGCTCACTGCGCGCGCCTTCGCGCCGTCGATCCGCGTGTGCGGCATCGCGCCTTCGGTGACGATGGTCTCGGGCCGCCAGACCCGCGCCAATTTCGAGGCCGTGCACGCGCTCAACGCGCTGCGCCGCGGCGTCGACGTGGCGGAAATCGTCGCCGCGCTGCGCTTCCTGATCGCGACGCCGACGATCACCGGCCAGACGATCACGATCGACGGCGGCCAGCGCTTCCTCTCGCTCGCCCGCGACGTGCAGTTCCTGTCGCCGCCCGGCGGCAATCCCCCGGAGCAGCCATGACCGAATCGCCAATCATCGACGGCCTCGTACCCGATCGCCTGCGCCCGCGCACGCGCAAGGTGCTGCTTCAGGATTACGAGCTCGCGCTCGACATCGGCTTCCACGCCTTCGAGGTGGGCAGCCCGCAGCGGCTGCTCGTCACCGTCGAGGTCTGGCTCGACGAGGACGCGCTGGCGCGTGACGACGATGCGGGCGCGACCTGGGACTATGATTTCCTGCGGCGCGAGATCGGCCGGCTCGTGGCGGGTCGCCGCTTCAACCTGCAGGAAACGCTGGCGCGCGAGATTTACGATCTCGTCGCGGCCCGGCGCGGGGTCACGGCGCTGCGCGTGGCGACCCGCAAGCCGGACGTCTATCCCGACTGCGCCGGCGTCGGGGTCGAGCTGGCGTCCTTCTGATTCGCCGATTGGGCGGTTCGGTTCGCTGCGCGTCAGTTCGCCGTGCGGCGCCGCTCGCACGGGCCCAGTCCGCGCAGCACGATCCGGTAGTCGTCGCGAATCGCCTGGGCGTCGCCGGCGCTGGCCTGGCCGAGGCTGTCGGCCGGCAGGGTTGGCGGCAGCCCGCAGGCGAGGCGATACCAGAGCAGCGTTTCCGGCGCCGGCGGCGCGGCGGAATCGTCGACGATCTCGGACAGCGCAACCGACCAGCGCGGCCGCTCGCCGGGCCGGCGCAGGATGCTGAGCGAGATCGGCCGGCCGTCGGCGGTCGCGAGGAAGATCTGCGTCTCGCTCTCGCCGGGCAGGGAGCCGGCGACGTGGAAGGCATTGCCGATGCCGGTGATTCGCGGCGGCGCGTCGGGGCTCATCGCCTCGCGCAGGATGTCGCGCACCAGCTCGACGGTGGCCGCGTCATAGGCGAGCTGCGAATCGGGGGCGATCAGGCGCAGCGTGTCGGGCCGGCCCGGCACCGGCGCGGCGAGCAGCAGATATTCGCTGCGTCGCGCGATTCGGGCCGGCCGCCCGCGCGCGTCATTGGCGAGGTCGACGAGCCAGACGACCTGCGCCGGCAACGGGCCGGGCGCGCGAATCAGGTTCACGACCTCGGCCTCGACGAGGAAGCGGCGCTCGCCCGGCGCGACGTCGGCGGCCTCGCGCGGCGATAGGCGCGAGGCGCGGATCACGCGGACATGGGCGACGACCGGCGCGGCGAGCGCGAGATCGACGAGGTCGGCATAGGTCGGCCGGACCTGCTCCGGTGCGACGGGCTGGGCCGAAACCGATTGCGAATCAATGGCTTGAAAAGCTAAAATGCCGGCCAGGGCGGCGGTGAGCAGGCGAACCGGGCGCATGAGGGTGTCTTTTAGCGGTGCGGGAATGAACCGTCCATTGGTCGAAGTCGCCTTGACTCACACCGGTTTTAAGGAAGGATTGCGTCGGCGAAAACGTCACGATAGAGACACCGCCTCATCCGCGTTCCGTTGCGTGGATGAACCGTCTTGGCCTCGCCGCGCTGGCGGCGGGCTCGTGATACAGGAGAGGAGCGCGGCTGGTTAATGTCCTATGTTGACAATCAGGGTATGTCCCGTGGCCGGATGGCGTCGATCATCGCCGTCGCCGTCCTGCACATACTCCTCGGCTACGCATTCGTGACGGGCCTGGCCTATTCGATCGTCAAGCAGGCGGTGGAGGATCTCAAGACGTTCGACGTCACCGAGCCGCCGCCGCCGCCCGAGGAGCAGCCGCCGCCCCCGCCGGAGCAGCCGCAGCAGGTGCAGCCGCCGCCCGTCGTGGCGCCGCCGCCGCTGGTGCGCGTCAACACACCGGCGCCGCCGATCCAGACCGTCCAGGTCGCACCCCCGCCGGTGATC
>JBDZVR010000057.1:0-1954 GCA_040255785.1 Sphingomonadales bacterium
CCAGGCCGCCGGTGTCGCCGGCGACGATCTCGGCGAAGCCGGCGCGCTCGCCGCCGCCGCCGCGTGGGACGCGGCGATGCGCTTCGCCCGCCGCCGGCGGATCGGGCCGTTCGCCGCCGAGGCGCCCGACCGGGCGGGGCGCGACAAGGCCTATGCCGCGCTGCTGCGCGCCGGCCATTCCGCCGCCATCGCCCGGCGCCTGGCCGCGGCGCAGCCGGGGGAGATCCCGGAAATGGACGACGATCTGGCGGGTTAGCGGTTCACAAATGGCGAAACCATGGTAGTTTTACGATATCCGCGCCTGGAAATGGCCGGCCGCGTTCACGACGTCAGGTCAGGAAATGATTGAATCTGCGGAAATTTCGACCGCAGCCGAGCCGTCGGAGAGAGCTGACGCGGAGCCGCTGATTCATCTTACCGGGACGGTAAAATGGTTCGACGCGACGCGCGGCTTCGGCTTCGCCGTCTGCGCTGACGCCGCCGGCGACGTGCTGATCCATTTCAGCGTGCTCAAGGAACATGACCGGCGCAGCCTGCCCGAAGGCGCGCGCGTCGAGCTGCTGGCGGTCGAGCAGGCGCGCGGCCTGCAGGCGCGCAAGGTGCTGTCGATCGACCTCAGCGAGGCGCTGGCGCAGGAGCCGCCGCGCGCCGCCTCCCGTTCCTTCGACCGGATCGACCCCACCACCCTGCTCGACGAGGCGGGTCCGTTCGAGCTGGTGCGGGTGAAGTGGTTCAATCGCCTGCGCGGCTACGGCTTCCTCGTGCGCGACGAAGCGGACGCGCGGGACATATTCGTCCACATGGAAACGGTGCGCCGGGGCGGGCTCAGCGAACTCGCTCCCGATCAGCCGCTGCGCGCCCGCGTCGCCGCCGGTCGCAAGGGCCCGCTCGCCGTCGAGATCGAGCCCGCCTGAAGGGCAGGGCGCGGCCGACGAGGCTTGCGCCCCGGACGGCTTCGGCGCTAGGCGCTTCGGCCATGGGCTGGTTCAAGAATCTCTTCACCTGGTGGGAGGGCATCTCGCTCGGCACCGCCGTGTTCGACCGCCGCCACGGCCGGACCGTGGGCGAGGACGAGTTCGGCAACGTCTATCGCGAGGGCGCCGGCCGCCGCTGGGTGGTCTACAAGGGCTCGAACGACGTCAGCCGGGTGCCGCCGGACTGGTATGCCTGGCTCACCCGCCAGATCGACGACATCCCCGAGCGCGCGCTGCCGCCCAGGCCCCGCTTCCTGAAGCCGCCGGTGCCGAACCTCACCGGCACGCCCTATGCCTACCGCCCGTCGGGCGCGCTCGAGCGCGGCGGCCAGCGCGCGCGGGCGACCGGCGATTACCAGCCCTGGACGCCCGACTGAGCGATGATCCACGGCCGGTTCTCGATCCCGTGCGCCGCGCTCGCCGCGCTGGCGGCGTGCAGCCCGACCGGCGCCCCGGCGGTGAACAATGGCCAGGAAGCGGAGATCGAGACGATCGACGTGCCGCAGATGATCACCCGCGAGCCGCCGGGCACGACGCCGATGGCCGAGCGGGTGGCCGGGCTGCGGCTGCTCAACAAGCGAACCGGCCAGATCCGCGATTTCACGCTTCGCCCCGGCCAGGCGGTGCGCGCCGGCGACGTGGTCGTGCGCCTGCGCGCGTGCGAGACGACCGCGCCGTGGGAGGTGCAGCAGCTCACCGGCGCCTTCGTCCAGCTCGACGTGCGCAACCCGCGCGGCCAGTATCAGCGCGTCTTTTCAGGCTGGCTCTACAAGGAGTCGCCCAGCCTCAACGTGGTCGAGCACCCGATCTATGACGTCTCGCCGATGAGTTGCGCGATGACCCATCCGCTCGAGCCGACCCCGGCGCCGCCGCTGCAGCGCGCGGGGAGTAGCTCGTCGAGGGCCTCGAACGAGGCCGCGCCGGCGGCGGACGCCGCCGCGCCCGCAGCTCCCGCCGCGCCGTCGCCAGCCGCCGCGCCC
>JBDZVR010000019.1:0-47207 GCA_040255785.1 Sphingomonadales bacterium
GCCGGCCCTCGATGTCGAAATAGCGGATCTCGCGGAAGTTGAAGATGCGCTCGTAAAAGCCGGCCCAGTGATTCATCCGCCCGCGATTCACATTGTGGGTGAGGTGGTCGAGCGTGTGCAGCCCGACGCTGTTCGTGTCGCGCGAGGCGCCGGGCACGGGCGTGAAATCGACATCGTAGATCTGCCCTGCGCCATAGCGATCGACGAGGTAGAGGTAGGAGCCGCCGATCCCCTCGATCGCCGGAATGTCGAGCTCGCCGCGACCGCGCGGCACCTTCACCGGGGTCGCGCCGCGCGCGACCGCCAGTTCAAAGGCCTGCCGCGCGTCCTTGACGCGAAAGGCCATGCCATTGGCGGAGGGACCGTGCGCCTTGCGGAACTCGGCGGCCTGGCCGGACGGCTCCATGTTCAGGATGAAGTTGATGTCGCCCTGGGCATAGTGGCGCACATTCTTCGACTTGTGGTTCCCGATATGGGTGAAGCCGAGCTTCACGAAGAGCGCCGCCATCGCCTCGGGATCGGGGCTGGTGAATTCGACAAACTCGAAGCCGTCGAGGCCGAGCGGGTTGTCGTGGACGCTGGCGGGAGTGTCGAGCGCGGTCATCGGAACTGGATCCTCGGATCGGACGGGTTGTGACGATGCCCGCCCTCTACCAGCCTCAACGCATGGCGGCAAATCGCGGTTGCGCCGCCGCGGAGCGCTGCCTAACTCGGGGCAACCCGTCACAAGGACCACCTCATGACCGCCACCCATTCCTCGCGCATGATCATTCTCGGCTCCGGCCCGGCCGGGCTCACCGCCGCCATCTACGCGGCGCGGGCCGGGCTCGCGCCGATCGTGGTGCAGGGCATCCAGCCCGGCGGCCAGCTCACCATCACCACCGATGTCGAGAACTATCCCGGCTTCGCCGACGTCATCCAGGGCCCGTGGCTGATGGAGCAGATGCAAAAGCAGGCCGAGCATGTCGGCGCGCGGATGGAGTGGGATCATGTCAGCGCGGTCGATCTCTCGCGGCGGCCGTTCCGGCTGACCGGCGACAGCGGCAATGTCTATCTGGGCGACACGCTGGTGATCGCCACCGGCGCGCAGGCGAGATGGCTGGGCCTCCCCTCGGAGGAGTCGCTGAAGGGCAAGGGCGTTTCCGCCTGCGCGACCTGCGACGGCTTCTTCTATCGCGGCAAAAAGGTGATCGTCATCGGCGGTGGCAATACTGCGGTGGAGGAGGCGCTCTACCTCACCAACCACAGCCATGACGTCACCCTGATCCATCGCCGTGATTCGCTGCGCGCGGAGAAGATCCTGCAACAGCGGCTCTTCGCCCATCCCGACATCAAGCTGATGTGGAACCGCGAGGTCGCGCGCTTCATCGGCGAGGGCACGCCCGAGGTGCTGGTCGGCGCCGAGCTGCGCGACACGCGGACCGGCGCGATCGAGCGGATCGACGCCGATGGCGCGTTCGTCGCGATCGGCCATGTGCCGGCGACGGACCTGTTCAGGGGGCATCTCGCGCTCGACGATGACGGCTACCTGAAGGTGGAGCCGGGATCGACCCGCACCAGCGTCCCCGGCGTGTTCGCGTGCGGCGACGTGATGGACAAGGTCTATCGCCAGGCGGTGACCGCCGCCGGCACCGGTTGCATGGCCGCGCTCGACGCCGAGCGCTTCCTCGCCGAGGCGGACTTCGAGAGCGAGCAGGCGCACGTCCTCCAGGACGCGTGAAGCTAGCGGCGCAACTCCTCGATCGCGTGCGTCACCATTTCGAGCAGGGCGGCCTCGTCGCCCGGGCGTGCGAACGTGTGCGAATTGGTCGCGAAGGTCTGCGTCGCGCGAACGAGCCCCGCGAAGGCCGGCGCGCGCAGCTCGGCGGCGGCGGCGATCGCGGTCGCGTCCCCGGTGGCGAGGATCACCTCGGTCGGCAGCCTTCGCCGGCGCAGTGCATCGGCCACCTCGCGCGCCAGCGATGCTTCATTCCTGTTCGTCAGGATGCGCCACAAGCCCTTGATCAGTTTTTTGAAATCCACCGATCCGGTCAGCAGGCGCCGCCAGCCGGCCCAGCTCGAAAGCCGGGCACGATAATGCGCCCTGGCGGCGGCGGCGGGCGGCTCGCCCGGCTCGGCCTCGACCAGCCAGGGATTGACCATGATCAGCGCCTCGAGCCCGTCTCCGTGAAGCGCGAGCGCGGTCGCGCCGTCGCAAAGGCCGAATCCGATGATCCGGGCCAGGCCGGGGTGTTCGACGCGGAAGGCGGCGAGCGCGGCGGCGATGTCCGGCCCGCTGCCGCGAAAGCCCGAATCCTCACCAGCGCTGTCGCCGACCCCACGCCGATCAAATCGGAAGCAGGAAATACCGTTGTCCGACAAACCCCTGGCAAGCCGTTCATACATCCGGTGCGAACCGATGCGGGTCTGGCTGCCGCCGGTCACCATCAGCACGCCGACCGGACCGTCGGCGAGGTCGAGCGTCGCGCCGAGCGTCGCGCCCTCGCAGTCAAAGGTCAGGAGGCGGCGCATGTCGCATGCCACAGAGCCAGATCCGCGGCCATCGCCGCCGCCAGCTCCGGCGAATTGCCAGGTTCCGACCGTCGCCAGAGCGCGGGCCCCTCGACCTTGATGTCAGCCTCGGCCGGATCGCTGGCGAGCCGCATCACCCGAAGCGGCGGCGACGATGCCGGAACGGCGTCGGCGAGGCAGCCTTGCACGTCGGGCGAGGGCGCATAGCCCGCCCATTCGCCGCCGCCGAAGCCCGCGCGCTCCATGTCGCGCACGAGCTTCGCGCCCTCGACCGGCGCCAGTCGCCAGCGCCCGTTCGCCGCAGCCGCATCGTCGATCAGCGCACCGCCGCGCAGCGCGGCCAGCAGCGGCGGCCCACCGCCGGCTTCGGCCACGCGGGAGGCAGCGGAGGCGACGTCATGACGCCAGTCCCGCCAGCTCGCCTCGCCCAGCGGCGCCTCGCTCTCGCCGGTGCCGGTAAGATCGGGGAGCCAGCAACCGAAGCCGCGCGCGGCGAGTTCGCGCATGGTCGCCGCGACGAGCGCGCGCGTCCGGTTCATTTCCTCGAAGAGGGGGGGAACGAAGAGGATCGCGGGGGCGCTCGCCGGGCCGATCCGCATCATCCACAGCTCACCACGCGAACCCGCGAAGGTCTCGTAGGCGAGGCCGTCGCCGCTCACGCCGCCACTTTCTCCCGTGCGAAGCGCAGCAGCGCGCCGTAGCTTTCGAGCAGGTCGGCATCGACCTCGTGATCCTCGATGACGATGCCCAGCCGGTCCTCGAGCTCGGTCAGCAGGCCGGCGACCGCCATCGAATCGAATTCCGGCATCGCGCCGAACAGGGCGGTGCCGTCGTCAAAGGCGGCGACGCGTGCCGCCGGCAGGCCGAGCACGTCGACGAGCACGCCGCGCAGCGTGGTGTCGACCGGATCATGTTCCTCGGGATGTGCAGCCAAAATTCGCCCCTCCAGTCGGGTCGCCGGACCTAACGACTTCGCAGCCGCGCGGCAAGCGCCGTCGCCTTTGCTCGCGCCGCACCGGCACAGCCGCGCGCAGTGCGCGGGTTGTAGGCCGCGATCCGCCAGAGCTGCCTGCGCTCGTCCATCCAATCGGCCTTGTAGAGCTCGTCGCCGACGCCATAGTCGATGATCGCGACGCGATCCTTGTCGATCGCGTGCCGGAACATCGCCCGCGAGAGGATCGAGCCGGGCGAGAGCGCCTTCGCATCCTCGACATAGGCGAGCTTGTGGATCGTCGCCTCGCTGTTCTCGACCGTCCAGAGCTGCGCCGCGAGCGGCCGGCCGTCCTTGCGCGCCACGCCGAGCCGCAGCGTCCCGGCGGCACCCTCCTGCTCGGCGAGCGCGCGCAGGAAGGGGAAGGAGCCTTCCTCCGGCTTCCAGCTCGCGCGATAGACCGCCTCATAGTCGGCCCAGGCGGCGGCAACGAAGCCGCGGTGGATCGAAATGTCGAGGTCCGCGGCCTTCGCCTTGCGCCTGACCGTGTTGCGCAGCTTGCCCGGCCGCGCCGCCCAGAAGGTCTCGAAGTCCATCCCCGCCGTGCGCGCGCGCCAGTTCGCCTTGTCGGCTTCGACGTCGACGATCCAGCCGGCGCCGCGCAGCGCCGCCGCGAGCGGGGCGGGGGCCTCCATCGGCGCCATCACGAGATTGGCGAGCCTACGCCTGGTGAGCTCGTTGGCCAGGGCCGCCATGACGTCACTTTCAACCGACCCGATCGGGCCGACGCGCAGCGAATACCAGGCGGCAAAGGGCCGCGCCGCCTTGCCATCGACGGCGAGCATCAGCCAGGCGCGCCGTTCCCCCTCGCCGGCGCGGATCGCCAGCAATTCGCCGCGCGGCGGACAGTGCGCCGCGATCAGGCGCAGCCAGTCGATCCGATCGTAGAGCGAAGGGCGCGCGAGGCGATCGAGCGCGCCGGCGGCGTCGCGCGCGACATCGTCAAGCCGCTGGAAACAGGCAATGTTAACCGACACGTGCCAAAGCCCCTTTGCCCGCGCCCTATCACGAGAGCATTTAAGCAGGAATGAAAGTGCCCGATCCAACACCCCGACCGCTCGACCACCTGACGCTGCGCGGCGCGCCCGACGCGCCGGCGCTGGTCACGCGCGAGGGCGCGCTCGATTATGCCGGGCTCGAGGCGGCGGTCGGCGCGCTCGCGGGCGGGCTCGGGGCGAGCGGGCTGGCGCCGGGAGACCGGGTCGCATCCTGGCTGCCGAAATCGCGGCTGACCAGCCTGCTGCCGCTCGCGTGCGCGCGCGCGCGCCTGATCCACGTGCCGATCAACCCGCTGCTGAAGCACGCGCAGGTCGCCCATATCCTCGCGGATAGCGGCGCGCGGCTGCTGCTGACGGCGCGGGCACGGCTCGCCGCGCTGGAGCAGGGCGATGTGCCGCCCGATTGCACCGTGCTCGACGAAGCAGGCAGCGCCGCCTTGTTCGAGGCGGCGCCGCTGCCGCCGTCCGCCATCGATCCCGAGACGCTCGCCGCGCTGCTTTACACATCCGGTTCGACCGGGCGGCCGAAGGGCGTGATGCTGAGCCACGCCAATCTCTGGCTCGGCGCGATCAGCGTCGCCTGCTACCTGCGCCTCGCGCCGGAGGACCGCACCCTCGCCGTGCTGCCGTTCAGCTTCGACTACGGGCAGAACCAGCTGCTTTCCACCTGGGCCGCCGGCGGCAGCGTCGTGCCGCTCGACTATCTCACCGCGCGCGACGTGATCCGCGCGGTCGAACTTCATGAAATCAGTACCCTGGCCGGCGTTCCTCCGTTGTGGGTTCAGCTCATCGAGGCATCCTGGCCGTCACGCGCGGCGCTCGCGCTGCGGCGGCTCACCAATAGCGGCGGCAAGCTCGCGCCCTCGGTAACACGGCGGATGCGCGAGCTGTTTCCGGCGGCCGACATCTACTCGATGTACGGGCTCACCGAGGCCTTCCGTTCGACCTATCTCGAGCCGGCGCTGCTCGACGAACATCCGGATTCGATCGGCACAGCGGTCCCCTTCGCCGAGATCATGATCGTGGGACCGGACGGGACGGAGGCGGACGAGGGCGAGCTGGTCCACGCCGGGCCGCTGGTGGCCAAGGGCTACTGGAACGATCCGGCGCGCACCGCCGAGCGCTTCCGCCCGGCGCCGGAAGGCTCGGCCCATGGCGGCATTGCCGTCTGGTCGGGCGACCGCGTGCGGCGCGACGCCGACGGGCTGCTCTACTTCGTCGGTCGCGAGGACGGGATGATCAAGACCTCGGGTAACCGGGTCAGTCCCACCGAGGTCGAGGAGGCGGCGGTGGCGTCCGGCCTGGTGGCCGAGGCGGTTGCGCTCGGCGTCCCCGATCCCAGGCTGGGCGAGGCGATCGCGCTCGTCGCGCGGCCGGACCGGCGCGACGAGGAGGCGGCCCTGCGCGCGCACCTCAGGCGCGAGCTCCCCAATTTCATGCAGCCGGCGACGATCGTCTGGCGCAACGAGCTGCCACGCAGCCCCAACGGCAAGCTCGACCGCGTGGCGCTCAAGCAGGAGCTGATGGGATGAGCAAGCCGATGGGCCCGATCCCGCCCGGCTTCGCGGCGGACGATGACGGCATGCTGCAGATCGCCGGCCGGCGCGCCGACGCCCTGGTGGCCGAGGCAGGCGATACGCCGCTGTTCGTCTACGATCTCGGCATGATCGAGGGGAAGCTCGCCCGATTTCGCGCCGCCTTCCCGAGCGTCCATCTCCATTATGCCATGAAAGCAAATCCTTACGCGCCCTTGTTAAGACATGTCGCGGCCCGGGTGGACGGTCTCGACATCGCCTCGGCGGGCGAGCTCCGCCAAGCGATCGAGGCTGGCGCGGACCCGGGCGCGATCAGCTTCGCCGGGCCCGGCAAGCGGGACCGCGACCTAGAGGCTGCGATCTCGGCCGGAGTCACGCTCAACTGCGAATCCGAGGGCGAGGTCGAGCGCGCCTTCGCCATCGGGGATCGGCTCGGCCGCGGGCCGCGGCTCGCGGTGCGGGTCAATCCCGATTTCGAGATCAAGGGATCGGGCATGCGCATGGGCGGCGGCGCCAAGCCGTTCGGCGTCGACGCCGCGCGCGTGCCCGCACTGGTGCGGCGGATCGTCGAGGCGGGCGCACACTGGCGGGGCTTTCACATCTTCGCCGGCTCGCAGGCGCTCGATGCCGGCGCGCTGATCGAGGCGCAACGCGCGACGCTCGCGCTCGCCGCCGAGCTGGCCGAGGCCGCCGGCGCCCCGCCGCCGCTGGTCAATCTCGGCGGCGGCTTCGGCATTCCCTATTTCCACGGCGAACGGCCGCTCGACGTCGAGGCGGTCGGCGCGGCGCTCGAGGCCGAGCTGAAGCGCCCGCCAGTTCTCGCGCAAACCAGCTTCGCGATCGAGCTGGGGCGCTGGCTCGTCGGCGAGTGCGGGGTCTACCTAACCCGCATCGTCGATCGCAAGGAGAGCCACGGCAAGACCTTCCTCGTCACCGATGGCGGCATGCAGCACCAGCTCGCCGCCTCCGGCAATTTCGGCCAGGTCGTCCGCCGCAACTATCCGGTGGCGATCGCCAGCCGCTTCGGCGCGGAAGCCGAGGAGGAGGCGACGATCGTCGGCTGCCTGTGCACGCCGCTCGACCGGCTCGGCGACGATGTCGCGGTGCCGCGCGCGGAGCCGGGCGACCTCGTCGCGGTCTTCCTGGCCGGGGCCTATGGCCTTTCGGCGAGCCCGCAGGCCTTCCTCGCCCAGCCCGCGGCGCGCGAAATGGCCGTCGGCGGCGAAGGCCGCTGAACGCTCAGTCCACCCGACGACCGATATAGGCGGAGATGCGGCCGCGCGTGCTTTCGGCACCGCCGTCGGGATTGAGCATGTCGTAGACGACGGCATTCTCGATCACCCGCTGCACGTAGTTGCGGGTTTCGGCAAAGGGAATGTCCTCGATCCAGCCGATCACGTCGACGCCGGGCAGGCGCGGATCGCCGTTGCGCGCCACCCAGCGGCGGACATTGCCGCTGCCCGCATTGTAGGCGGCGGCGACGAGCACCGCATTGCCGCCCCATTCGTTCATCAATTGCGCGAGATGGTGGCTGCCGAGCATGACGTTATAGTCCGGATCGCCGGTGAGCCGCGACAGCTCGTAGCCGAGCCCGAGCCGGCTCGAGGCGGCGCGCGCCGTCCCCGGCATGAGCTGCATCAGGCCGCGCGCGCCGGCCCGGCTCACCGCGCTGCGCTCGAACGAGCTTTCCTGGCGAATGATGCCATGCGCGAGCGCCCAGTAGCGGCTGTAGGCGGGCGGGATCGGCACGCTCGGGAACGCGCCGCGCGCGTAGAAGCTGTCGCCGCCGCCGCGCGCCTCGCGTGCCGCCCAGACGCCAAGATCGAGACGGCCGATCGAGCGGCCGAAGGCGCTGGCGATGGCGCGCTCGCGGCCGTTGTCGAGGCTGCTGGCGAGCGCGCGCACGAACTGGGTCTGGTCGTCGCGCCGGCCGACCGAGCCCAGATACCGGATCGCCTGGACGAGCGGGCGCTGCTCGAAGGCGGCGCGCTCGGCGGTGGTGACCGGCGGTTCGGCGACGGGCGGAGGCTCGCCGCGGCCGAGCGCCTCGAGCGCGAGCTGGCCGTAGAACTGGTCGGGGCTGGCGGCGGCCTGTTCGAGGAAGGCGCGCGCATGTTCGGCCTGGCCGGCCGCGCGCGCCGCGCGCGCCGCCCAGAAGAATCCCTTGGCGCGCGTCTGCACCGACTGCGCGCCCCGGCCATAGCGGTCGAACATGCCGACCGCGTCGGCGGGCCGGCCAAGGCGCATCGCGGTGCGCCCGGCGAGCCAGGTGAGGTTGGTATATTCGTCCCGTTCGCCATAAGCGCGGGTCGAAACGTCCGTGCCGGGCGGGAAGATGTCGTCGACCTGGCTCGCGATCCGCCAGGCGACCGAAAGCTGGCCGTCGTGCGCCGCCGCGCGCGCCATCGACACCATCATTTCCATGAACTTCTCGGGATTGGCCGGCGGATGATCGAGCCGCCGGGGCCTGGCGAGGAGCTGGCGCGCGCCGGACGAATCGCTGTTATCGCGCATCCACGCGGCGCGGTCGACGAGCAGGCCGGGATCGCCGGCGCCGGCATCGCCGAGCGCGGCGAGCCGCGCGGCGGCGTCGGGCGCGCGCGTCTGCAGCGCGAGGCGGGCCTCGAAGATCGGACGGCGCGCCGGCGAGGCGAGTGGCAGCGTGCGCGCCGCGCTCTGCGTATCGCCATTGCTCAGCAGCACGTCCATGCGCAGGTCGTGATCGGCCTGCGTGAGGCCGCCGCCGAAGCTGCCGAGCAGCCGCTGCTCGTCGAGCTGGGGCAGCACGCCGGCGGTCCAGGCGGCGCGCGCCTCGCGCAGCGCTTCGTCGCGCCGCCCGAGCGCAAGCAGCGCGAAGGCATGGCGCGCGTGGCCGGTCGCCGTAAGCGGCGGGAAAGCCTGGAAGAAGCGCACGACCTCGCTGGCGTTGCCGGGATCGGCCTGGCGCTCGGCGGCGCGGCGCAGGCCCGCTTCGCCCGGCCAGCCGCGATGGCCCATCAGGAAGGAGGCGTATGCCGAAAAGGGCAGGCTGTCGCTCTGGCGCAGGCTGTTCCAGCGCGCGATGTCCGCGGCGATCGTGGGAACCGGCCGGGCGAGCTGATCGCCGGCCTGCCGCTGCAGCCCCGCCTGGAGCAGCATCGCAACGGGCGCGTCGGACTGGCGCGCGATATGGGCGGGAACGACGGCGGCCGCGGCGGCGGAGGCGCTGGCGAGGAGCAGCAGGGCGAACTGGTTGCGCACGCTGGACAGAATAGTCTCCCCCTTCTTATCAGATGCTGAACATCCCGCCGATGCCGCCGCCGCCATCCTTGGCCCGACGCGGCGCGGATTTGAAGGAGCCCGACATGTTCAAGGGGTCGATTCCGGCTCTGGTGACTCCGTTTCGCGACGAAGCGTTGGACGAGGCCGCCTTGCGCGCCTTCGTCGCCTGGCAGATCGCCGAGGGGAGCCACGGACTCGTGCCCTGTGGTACGACCGGGGAAGGCGCGACGCTTGCCGCGGACGAGCACCTGAAGGTCATCGCGACCTGCGTGGAGGTCGCCGCCGGGCGCGTGCCCGTGATCGCCGGCTGCGGCGCCAACGACACCCGGCGCGCGATCGCGCTGACCCGGGCGGCGAAGGAGGCCGGCGCCGATGCCGCGCTCCACGTCCCGCCTTATTACAACCGGCCGAACCAGGAGGGCATCTACGCCCATCTCGCCGCCATCGCCGAGGCGGTCGATCTGCCGATCGTGCTCTACAACGTGCCGTCGCGCACGATCACCGACATTTCGGTCGAAACGATGGCGCGGCTCGCGAGGATCGCGAACATCGTCG
Source organism: Sphingomonadales bacterium (assembly GCA_040255785.1). GTDB lineage: Bacteria > Pseudomonadota > Alphaproteobacteria > Sphingomonadales > Sphingomonadaceae > Allosphingosinicella. The sequence continues at coordinate 9,852 of JBDZVR010000019.1, forward strand.
CGGTCAAGGATGCGACCGGCAATCTCGGCCGCGTCTCGGCGCAGCGCGCCGCCTGCGGGCCTGATTTCATCCAGCTCTCCGGCAACGATGATTCGGCGCTCGGCTTCATGGCGATGGGCGGCGCGGGCTGCGTCTCCGTCACCGCCAATGTCGCGCCCCGGCTGTGCGCCGCGTTCCAGGACGCGTGCCTGGCGGGGCGCTGGACGGACGCGCTCGCGCTGCAGGACCGCCTCTACCCGCTGCACGCCGCCCTGTTCAGCGACGCATCGCCCGGGCCGGTCAAATATGCGCTCTCGCGGGTGCGGCCCGAGATGAGCGCCGAGCTCCGGCTGCCGATGACGCCACCCTCGCCAGCGAGCCGCCGCGCCGTCGATGCGGCGCTGGCGCAGGCCGGCCTCGCCTGACGAGCGCTATCTTTCCCGCGCGCGAGCACCTATCTGCAAGGCCGATGCCGCGTCCCAAGCCCGAGACCTTCGACAAGAAGAAGACCGTCGCCGAGAATCGGCGCGCGCGCTTCGATTACGTCATCGAGGACCGCTACGAGGCGGGTATCGCGCTCACCGGGACCGAGGTGAAGTCGCTGCGCTTCGGCGAGGGATCGATCGCGGAGAGCTATGCCGAGGTCAACGACGAAGAGGTGTGGCTGGTCAACGCCAACATCCCCGAGTTCAGCCATGGCAACCGCTTCAACCATGATCCCAGGCGCCGCCGCAAGCTGCTGCTCCACCAGCGCGAGATTGCGAGGCTGCATGGCGCGGTCGCCCGGCAGGGCATGACGCTCGTGCCATTGAGCATCTATTTCAACAGCCGCGGACGGGCGAAGGTCGAGCTCGCGCTCGCCAGGGGCCGCAAGAGCCACGACAAGCGCGAATACGAGAAGGAGAAGGACTGGAAGCGGGAGCAGGGGCGCCTGCTGCGCGAGCATGGCTAGCGCGTGGGCCGCCGGACCGGATCGGCGCGGTACATTCTGAAACCCGTGGCACGGGGGTCGCGACGCGCCGGAATCGAACGGGGAGGGCGGCGCGGAAATTTGAATCGCGACGCCGCTTTGCTATTGCGCCGTTCTATCTCCACAAGTCACCCGAGAGGACTCTGTCGATGCGCAAATTCCCGCTCCTGCTCGCCGCTTTCGTCGCCTCTACCTCGCTCGGTGCCTGGACGGTCTCGGCGCAGGCCGGCGCGAACGCGCAGGCCGCCCCGGCGCGGCCGCAATATGGCACGTTCGGCTTCGACGAGGCGGGGATGGACCGCGCGGTCGCGGCCGGCGACAATTTCTACGCCTTCGCCAACGGCAACTGGGACCGCACCACCGAGATCCCCGCCGACGAGAGCAATTACGGCGCCTTCAACGTGCTCGCCGACCTGTCGCGCGAGCGCACCCGCGGTATCCTCGAGGAAGCGGCGCGCGCGCCGGGCAGCCGGATCGGCGATTTCTACGCGAGCTTCATGGACGAAGGCGCGGTCAATTCGGCCGGCATCGCGCCGATCCGGCCGATGCTCGACGAGATCAGGAATGTCGCCGATCGGGGCGGCTGGGCCGCGGAACTGGGCAAGCTCGCCCGTCGCGGCGTTCGCGGCCCGTTCGTCGGCTATATCGGCAGCGATGAACACAACCCGGACGTGATGATCGTCCATTTGTTCCAGTCCGGCCTCGGCCTGCCCGACCGCGATTATTATCTGAGCGACAGCCCCGACATCGCCTCCAAGCGCACTGCCTATCAGGCCTATCTGACCCGGCTGCTGACGCTCGCCGGCGAATCGAACGCGCAGGCGCGCGCCGCCGCGGTCGTGGCATTCGAGCACGATCTCGCCGAGGTGCAGTGGACGCGCGTCCAGAACCGCGACGACAACGCCACCTACAATCGCTGGGCACGGGGCGATTTCACGGCGCACGCGCCGGGATTTGACTGGAACGCCTTCTTCCAGGCGGCGGGAATCGCCGGCGAGGAGACGATGATCGTCGCCCAGCCGCCAGCGTTCACGGCGATGGCGCGGATCATCGGCCAGGCCCCGCAGGCGGTGCTCAACGACTATCTGCTGCTGCGCGCGATCGACGGATTCGCGCCCTACCTGTCCGACGATTTCGTCAACGCGCATTTCGCCTTCCACGGCACCGTGCTCAACGGCACCCCGCGGATCCAGGAGCGCTGGAAGCGCGGCGTCGCGCTGGTGACGCGCATGATCCCCGACGATGTCAGCCGCATCTACGTCCAGCGCTACTTCCCGCCCGAAGCGAAGGCGGCCGCCGACGAGCTGGTGCGCAACATCATCGCGGCGATGGACCGGCGGCTGCAGACGCTCGCCTGGATGTCGCCGGAAACGCGCGCGCGCGCCCGCGCAAAGCTGGCCGCGTTCACTCCGAAGATCGGCTATCCCGAATTCTGGCACGATTATTCGTCGATCGAGATCAGCCGGACCAATCTCGTCCAGAACGTCATCAACGCGCTGGAATGGGACTATAATTTCGACCTCTCCAGGCTCGGCCGTCCGGTCGACCGGCGCGAGTGGGGCATGACGCCGATGACGGTCAATGCCTATGCCAACCCGGTGTGGAACGAGATCGTCTTCCCCGCCGCGATCCTGCAGCCGCCCTTCTTTGATCCGCATGCCGACATGGCGGTGAACTATGGCGGCATCGGCGCGGTGATCGGGCACGAGCTGAGCCACCATTTCGACGACCAGGGCAGCAAGTATGACGAGCACGGCCGGCTGATCGAATGGTGGACGCCGGAGGATCGCCAGCGCTTTAACGCGCTCACCGACGAGCTGGTCGCGCAGTATGACGCCTACGAGCCGCTGCCCGGCCATCACGTACAGGGCCGGCTGACGCTGGGCGAGAATATCGCCGATCTCGCCGGGCTGACCGTCTCCTACGACGCCTATCATCATGCGCTCGGCGACCGCGAGGCGCCGGTGCTTGACGGCTTCACCGGGGACCAGCGCTTCTATCTCGGCTGGGCGCAGGTGTGGCGGCGCAAATATCGCGAGGCGAACCTGCTGCAGCGGCTGCTCACCGATCCGCACTCGCCCTCCGAGCAGCGTGCCGCGGTCGTGCGCAATCTCGATCCGTGGTACTCCGCCTTCAACGTGCGCGCCGGCCAGCGTCTCTACCTAGCGCCGGACGAGCGCGTGAAGATCTGGTAGCGCGTTGGCGAGCGCGGCGCCCTTCGCCGGGCTATCGGCCGATGGCGGCGGACGGGCCGGGACGCTGATCGCGCTCGGCGCCGCGGCGGTCTCGGCGGCATTGCTGCTCTGGGCCGGCGGCGACCCGCTGTTCACCGGCGCCTTCTTCGCCGGTCTCATCGGGATCGGCGGACTGCTGTTGCTCGCCCCGAGGCCGAGGCCGGTCGCGGCGGCGGCGGCCGCGGCACGCGAGGCGCCTCCGTTCGATCCGGCGCTGCTGCGCGCGGTGCTCGATAGCGCCGGTCCGGCGACCGCGCTCGCGCTCACCGACACCGACGGCAAGCTGGTCTGCGCGAACGGCGCGTGGGGGCGCTGGTTCGGCCCTGTGGCCGGCCCCTTCGCGGTCGACGGCGGGGAAGCGGCACGCGACGCGCTGCTCGCCGCCGCGCGCGATGCCCGGCGCGAGGGCGCGGCCGCGATCGGGCCGCTCAGGCTGAACGGGCGCCCGGCCGAGGGCGAGGTCGTGCTCGCGGCCGGTGGGCGACTGCTCTGGCGGCTGCGGCGGAGCGACGGCCCGGACCTTGCGGGCGAGGGCGCGCGGCTCGTCGCCGGCGAGGTCGGGCGAAGGATCGGTGAAGCGGGGATGATGCTGGCGCTGGTCGATGCCGCCGGCGACATCCGCGCCGCCAACCCGGCCTTCGCGGCCCGGGCGGTGGCCGAAGACGGGCAGGGCGTCGAGGGCACCCAGCTCGTCGATCATCTCGTCACCGACGAGGACGGCCAGTTCCATCTCGCCGGCGACGGCAAGGCCGGGCCGCCGCTTCGCATCTTCCAGATCCCGGCCGAGGACCGGCCTGATTCGCTGTCCTTCTTCGTGATGATGGAGGACCTCGCCAGCGCCCGGATCAGCGAGGACGAGAGCCTTCATTTCCACGCCCTGCTCGACAGCCTCCCGCTCGGCCTCGCGCTCGCCGATACCGACGGGCGCTTCACCTTTCTCAACCAGGCCTTCCGCAAGGCGGCGGGCCTGAACCAGAGCGAGCGCCCGGTCTGGCCCGGCGACCTGGTCGTCGACGAGGACAAGGCGGCGGTCTCGGACGCGGTGCGCCGATTCGGCCGCGGCCGCGCGCTGCAGGGCGACCTCGCGGTGCGGCTCAAGGCCAATCCCGAGGAGCCGGTGGCGATGACCGTCGCCGGCGTGCGCGGGCTCGGCAGCGCCACCGTGCTCATCAGCCTCAAGGACGATAGCGAGGAGGCACGGCTCAAGCGCGAAGTGGCGCAGGCGACCAAGATGCAGGCGGTCGGCCAGCTCGCCGGCGGCGTCGCCCACGATTTCAACAATATCCTGACCGCGATCCTGGGCACCTGCGACCTGATGGTGATGCGCCACACGCCCGGCGATTCCGATTATGACGACATCCAGCAGATCCGCTCCAACGCGAACCGCGCCGCGAACCTGACCCGCCAGCTCCTCGCCTTCTCGCGCCAGCAGACGCTGCGACCCCAGGTGCTGCAGCTTCCCGACGTCGTCGCCGAAGTGTCGCACCTGCTGCACCGGCTGCTCGACGAGCGGGTGAAGCTGGTCGTCAAGCACGGCCGTTCGCTCGGGCCGGTGCGCGCCGACCCCGGCCAGCTCGAGCAGGTGATCATCAATCTCGCGGTCAATGCGCGTGATGCGATCCTCGCCCGCGATCCGGTCGGCGGCGGCACGCTGACGCTGACCACCCTGGCGGTGTCGGCGGAGGAGGTGCGCCGCATGGGCGCCGATGTGCTGCCGATCGCGGACTATACCGCGCTCAAGGTCTCCGACACCGGCACCGGCATTCCGCCGCATCTCATCGGCAAGATCTTCGAGCCATTCTTCACCACCAAGGAAGTGGGGAAGGGGACCGGGCTCGGCCTCTCCACGGTCTATGGCATCGTCAAGCAGTCGGGCGGCTTCATCTTCGCCGAATCGCAGGTGCGGCGCGGCACCACCTTCACCATCTACCTGCCGGTCCACCGCGCGCAGCCCGGCGAGACCGCGACGCGCGCGCGCAGGAAGGAGAAGGCCGGCGAGCTGTGGGGCAGCGGCACCGTGCTCGTCGTCGAGGACGAGGCGATGGTGCGCACCGTCGCCGAGCGCGCGCTCACCCGCAACGGCTATACGGTGCTGACCGCCGAGCATGGCGAGGCCGCGCTCGAAATCCTCGCGCGCGAGAAGGATATCGACCTGATGATCTCCGACGTCGTCATGCCGACGATGGACGGGCCGACCATGGTGCGGGCGGCGCGCAAGACCCATCCCGACCTGCCGATCCTGTTCATGTCCGGCTATGCCGAGGAACAGCTCAGGAAATCGATCGACATGCCCAATGTCGCCTTCCTGCCCAAGCCGTTCTCGGTCCAGCAGCTCGCCGAGGCCGTCCACGAGATGCAGCTGGCGACGGCGCGGGCGAAGAATCGGGATGGCGAAGGAAAATAGTTCCTTCTCCCCGGCGCGACATTCTATAACCGGAATGGTGATGCCGGAGCCGAAGTCGATCCTGATCGTCGAGGACGAGCCGTTGATCGCGATGATGCTCGAGGATTTTCTGGAATCGCTCGGCCATCGAGTCGCGGCGGTTTGCGACGACGTCGACGAAGCGCTCGCCTGGGCGGATCGGGGCGGCTTCGACGTCGCCATTCTCGACGTTCAGTTGAAGGACGGCGCGCCCGCCTGGCCGGTGGCCGACCGGCTCGCCGCCAACGGCATCGCCTTCGTGCTCGCCACCGGCGGCCATGTCGAGCCGCCGCCGCCGGCCCATGGCGGCGTGCCGATGCTGGCCAAGCCCTACACGATCGAGGCGATCGAGCCGGCGATCCTGGCGGCATGCGGGGACTGAGCCGGGCGAGGCTGGCCGGTTCCCCTCTTGTTCTCATGGAACACATCATGTACGAATGCGTCATGCGTTGACCCGCGCCGCCGGCGCCTTAAGGGGAGAAACCGCGATGACCGCCTCGCTTCACGTCGTTTCCGACAGGACCCAGATGGACTCTGACAAGCAAAAAGCTCTCGACGCCGCGCTGGCGCAGATCGATCGCGCGTTCGGCAAGGGCAGCGCGATGCGGCTCGGCTCGCGCGAGACGATCGAGGTCGAAACCATTTCCACCGGCAGCCTCGGGCTCGACATCGCGCTCGGCATCGGCGGCCTGCCGCGCGGCCGCGTGGTCGAGGTCTACGGCCCGGAAAGCTCGGGCAAGACGACGCTCGCGCTCCACGCCGTCGCCGCGGCACAGGCGGCGGGCGGCGTCGCCGCCTTCATCGACGCCGAACATGCGCTCGACCCGATCTATGCCCGCAAGCTCGGCGTCGACGTCGACAATCTCATCGTCTCCCAGCCCGACACCGGCGAGCAGGCGCTCGAGATCACCGACACGCTGGTGCGCTCGAACGCAGTCGACATCCTGGTCGTCGATTCGGTCGCGGCGCTGGTGCCGCGGGCCGAGATCGAGGGCGAGATGGGTGACAGCCATGTCGGCCTGCAGGCGCGGCTGATGAGCCAGTCGCTGCGCAAGCTCACCGGCTCGATCTCCAAGTCCAAATGCCTCGTCATCTTCATCAACCAGCTGCGCATGAAGATCGGCGTGATGTACGGCAATCCCGAGACGACGACCGGCGGCAACGCGCTCAAATTCTATGCCTCGGTCCGGCTCGACATCCGCCGCACCGGCCAGATCAAGGATCGTGACGAGATCGTCGGCAACTCGACCCGGGTGAAGGTGGTCAAGAACAAGCTCGCGCCGCCGTTCAAGCAGGTCGAGTTCGACATCATGTATGGCGAGGGCATTTCCAAGCTCGGCGAGATTCTCGATCTCGGCGTCAAGGCCGGGTTGATCGAGAAGTCCGGTTCCTGGTTCAGCTACGACTCGGTCCGCATCGGCCAGGGGCGCGAGAACGCGAAGTCCTATCTCAGGGAAAATCCCGAGATCGCCGAACGGATCGAGCGCGCCATTCGCGGCCGCACCGAGGAGGTCGGCGACGCGATGATGACCGGCCCGAACGTGGAGGACGACAGCTAGGCCGGATCGACATCCGGGAAGAATTCCCGGCCTCCTTGGGAGAGAGGGCACAGCGAAAATTGTCTTCTCCCCGACGGGGCAAGGGCCGGGGTGAGGGGCTCGGCGCTTGAGAGCAGGCCGCGACCGGCGGCCCTCGCCACCGGGTGCCCAGGCTCCGCTTCGCCAGGGCGCCCAGCCCTCATCGCGGTCGCCAGCGGAGGGGCGGCTTGAATGTGGGGGCGGCCCGGGGCTCGCGCCGAACCGGAATTGGCCGACGCCCCGATAGCGTCGTCGTCATCCCGCCAAGTCGTCGTCCCGCCAAGGCCGGGGCCCATGAACGCGAAGAGTCTCGAACGCGAGACGCTCGCGATCGTCGCCTCGATCGCGAGCGCCCTTGTTCAGGGATCAGGGTCTTCGCCGGCATGCGGCCCTCTTGCGCGACCATCGGGCGCCGGCCGACAAGTCCGGTCAGTGGGTCGGGACAGCTCGGCGCCGGACAGGCTTGCGGCACGCGGCCGCGATCATCAGCGCACCCGCTTGACGTAGAGTCGCCCGTCCTCGCGACGTTCGGTCTGGAAATTGGGGATCGCCTCGATCATGTCCGACAGCCGCGAATAGCCGTAGCTGCGCGCGTCGAAGGAGGACCGGTTGCCGGCGAGCTTGCCGACGTCGGAGAGGCTGGCGAAGCCGCGTTCGTCGCGCCTGGAGTTGCGCCAGGCGTCGCCCAAAATCTTGATGACATTTGGATCGACGCGCGATTCGCCCTCCGCTGCTTCCTCCTCCTCCGGGTGGGGGAGGGCGCCGACATCGATGAAGCGGGTGCAGGCCTGGCGGAAGCTCTCCGGCGTCTTGGCCGCGCCGAAGCCATAGACCGGAATGCCGTCCTGGCGGATGCGCATGGCGAGCGGCATGAAGTCGCTGTCGCTCGACATGATGCCGAAGCCGTCGATATGGCCGCGATAGAGCAGGTCCATCGCATCGATCGTCATCCGCATGTCGGTCGAGCTCTTGCCCTTCGTGATGTCGAACTGCTGCTGCGGCTCGATCGCATGGGTGTGGGTGAGCGCCGCCCAGCCCTTGAGCGCGGGCTTCTGCCAGTTGCCATAGGCGCGGCGGATGTTGACCGTGCCGAGCTCGGCCAGCACGGTCAGCACCGGATCGAGCGTGTCGGGCGAGGCGTTGTCGGCATCGATCAGCAGGGCGACGTTTTGATCAGCCATGCGCGCTCTCCATCGCCGGGGGTTTCGTCACGAGGCTCACGATCACGATCGCGAGCGCCGCCGCCGCGAAGCCGGGGAGCAACTCATAGACGAGGCTGTCCCAGCCGCGGTCGATCCAAAGCATCACTACCGCCGCGCCCGTGACCATGCCCGCGAGCGCGCCCGCCAGCGTCATTCGCCGCCAGGTCAGCGCCAGCAGGATCAGCGGGCCGAAGGCGGCGCCGAAGCCCGCCCAGGCGTGGCTCACCAGCTTGAGCACGCTCCCCTCCGGATCCTGCGCCAGCAGCATCGCGACCCCCGCCACGGCGACCACCGACAGGCGGCCCACCGTCACGATCTCGCGTTCACCGGCGGCACGGCGAACAAACAGGCGATAGAAATCCTCGGTCAGCGAGGATCCGGTAACCAGCAGTTGCGCCGAGATCGTGCTCATGATCGCCGCGAGGATTGCCGAAAGCAGGAAGCCGAAGACGAGCGGGTGGAACAGTATCTGGCCGAGCAGGATGAAGATCGTCTCGCGATCGGCGACGGCGATGCCGTTGCTCTCGGCATAGGCGCGCCCGACCAGGCCAACCGCGATTGCGCCCAGCAGCGAAATCCCCATCCAGGTCATGCCGATCCGCCGGGCGATCGGAATCTCCTTCACCGAGCGGATTGCCATGAAGCGCACGATGATGTGCGGCTGGCCGAAATAGCCGAGCCCCCAGGCGGCGGCCGAGATGATCGCGAGCGCGCTCGTCCCGCCGAACAGGCTGGTCATGTCGGGGTCGATCCCGCGCAGGATGGCGCCGGCGCTGCTCCCTTCCGGCAAGCCGGCCAGCGCCGCGACCGGCACGACGATCAGCGCGATCATCATGATCGTTCCCTGCACGAAATCGGTCAGGCTGACGGCGAGGAAGCCGCCGAGCACGACATAGGCGACGACGACGCTGGCGGTGATCCACAGCCCGGCATGATAATCGAGACCGAAAGCGGCCTGGAACAGCTTGCCGCCGGCGACCAGCCCCGAGGCGCTGTAGATCGCGAAGAAGACGACGATGACGACGCTGGCGACGAGCCGCAGCAGGTGGCGCCGGTCGGTGAAGCGGTTGCCGAGAAACTCGGGAATCGTCAGCGCATCGCCATAGCTTTCGGTCTGCGCGCGCAGCCGCGGCGCGACCACCAGCCAGTTGACCCAGGCGCCGGCGAACAGGCCGATCGCGATCCAGCTTTCGGCAAGCCCCGACAGGTAGAGCGCGCCCGGCAGGCCGAGCATCAGCCAGCCCGACATGTCCGAGGCGCCCGCCGCGAGCGCGGTCACCGCCGGGCCGAGACTTCGCCCGCTGAGCAGATATTCGCTGCTGTCGGCGGTCGATTTGCGCCAGGCATAGACGCCGATGGCCAGCATCAGCACGAAATAGGTGCCGATCGCGAAGAGGGTCGCATTGTTCATCGCCGCACGATGTAACGGCTTTTGCGGTGAACGGAAGGTCGAATGGCGGGCAGGACGGGCGACCGACGGATCGCGACCCGCGCGTCGCTGTCGCTCGACGAGGAACCGCCGCCGCCCGTTCACGCGCGTCATTTCATCGGCTATCGCTGTCCGGGGAAAAGCCGATGTTTCGATTCCTTCTCCTGGTCTGCGCGCTGGTCGCGTTCGCCGCGCCGGCCCATGCGCAGGAGTCGGCGCCTGCCCCGGAGCCGCGCACCGTGAACGTCCTTCTTCACACCAGCCTCGGCGACATCGTCGTCGCGCTGGAGGTGGAGCGCGCGCCGATCACCGCCGGCAACTTCCTGCGCTACGTCGAGGCGGGGCGGCTCGATGGCACCGAATTCTATCGGGCGATGCGGATCGGCGACGGCGGTCTCGTCCAGGGTGGGGTGCGCGACCCAGGGAAGCTCTTTCCGCCCATCGCGCACGAGCCGACCAGCCGGACCGGCCTTTCCCACACCGACGGCGCGATCTCGCTCGCGCGCACCGCGCCGGGCACGGCGACGGCCGATTTCTTCATCATCGTCGGCGACCGGATGACCGGGCTCGATGCCGGCCCCGATGCGGGCGGCGACCATCTCGGCTTCGCCGCTTTCGGCCATGTCACCGCCGGCATGGACGTCGTCCGCCGCATCCTCGCGGCCCCGACCTCGCCCACCGAAGGCGAAGGCGTCATGCGCGGCCAGATGCTGAGCCCGCGCGTGACGATCATCACGGCGCGAAGGGTGGGGTAGGGCGTGGGAGCAGAAGGGAAGTTCACTCGACGGGGAGCGCAGCCGCCTGAAGCGCACCGGAATGGGAGTGTTTTCGCGTGCTGACTCTATTGTTGCTGGCAAGCGTTGGTCGCTGCGCGACCGCCGATCTGTGTCCGACGGATGCGGAAATATTGTCGGCGGTGCGCGCCAGAGACGGTGTGATGGTTCAGGCAATGACCGATCGAGCGTCGGCGGAAAATCCGGGTCAGCTCGTTTTCGTGCATTCGGAGCGCATCCGCCGGATTTCGGGCGTGATATGTGGCGATCGACTGCCCGGTGACGACCCGACGATCACCTGTCGCTTCACCGTCCAATACTGGAGCCGAAACGTATATCAGGTTGCAAAGCTGGTCAGGGGGTCCGACGGTTGGCAAATAGACGATTCCCTCTCGGTTACGCGCAACCGCCGCTAGCCTGCGGGCCGACGATCGCGACAGCCAATGCCGCCGCCTGTTGGATACAAATAGCATTCCGCCTGTCACGCTGGTGACGACTCGGGGGCTGCCGCCTCGGCTCGCCGTCTCTTTGACTCGTTCGCTTCCATGCGCTCCGCCGCCGTCATGGTGACCGCGAACATTGGGAACATTCGCGCGCTTCACGCTGGTGAGAATCGGTCGCTCGCCTCGTCCAGCACCCGCAGCACGCCGTCCGCCACGGCGAAGAAGGTGCCGTGCAGGCGCAGCGCTCCGGCGCGCTCGCGTTCGGCGATCCAGGGAAAGGTGCGCAGGTTGGCGAGCGAGACGCGCACGCCCTCCAGCTCCATCGCCTCGAAGGCGGGCCGGTCGAGCACCGGATGCGCGGCCCGGACCTTGTCGCGCGCCGCCGCCAGCATCTCGACCCAGTGGTGGATGAAGTGGCCCTGGCCCGATCCGGCCTGGTCGAACTGGCCGGTCAGCGCCGCCGAGCAGCCGCCGCAAAAGCCGTGGCCCATGACAACGAGGTCGGAGACTTCGAGCTGGGCCACGCCGAATTCGAGCGCCGAGGAGACGCCGTGATAATTGTTGTCCGGCGCGAATGGCGGCACGAGCGCGCCGACATTGCGCACCACGAACATCTCGCCCGGGCGCGCGTCGAAGACGATGGCTGGATCGACGCGGCTGTCGGAGCAGGCAATCACCATCACGCCGGGATGCTGGCCTTCGGCGAGATCGCTCCATCGCTGGCGCTGCTCCGCCCAGCCATGTTGGCGGAAGCGGCGGTAGCCGGCGATCATCGCGTCGAAGTCTTTCATCCGGGGAAGGTCCTTGTCGGTCGTGTCTCGCTCGCGCCCTATCGGGCCGGGCGCGCCGGCGCCAGCTTTTGCCGCGATCGCGAAGGGGAGGGGTGGCGGCGGCGGCGCGCAATCGCTATCTCGCCGCCATGAGCGAAGCCGATCCCGCCCCCCGAGCCTATCAGCGCAAGCCCGACTGGATCCGGGTCAAGGCCCCGGTCAGCCAGGGCTATATGGAAACCAGGGCGCTGATGCGCCGGTTGAACCTCGCCACCGTGTGCGAGGAGGCGGCCTGCCCGAATATCGGCGAGTGCTGGACCAAGAAGCACGCCACGGTGATGATCCTGGGCGATACCTGCACCAGGGCCTGCGCCTTCTGCAACGTCAAGACCGGGATGCCGCGCCCGGTCGACCCGTTCGAGCCGCAGCACGTCGCCGATGCAGCCGCGGAGCTGGGGCTCACCCATATCGTCGTCACCTCGGTCGATCGCGACGACCTGCCGGACGGCGGCGCGCGCCAGTTCGTGAAGGTGATCGAGGCGCTGCGGCGCACGACGCCGGCGACGACGATCGAGATCCTGACGCCCGATTTCCGCAACAAGCCGGAAGCGGCCATCGAGGCGATCGTCGCGGCAGGGCCGGATGTCTACAACCACAATCTCGAGACGGTGCCGCGCCTCTATCCCACCATCCGTCCCGGCGCGCGCTATTTCGCGTCGCTGCGGCTGCTCGAGAGCGTCAAGAAGCAGGATCCGTCGATCTTCACCAAGTCCGGCCTCATGGTCGGGCTTGGCGAGCAGCGGCTCGAGGTTCACCAGGTGATGGACGACATGCGCTCGGCCGACGTCGACTTCCTCACCATCGGCCAATACCTCCAACCCACGCCGCGCCATGCGAAGGTCGAGGAGTTCGTGACCCCGCAGGCGTTCAAGGCCTATGCCGCCATCGCGCGGGCGAAGGGCTTCCTGCTGGTCGCGGCAAGCCCGCTGACCCGCTCCAGCTACCATGCCGGCGACGATTTCGAGCGGCTGCGGACGGCCCGCGAGGCGCGACTGGGGACGGCGCGGGCGTCGCTCACGCCGGAGGGCGGGCAAGCGCTCGACGCGCACGCGGGGCGCGCGCGGCTGATGGGGCCGAGCGGGCCGGCGGAGGGCTGACGCCCGGTGCCTCGTCACAGCGAATCGCGCCGGCTCCGCTGGCGGCCGGAGCAGCTTTTCGATCTGGTCGCCGACGTGGGCCGCTATCAGGAATTCCTGCCGTGGGTCGCGGCGACGCGCATCCGCTCGAACAGCGAGACCGAGATGGTCGCCGACCTCATCGTCGGCTTCCGCGCGCTCAAGGAGACCTTCACGTCGCGGGTGATCAAGGAGCGGCCCGAACGGATCAGCATCGATTATATCGAAGGACCGCTCAAATATCTCCACAACGAGTGGCGCTTCCGCCCCGACGGGGAGGGCGGCACGATGGTCGATTTCAGCGTCGATTTCGCCTTCAGGAACCGGCTGTTCGAAATGCTCGCCGGGCAGATGTTCGACGCGGCGCTCAGGCGGATGACCGGCGCCTTCGAGGCGCGCGCGGCGGCGCTCTACGGCGAGGGCGATGCGCCGGGGCGGAGCAGCTCGAGCGCGACCAGCGCCGCCTGAAGCCGGACGCCCGCGCGGCCGAGATCGCCGAACTGCTTCATGTCGGCCACCGCCTCGTCGAACTCGGCGCCGCGCGTGGCGCGTGAGAAGACGACCGTGCCGACCGGCTTTTCCGCCGATCCGCCGCCCGGTCCGGCGATGCCGGTGATCGAGACGGCGACATCGGCGCTGGTCCGCTCGATCGCGCCGTTCGCCATCGCCCACGCGCAGGCAACCGAGACGCTGCCGAAGGTTTCGATCACTTCCTCGCCGACGCCGAGGAGCTGGCGCTTGGCCTCGTTGGAATAGGTGACGAAGCCCGCCTCGAGCACGTCCGAGCTTCCGGGGATTTCGGTCAGCGCGGTCGAGACCAGCCCGCCGGTGCAGCTTTCGGCGACGGCGATGCGCAGGCCGGCGGCGCGGTTTTCGTCGAGCACGCGGCGAGCGAGCGTCACCAGCTCCTCGGGAAGGTAGTGGTCGAGGTCCGTCATGTTGTCTCCGGAACGCGCAGGCTTGCCACCGCCTGGGCGGCGATCCCTTCTCCGCGGCCGGCGAAGCCCAGCCGCTCGGTGGTCGTCGCCTTGACGCTTACCCGCGTCGGCGGCAGGCGCAACAGCGAAGCGATCCGCGCGCACATCGCCTGTCGATGCGGCCCGATTCGGGGCGATTCGCAGATGATGGTGACATCGACATGTTCGATCCGCCCACCCCGGGACAGAACGAGATCGCGGGCATGTTCAAGAAAGAGCGCGGACGGCGCGCCGCGCCAATCCGGGTCGCCCGGCGGAAAATGGTCGCCGATATCACCGGCGGCGAGCGCGCCGAGGATCGCGTCGGTGAGCGCGTGCAGCGCAACGTCCGCGTCGCTGTGGCCGACGAGGCCGCGATCGTGCGGGATCTCGACGCCGCCGAGCCAGACCGACGTGCCAGGCCCGAAGGCGTGGACATCGAAGCCGAGTCCGCTGCGCGGGCTCATCCGGGCGGCAAGCCGCTCTTCGGCGCGCGCGAAATCGGCCGGAAAGGTGAGCTTTTCGAGCGCCGGGTCGCCCGCGACCGCCACCACCTCGAGGCCGGCCGCGCGCGCGACCTGGACGTCGTCGGTCGCGTCCGGCCCGGTCCAGCGCGCGTGCGCGGCGCGGATCGCCTCGAAGCGGAAGGCCTGCGGCGTCTGCACCCGCGCCAGACCATCGCGCGTCACCGTGTCGCCGAGCACGCCGTCCTCCTCGTGCGCGAGCGTGTCGACGACGCCGAGCGCCGGCGCTGCCCCGTCATGTGCGTCGAGCGCGCCGAGCAGCCGGTCGATCACCTCGGCCGGAAGGAAGGGGCGCGCCGCGTCGTGGATCAGCACCCGCGCGACGCCCTGGCCGGCGAGCGCCTCCAGCCCGCGGCGTACCGATTGCTGGCGCGTCGTGCCGCCGATGACGGGGGTGGGGAAGGGGCGATCGCCCACCGCCGCCGCATAGGCCGCTTCCTGCCCCTCGCCGATCACGACCTGCACTGCGTCGATCGCGGGATGGGCGAGATGATCGAGCGCATGGGCGAGCAGGGGGCGTCCGGCAAGCGGACGGAACTGCTTCGGAATCCCGCCGCCGGCGCGGCTGCCACTGCCCGCCGCGACGACCAATGCCACCGTGCGCCCCTCAGTCATGGCTGGCGCTCTAGGGCCTGCGCCCATGACCGGCAATGGCGGTGATCGCCTCCGGGCGAGCGCACCGTGGCGGGTGCCTTTTCGCGCGGGGGCCTGTGGGGACGCGGGCGCCGGCCTGGGGCCAGGCTTGCCCGCCAGTGCCATTGCTCCTATCTCGCCCCTCCCATGCCCCGCCTGAAACCCATCGAGATCGGCCCGGTGCGGATCGAAACGCCGGTGATCCTGGCGCCGATGACGGGCGTCACCGACATGCCGTTCCGGCGGATCGTCCGGCGCTACGGCGCGGGGTTGACCGTCACCGAGATGATCGCGAGCCAGGCGGCGATCCGCGAGACCCGGCAGTCGCTCCAGAAGGCGGCCTGGGATCCGATCGAGGAGCCGGTGGCGATGCAGCTCGCCGGCTGCAGCGCGAAGGAGATGGCAGAGGCGGCCAGGCTCAACGAGGATCGCGGCGCGGCGATCATCGACATCAACATGGGCTGCCCGGTGAAGAAGGTGGTGAACGGCTGGGCCGGATCGGCGCTGATGCGCGATCTCAAGGCCGCCGCCGCGATCATCGAGGCCACGGTCAAGGCGGTCGGCATTCCGGTGACGCTGAAGACGCGCATGGGCTGGGACCATGGCAGCCTAAACGCGCCCGAGCTGGCGCGCATCGCCGAGGATCTCGGCGTTCGGATGATCACCATCCATGGCCGCACCCGCTGCCAGCTCTACAAGGGCACGGCGGACTGGGCTTTCGTGCGCAAGGTCAAGGACGCCGTCTCGATTCCGGTGATCGTGAATGGCGACATCAACACGATCGAGGACGTCGAGGCCGCGCTCGACCAGTCCGGCGCCGACGGCGTGATGATCGGCCGCGGTGCCTATGGACGGCCCTGGTTCATCAGGCAGGCGATGCACTGGCTGGAGTCCGGCCGGCGCCTCCCCGATCCCGGCCTCGACGAGCAGCTCGACGTGATCCTCGAACAATATGACGCGATGCTCGCCCTTTACGGCGAGACGATCGGCGTCAGCTGCGCGCGCAAGCATGTCGGCTGGTATACCAGGGGCCTGCCCGGCTCGGCCGAGTTCCGCAACGCCTTCAACCGCGAGGGTGATGCGGCGCGCGCCAAGGCGATGCTGCGCGAATTCTACGCCCCCTGGCTCGCTCGCGCCGCCGCCTGAGCGGCGCCGATCCAGCCCGGCGTCGCGGTTTCGCGCCGGCTCGGCACGCCTTGCCGCGGGCGTGAAAACCCTGTGTTCTTTGTGCCACAGCGTTGTGCTAGAGCCGCAGTGTGAACGCCGAGACCCCGATTCCCGTCGAGCCGTTCGCGCCGGGCGGTGCGCGCCCGCGCTGGCGACGGCGCCTGTCGGTGATGATCCGACGCAGCCGCTGGTTCGCGCCAGTCGAGCTGATGATCTTCGCCGGGCTGCTGATGATCCTGGCGGCGAGCTATTTCATCATCACCCATACCGGCCGCCCCAACGCGCCGCTGACGCCGGCGATGACCGCGGGCCTGCTCGTCGGCATCCTGTTGCCGGCGACGGCGCTGCTGGTGATGGCGGCGCGGCGGTTCGCGCTCCGGCGCGCGCTGCGCTCCAATGTCGGCAGCCGCGGGCGGCTCCACGTCCGCCTGGTCGCGCTCTTTTCGGTGATCGCCAGCGTTCCGACGGTGCTCGTCGTCATCTTCGCCTCGCTGCTGTTCCAGAGCGGAATGCAGTTCTGGTTCTCCGATCAGGCGCGCACCGTGCTCGCCAACGCCGAGAACGTGGCGCAAATCTACGAGCACGAGCATCGTGACCGGATCAAGCTCGACGTTCGCGTGATGGGCGCCGACATCGTCGACCGGATCAATCGCTGGGGGATCGACAGCGAGCGGTTCCGCGACAATTTCCTCTACCAGACCGCCGCCCGCGTGCTCACCGAGACGGCGATCCTGACCGTTGACCCCGACGGCAAGGTCGGCAGCCATTATATCGAGGTCAACTTCGACAATCGGCCGATCACGCGCAGCTTCTCGGCGGCCGAGCTGCTCAGGATGCGTTCGGGCGACAGCGGCGACATCCTGTTTCGTGCCACCCGGGACCGGGTGGAGGCCGTCGTCCGGCTCGATCCCGAGACGCCGATCTATCTCTACGGCGCGAGGAGCGTCAATCCGCGCGCGATGATGCAGATGCGACAGGCGGAGAACGCCGCCAGCTCCTACCAGCGCGCCCTCGAAAACGCGCGCAACCTCCAGGTGCGGTTCAACACGATCCTGATCCTCGTCTCGCTCCTGATCGTGGCGCTGTCGATCTGGATCGCCCTCAATCTCGCCGACCGGCTGGTCCGGCCGATCGGGCAGTTGCTCAACGCGGCGCGGCGGGTGACCGCGGGCGATCTTTCGGTGCGCGTCCCGCCATCGCCCGCGCGCGACGAGGTCTCCACGCTCGGCAACGCGTTCAACCGGATGACCGGGCGCCTCGAGGCGCAGACCGGCGCGCTGGTCGCCGCGAACGACCAGCTCGAGAGCCGGCGCGCGTTCATCGAGGCGGTGCTTGCCGGTGTCTCGGCGGGCGTGATCTCGGTCGACGACAACCATGTCATCCGGCTGATCAATCGCTCGGCCGAGACGCTGCTCCAGACCGGCGACGAAAGCCCGCTCGGCCGCAAGCTCGCCGATGTCGCGCCCGAGCTCGATGCCCGGCTGGTGTCCGATGAAGGGGAGGGGATCGTCCAGCTCGCGACGCGCGGCGAGCCGCGCACGCTGGCGGTGAAGACGGCCGCGGTCGAGGGTGGCCACGTGCTGACCTTCGACGACATCACCGAGCAGTTGCTCGACCAGCGGCGCGCCGCCTGGTCCGACGTCGCGCGGCGGATCGCGCACGAGATCAAGAACCCGCTGACGCCGATCCAGCTCGCCGCCGAGCGGCTTCAGCGCCGCTACGCGGACGAGGTCGCCTCGGACCCGGCAACCTTCGAGCAGCTCACCGGCACGATCGTTCGGCAGGTCGGTGATTTGAGGCGCATGGTGGACGAATTCTCCTCCTTCGCGCGGATGCCGAAGCCGGTGTTCCGCGAGGAGCCGCTCGTCGAGGTCGCGCGCCAGGCGCTGTTCCTGCACGAAATCGCGCATCCCGAGATCGAGTTCACGCTCGACGCGCCCGATCCCTCGCCGATGCTGGTCTGCGACCGGCGCCTGCTCGGCCAGGCGCTGGTCAATGTCGTCAAGAACGGCGTCGAGGCGATCCAGCACAAGCGCGAGGAGCGCGGCGGCAAGGCGAAGGACCGAATCACGATGACGGTCCGCGCCGAGGAGGGGAAGATCGAGATCGCCATCGCCGATACCGGCGTCGGCCTGCCCGCCGAGCGCGGGCGAATCACCGAACCCTATATGACGACCCGGGCCAAGGGCACCGGGCTCGGGCTCGCCATCGTCAAGAAGATCGTCGAGGAACATTTCGGCCAGGTCGGCTTCGAGGATGCCCCGGGCGGCGGCACGCTCGTGCGCTTCCAGTTCGATGCCGAGTTGCTGGCGCGGATCGGCGTCCCGGCCGGAAGAGTGGTGGAAGAGCAGGCAGCGAAGTAGTCGGAAATCAAATGGCTTTGGACATTCTCATCGTCGACGACGAACAGGACATCAGGGACCTGGTGGCGGGCGTCCTTCAGGACGAAGGCTATACGACACGCACGGCGGCGGATTCGACCGAGGCGCTGCATGCGCTCGCCGAGCGGCGGCCGTCGCTCGCCCTGCTCGACGTGTGGCTGCAGGGTTCGAAGCTCGACGGGCTGCAATTGCTCGAGGAAATCAAGCGGCGCGATCCGACGCTTCCGGTGCTGGTCATCTCGGGCCACGGCAATCTCGACACCGCGGTCGCGGCGATCCGCCAGGGCGCGGTGGACTTCATCGAAAAGCCGTTCGAGGCGGGGCATCTCGTCCATCTCGTCGCCCGCGCGACCGAGACCGAGCGACTGCGCCGGGAGAACGAGGCGCTGCGGATGCAGGTCGGCAACGAGATGGAGCTGACCGGCGCGAGCGCGGCGATCAACAATGTCCGCGCGACGCTGAAGCGCGTCGCCGCGACCGGCAGCCGGGTGCTGATCTCGGGGCCCGCCGGCGTCGGCAAGGAGGTGGCGGCGCGCCTGCTCCACAACTGGAGCCCGCGCGCCGACGGACCGTTCGTTGTCGTCACGGCCGCGCGGATGACGCCGGAGCGCGTCGAGGAGGTGCTGTTCGGCACCGAGGATGGCGGCGAGCTCGCCCGGCCGGGCCTGCTCGAGCAGGCGCATGGCGGCACGCTCTTTCTCGACGAGATCGCCGACATGCCGCTGTCCACCCAGGGCAAGATCCTGCGCGTGCTGACCGACCAGAGCTTCACCCGCGTCGGCGGCCAGCGCATGGTGAAGGTGGACATGCGCGTCGTCTCGTCGACCGCGCGCAACCTCGCCGACGAGATCGCCGCGGGGCACTTCCGCGAGGACCTCTATTACCGGCTCAACGTCGTGCCGGTGCACCTGCCCGCGCTTGCCGAGCGGCGCGAGGACATTCCCGAGCTCGTCAGCCATTTCGCGGCGCGCTATGCCGCCGACCAGCGCGTGCCGACCCCGGAGATCGCGGCAGACGCGATGGCGGCGCTGCAGGCCTATGACTGGCCGGGCAACGTGCGCCAGCTCCGCAACGTCATCGAACGGACCATCATCCTCGCGCCGGGCGAACGCATCGGACGTATCGACATCGACATGCTCCCACCGGAAATCCTCAACGATTCCGCGCAGTTGACGCCGAGCGACGCGGTCAAGGCGATCATGGGCACGCCTTTGCGCGAGGCGCGCGAGACGTTCGAGCGCGAATATCTCAAGGTCCAGATCCGCCGCTTTTCCGGCAACATCTCGCGCACCGCGAATTTCATCGGTATGGAGCGCTCGGCGCTGCATCGGAAGCTGAAGGCGCTCGGCCTCGGTGACACCCGGGGCGGCGGCGAGTAGGGCGTTTGCGGCCTGCCCGCCAACAAGCACAGCAAATGGGTCCGGGAGCGGATCCGGGAGAAATGAGAATGGCCGAGAAGGTCAACAACCTCCAGGACATGTTCCTGAACAGTCTGCGCCGGAGCAAGACTCCGGTCACCATGTTCCTCGTCAAGGGCGTCAAGCTGCAGGGGATCATCACCTGGTTCGACAATTTCTCGGTGCTGCTGCGCCGGGATGGCCAGGCGCAGCTCGTCTACAAGCACGCGATCTCGACGATCATGCCTGCGCAACGGGTCGATCTCAGTGGCTTGCGCGAATCCTTTGATGAGCAGAATGAAAAGAAGAAGCCGGTGCTGCTGCAGGATGTGTTCCTGACCGCGGTCCAGCGCTCGGACGAGCCGGTGACGATGTTCCTGATCAACGGGGTGATGCTGCAGGGCGAGATCGCGGCATTCGACCTGTTCTGCATGTTGCTCGAGCGCGACGGGCTCAGCCAGCTCGTCTACAAGCATGCCATTTCCACCATCCAACCGGAGAGCCCGGTCAATCTCGCCGAGGTCCAGCAGGGCGAGGAGCAGGGCGGCTGAGCGGCGCATCGGGCGGATCGGACGCCGAGTTCCGGCGCGGCGCGCGGGCGGTGATCGCGCTGCCCGAAATGGGGCAGGGCGCGCGCCGCGACGCCGACGCGCGGCTCGCCGAGGCGGCGGGCCTCGCCGAGGCGATCGGCATCGTCGTTGCGGAAAAGCTGCCGCTGCGGGTGCGGCGACCGCAACCGGGGACCCTGTTCGGATCGGGCCAGGTCGAGCGGATCGGCGAGGCGGTGCGCGACCAGGAGGCGGAGCTGCTGATCGTCGACGGCGCGGTGACTCCAATCCAGCAGAAGAATCTTGAGGATCGCACCGGGGCGAAGGTGATCGATCGCACCGGGCTGATCCTCGAAATCTTCGGCGAGCGCGCCGCGACCGCGGAGGGCCGGCTGCAAGTGGAGCTCGCCCACCTCGATTACCAGGCCGGGCGACTGGTGCGCTCCTGGACCCATCTCGAGCGGCAGCGCGGCGGCTTCGGCTTCCTGGGCGGCCCCGGTGAAACCCAGATCGAGGCCGACCGGCGGATGATCCGCGATCGGATGGCGAAGCTCCGTCGCGAGCTCGACCAGGTCGCGCGCACGCGCACCCTGCACCGCGCGCGCCGGCGGAAGGCGCCCTGGCCGGTGATCGCGCTGGTCGGCTACACCAATGCGGGCAAGTCGACATTGTTCAACCGGCTCACCCGCGCCGAGGTGCGCGCCGAGGACCTGCTGTTCGCGACGCTCGACCCGACGATGCGGGAGATCGCGCTTCCCGGCATCGACAAGGCGATCCTCTCCGACACGGTGGGCTTCGTCTCGGAGCTGCCGACGCAGCTCGTCGCCGCGTTCCGCGCGACGCTGGAGGAAGTGACCTCGGCCGATCTCATCATCCACGTGCGCGACATGTCGCATCCCGACAGCGAGGCGCAGCGGGCCGATGTCGAGCAGGTGCTGGAGGATATCGGCGCCGGCGGCGAGGACGCCGCGCCGCGGATCGAGGCGTGGAACAAGATCGACCTGCTGGGCGAGGAGCAGGCCACCCGGGTGCGTGCCGAGGCGGCGCGGCGCGGCGACGCGGTCGTCATCTCGGCGCTGACCAGGGACGGGGTGGATCGCCTGCTCGCCGCCGCCTCCGAGGCACTGCGCCGGGGCAGCAAGGTCCGCGCCGTCAGCGTCTCCGCGCAGGACGGCGAGCTGATCGCCTGGCTGCACGCGCATGGCGAGGTGCTGAGCCAGCAGCACGATGGGCTCGACACGCGCATCCAGGTCCGCCTGACGGAGCGCGACTGGGCCCGCTTCCTCGCGCTGCGGGCCGAGCGCAGCTAGGCCGCATCGACCTCCGCACCACTCTTTCCGTCCCGCCGCATGGATGGGCCGTCCTGGCAAGATCGGCTCAGCCGGTCTGCTTCGCCCGCTGCCAGAGCGTTTCAAGCTCCGGCAAGTCCATATCATTCAATGGCTTGGGCGCTATCGCTTCCATATGCCTGAAGCGTCGCTCGAACTTCGCGCTTGCCTGGCGGAGCGCAGTTTCCGGTTCGACGCCGAGATGGCGGGCGTAATTGACGACCGCGAAGAGCAGGTCGCCGATCTCGTCGGCGCGCTCGGCATCGGATTGGGCGGCCTCGATTTCGGCCAGCTCCTCGTCGATCTTGGCGCGCGCGCCCGCGGCGTCGGGCCAGTCGAAGCCGACGCGTGCGGCACGACGCTGAATCTTCTCCGCGCGCGACAGCGCCGGCAGGGCGAGGGCGATCCCGTCAAGCGCGCTCGTCGCGCCGCGGGCCTTGCGCTCGGCCTCCTTGGTCAACTCCCAAAGATGGTGGCCGCCACGCGCAAGCTTGCCGAAAATGTGCGGATGGCGGCGCTCCATCTTGTCGCAGATCGCGGCCGCGACGTCGCCGATGTCGAACAGGCCGGCTTCCTCGGCCATGCGGCTGTGGAATACGACCTGGAGCAGGAGGTCGCCGAGCTCCTCCTTGAGATCGGTCATGTCGCCGCGCGCGATCGCGTCGGCGACTTCATAGGCTTCCTCGATTGTGTACGGCGCGATCGTCTCGAAGCTCTGCGCCGTGTCCCATTCGCAGCCGCGCGCGGGATCGCGCAGCCGCGCCATGATCGCGATCAGGCGCTCGAAAGGGGGTGAATCCGGCGGAGCAGCGTCACTCATCTGAAAGTCCGATAATATACATTATGTAAAATACAGCGAGCGACCGAAGGGGGGTCCGGTAGCCCTTCTTCACGGTCGCAGCACCAGCGCGCCATCCTCGACACCCCATGACGACAGGGTCGACAGGAAATTCATCCCGATCACATTCACCGTGTCACGCGGCGAGATGTGGACGGCGAGATTGTTCCGCTCGATCGAGCCGACCCGGAAGCTCGCCGCGCGGCCGCGCTGGACGATCATCGGCCCGTTGGCGGTGTCGACCAGCGCGCCGAACGCGCCGGACGGCTCGAGGCCGGCGCTTTGGGCCGTCGCCGCGCTCAGCGTCGTGACGCTGGCGCCGCTATCGACCAGGAAACGCGCCCCATGGCCGTTGACTTCGGCGCTGACCCAGAAATGGCCGTCGGACCGCGGCCGGATCACGAGCGCGCCGTCGGGCGCTTCGGCCGGCGCGCCGGCCACCGCCTCCATCAGGCGCGCACCCAGCGCCCTGAAATCCTCGCGCAGCGCCACGACGACGAAGAGCGCGGCGAAGATCAGGAGCCAGGCGAGCGCCATCCTGAGACTTTGCCTAAGCGGCACGCGGCGGACCGCGAAGGCGCTGCCGACGAGGACCAGCACGCCGATCGCGTAGACCAATTGCAGCGCGCGATCGCTCTGGTCCATGTCCTACCCCCCGCCGCCGACTCGTCCTAGAAGGCGACTTCAAGTCCGTCATAGCCCGGCTCGACGCCCTGCGGCAGTTCGTCGAGCAACTGGCGATAGTCCATCGTGTTATCCATGTGGGTCAGGATCGCGCGCCGCACGCCGAGCGAGCGTATCGCCGCGAGCGTCTCCTCGAGATGCGAATGGGTCGGATGCGGCCGGCGCCGCAGCGCATCGACGATCCACAGGTCGATGCCCTCAAACAGCATCTCCATTTCTCTTGTTATCGAATTGAAGTCAGTTGAATATCCTATCGACGCGCCGCCCGCGTCAAAGCGCAGGCCGGCGCTCGTGATCGGCCCGTGCGGCTGATCGACGCAGCGCACCGAAATGCCGCCGAGATTGATGTGATCGGGCAATTCGTCGAGCTCCGCGACGGCCGGGTAGCCCCCCTTCCCCTCGAATGCGTAGGCGAAACGATAGCGCAGCGACGCCGCCGTCTCGGGCCGCGCATAGCCGGCGACCGGGCGGCCGCGCGCGTGGTAGAGTTGCCTCAAGTCATCGATGCCGTGCGTATGGTCGGCATGGTCGTGCGTCCAGATCACGGCCTCGATGGCCGAGACCCCGGCATCGAGCAGCTGCTCGCGCAGATCCGGGCTGGTATCGACGAGAATGCGCGCGGACGCGTGCTCGACCAGGATGGAGACGCGCCGCCGCCGGTTCTTGGGCTCGTCGCGGTCGCACTTCCCCCAATCGTCGCCGACGCGCGGCACGCCGGACGACGTGCCGCAGCCGAGGATGCGGACCTTCACGCCGTCGCCTTCGCGAACAGGCGGCGGAAATTGACACTGGTGCGATCGGCCAGCGCTTCGAACGGCTCGCCGCGCAGTGTGGCGAGGAAGCGCGCCGTGTCCGCGACGAAGGCCGGCTCGCAGGGACGCCCGCGGTGCGGCACCGGCGCGAGGAAGGGCGAGTCGGTCTCGACCAGCAACCGGTCGGCCGGAAGGGCACGGGCCGTTTCCCGCAGATCCCCGGCGTTCTTGAAGGTGACGATCCCGGAGATCGAGATGTAGCAGCCGAGCGCGAGTGCCTTCGCGGCGAAGTCGCGGCTCGCGGTGAAGCAATGGATCAGCGCGGGGAACGCCCCCTTCGCCATCTCGTCGGCAAGGATTTCGAGAGTGTCCGCCTCCGCCTCGCGGGTGTGGATGATGAGCGGCAGCCGCGTTTCGCGCGCGGCCGCGATGTGGGCACGGAAGCTCGCCCGCTGCCGGTCGCGGTCGGAGCGGTCGTAATAATAATCGAGCCCGGTCTCGCCGATGCCGATCACCCGTGGATGCGCGGCGCGCTCGACCAGCGTCGCGGTGGCGACGTCGGCATGCTGGTCCGCCTCGTGCGGGTGGATGCCCACCGACGCCATGACGTCACTTTCACGCTCGGCGAGGCCGACCACCTCGTCCCACTCGCTGGCGCGGGTCGAGATGTTGAGCATCAGCCCGATCCCGGCCGCACGGGCGCGCGCCAGCACCGCGGGCTGGTCCTCGACCAGGCCCGGATAGTTGAGGTGGCAATGGCTGTCGATCAGCATGTGCGGCGCTTTAGCCGCTTGCCACCGTCGCGTCACCCCGGCGCCCGGGCGCGGCCCCGTCTCAGCCTTCGGCCGGCAACTCCAGCCTGGGAAAGATCGGCGTCGGCGCGGCGATCCGCGCGCCCGCCGCGACGAGACGGGCGTAGGCGTCCGTGTCATCGAGCGCGGCAAAGCCCCGTTCGCCCGCCGGAACGCCCAGCATGTCGAGCAGCCGGGCGGCGGCGGCCGGAATGACGGGCTGGATCGCGACGCCGAGCAGCCGGATCGCCTCGCACAGCGTCGCGAGCACCGCGGTCATGCGCTCGGGATCGGTCTTGCGCAGCGTCCACGGCGCCTGCGCGTCGATATACTGGTTGCAGGCGACGACGGCGCGCAGCCAGGCCTCGATGCCGTGGCTCAGCGCGAGCGATTCGAAATGCGTCGGCAGTTCGTCCGCGACTGCGCGGCGGACCCGATCGAGGAGCGCGGCATCGGCCGGATCAGCCTTTCCACCGGATGGCAGAATACCGTCGCAATTCCTTGCGATAAAGGACAAGGTCCGCTGCACGAGATTGCCGAAGGAATTGGCGAGATCGGCATTCACGTTGGTCACGATCGCCTCGGCCGAATAGCTGCCGTCCTGGCCGAAGGTCACCTCGCGGAGCAGGAAATAGCGGAGCTGATCGACACCGAAATGGGCGATGAGGCGGTCGGGATCGACCACATTGCCGATTGACTTGGACATCTTCTCGCCACGGTGGAGCAGGAAGCCGTGGCCGAAGATCTGCCTGGGCAGCGGCAGCCCCGCGGACATCAGGAAGGCGGGCCAGTAGACCGCGTGAAAGCGGATTATGTCCTTGCCGATGACGTGCACGTCCGCGGGCCAGAAGCGTTGGAACGTCGCCTGGTCGCCCGGCCAGCCGATGCCGGTGAGATAGTTGGTCAGCGCGTCGACCCAGACGTACATCACGTGGTCCGGGCTGCCCGGCACCGTCACGCCCCAGTCGAAGCTCGTGCGCGAGATCGACAGGTCGGCAAGCCCGCCCTCGACGAAGCGCAGCACTTCATTGCGGCGGCTTTCCGGGCGGATGAAGTCGGGATTGGCCGCATAATGTTCGAGCAGCCGGTCCTGGTAGGCGGAAAGCCGGAAGAACCAGCTGTCCTCCACCGTCCACTGGACCTCGGTGCCCTGCGGCGACAGCTTCTCGCCACTGTCGGCGACGATGAGCTCGTCCTCGCCATAATAGGCCTCGTCGCGGACCGAATACCAGCCCTCGTAATGGCCAAGATAGATGTCGCCCCGGTCGGCCATCGCCTGCCAGAGGGCATGGCTCGCCTTGTGATGCGCGGGCTCGGTCGTGCGAATGAATCGATCGAACGAGATGTTCAGTTTCTCGTCCATCGCCTTGAAAAAGGATGACATTTCATCGGCGAGCGCGGCCGGCTCCAGGCCGCGCTCGCGCGCTGCCTGGGCCATTTTCAGGCCATGCTCGTCGGTTCCGGTGAGAAAGAAGACGTCGCGGCCGCGCAGTCGCTGGAAGCGCGCAATGACATCGGCCGCGATCGCCTCGTAGGCATGGCCGATATGCGGTCGACCATTGGGGTAGCTGATCGCCGTGGTGATGTAGAAGGGTTCGCTCATCACCGTTGCGCGTAGCGGGGAACCGGCGGGTGATAAAGCCCTTCGCGTCAGGCGGCGCGGCGTTGGTCGGCGCCACCGAGCGCCGCGACGAGGCCGGCGAGTTCGAACACCGTGCCCTGCTGGTCGAGCGAGAGTTGCCGCGCGACGCCGGCGAGCTCGCTCGCGCGCTCCCACAGCGCGATCGCCTCGGCGAGCGCCGGCCCCGAACGTTCGCGCGCGGCCTGGGCGATCTTTGCCGGGACGCGCGCGAGGAAGGCCTCGTAGCGCGGCTGCGCCGACTTGAGCGACAGCGCATGGGCCAGCGCCGCGCGGCCCTTGCCGGTCGGGTCGCCGTCGCGGGCGAGCTGCTCGATCTCGCGATCGAGCGCGGCGACGTCGAGCCCGCGCCAGGCGATAGCGCGGCCGGGCGCACCCTCCCCCACCGCGACCAGCCCCGCAATCTCCTGTTCGTCGGCCTCGGGCAGCGCCGCCCGCAGCGCCGACCTCATAGCGTCATCCTTGAGCGGCGCGAGGCGCAGCAGGCGGCAGCGCGAGCGGATCGTCGGCAGCAGGCGGTCGGGGTGGTGGCTGACGAGCAGGAAGACGGTGTGCGGCGGCGGCTCCTCGAGCAGCTTCAGCAACGCGTTGGGCGCGCCGCGGCCCTCGAGATCGTCGGCGGTGTCGATCACGACAGCTCGCCAGGGCGAGAGCGCGGCCGTCGTCGCGAAGCGGCGGTGAAGCGCGCGCACCTGGTCAACGGTGATCGACCGGGCGAGCTCGCCTCCGCTCGCCCGCGGCAGTCGCTCCAGCCGCAGGAAATCGGGATGTGCTCCCGCCTCGAACAGCTTGGCGGCGCGATGATCGTCGGGCACGTCGAGCCCTGGCGAATCGATCGCGCCCATGCCCTGCGCCAGCACGCGCAGCGCGGCCTTGTCGGCGAACAGGCCCTTGCCGATCCCCGGCGGGCCGGCGATCAGCCAGGCGTGCGGCAGCCGCCCGCGATCGAGCGCCAGGCGAAACGCCGCCACCGCCTGATCATGGCCGAAGAGCGGCTTCACAGCAGATCCTCCAGCGCCGCGACCAGGCGCGCGGTGACCGCCGCCGCCGCGCCGCCGGCATCGACGACGCGCACCCGCTCCGGCGCCGCGCGGGCGATCTCGGCGAAGGCGTCGGCGACGCGCGCGTGAAAGGCATCGCCGCGCCCGCCGATCCGGTCGGCGTCGGTGCCGTCGCGGGTGCTGGCGCGCTCGGCGGCCGCCGCCTGGTCGAGCTGGAGCAGCAAGGTGCGATCGGGGAGGAAGCCGCCGCTGCCGATATCGTGCAGCCGCCATATCTGTGCCGCGCCGACGCCGCCGACGATGCCCTGGTAGGCGACCGAGCTGTCGAGGAAGCGGTCGCACACCACCCATTGGCCGGCCGCCAGCGCCGGCTGGATGGTGCGCGCGACATGATCGGCGCGGGCGGCGGCGAAGAGCAGTGCCTCGGCCGCCGGTGTCCAGCGATCCGCGCTGCCTTCGAGCAGCAGCCGGCGGATCGCCTCGGCGCCGGCGCTGCCGCCCGGCTCGCGTGTTTCGATGACGTCGATCCCGCGCGTTCGCAACGCCGCGGCCAGCGCCTTCGCCTGGGTGGACTTGCCGACCCCCTCCCCGCCTTCGAGCGTGATGAACCTCGCCGTTGTCACGCCAGCCCGAGCAGCGCCTTGAGGCCCGCCCAGATGCGGCCGAAGAAGCCGGCCTCGTCGATCGCTTCGGCGGCGACCAGCGGCGTCGTCTGTGGCGGCATGCCCTCGGTGGTGACGACAAGGTCGGCGATATGCTGCCCCTGCACGATCGGCGCCGTCACCGGCCCCTGGTAGACGATGCGAGCATTGAGATTCCCGCCGAAGCCCATCGGGTAAGTCACTGCAACAGCGCGCGGCGCCATCAGCGGGACGCTGCTCGCGGTGCCGCCCTGAACGCGGGCGCTCCCGATCTGCTGGCCCTGGCGCAGCAAGGCACGCGATTGCCAGGCGCGAAAGCCCCATTCCATCAGCCGAACCGATTCGGCGACGCGCTCGTTCCAGCTCGACAGACCGGCGAGCACCATCACCAGCCGGCGTCCGTCGCGTTCGGCCGAACCGGTGAAGCCGTAGCCCGCCTCCTCGGTATGGCCGGTCTTGAGCCCGTCGGCGCCGGCGACGCGGCCGAGCAACGGATTTCGGTTTTCCTGGGTGATCGGCTGGCCGCCGCCCATCGTGCGGCCCCAGGTGAACTCGGGAACCGCGTAATATTCGCGATACAGCCGCGGAAAGTCGCGGACCGTCGCGGCGGCGAGCGTCGCGAGATCGCGCGCGCTCGAATGGGTGACGCCATTGTCCGGCCAGCCGACCGGGTTCCCCCAGTGCGAATGGGTGAGGCCGAGGCGGCGCGCCTCGCGGTTGAGCAGCGCGACGAAGGCAGATTCGGTTCCGGAAATGCACTCGGCGAGGACGACGGTGGCGTCGTTGCCGGAGAGGGTGACGATGCCGTGCAGCAGGTTGCGCACGCTCACCTGCTCGCCCGGCGACAGGAACATCGTCGATCCCGCCTGCGGTCCATGCCAGCGCTGCCAGGTCTCGGGGCGCACGGTGCACATCCGCTCAGGATTCAGCTCGCCGCTCCTGATCAGGCCGAAGGCGACATGGACCGTCATCATCTTCGCCATCGAGGCGGGCGGGATTTCGACGTCGGCATTTTTCGAATAGAGCACCGCGCCCGATGTGAGGTCGACGAGATAGGCGAACCGCGCCGGCGTCTCGAACGGCGGCGCGGCGGCGGCGGCGGGCGCTGCGATACTCGCGGCGATGCTCGCGGCGAAGGCGGCGGCATGTACGAGAATGCGGTTCATCTTCGCTCCAGCAGACGGTCGTTAGCGGGCGATCGAATCGGCCAGCAGGCCGACGGTAAGCGCGTAGAAGTTCGAGCAGTTATAGTCGAGGATCACCCGATAATTCTGGGTGAGAAGATAGGCCGTGCGCCCCGGTCCGTCGGGCTCGAGCAGCGCGGCGAGCGCGTCGTCGGGAAGGTCGCTTGCGATCCCGCGGCGGCGCCATTCGGCGGCGGTCAGCCAGCGGCTGTGGCGGGCGAAGACGCGCTCGCAACGGGGTGCGGCGAGGCGCGTGGCGACGGCGGCCCGATCGAAGCCGGCGGGAACGCGCACCGCGGTGCCCCACGGCAGGTTCCGCCGCCAGCCGGCATTGTCGAGATAATTGGCGATTGAGGCGAGCGCGTCGAGCGAGCTGCGCCAGATGTCGGGTCGCCCGTCGCCGTCTCCGTCGACTGCGAGCCGCAGGTACACGCTCGGCAGGAATTGCGACTGGCCGGCGGCGCCTGCCCAGCTGCCCTTCAGCTCCTCGCGCGGGAAGCCGCGCTCGACGAGGCGCAACGTTGCGATGAACTCGGTTGTGAAAAGCTCGCGCCGCCGGCCCTCATAGGCGAGGCTGGCGAGGCTGTTGAGCAGATCGAAATCGCCCATGATCGTGCCATAGCTCGTCTCCTTGCCCCAGATCGCGACGAGCACCGACGGCGGCACGCCGTAGCGCCGGCCGATCTCGTTGAGCCGGCCGATATTCTGGGCATAGCGGGTGCGGCCGCGCTCGATCAGCGCCGGCGTCAGGTGCCGCGCCCGATAGGGCGCGAAGGGCGGATTGGGATTGCTCCCCGGCGATCCGCCCGGCTGGCTGCGATCAAGCTCGATCGTGCGGGCGGAAAATTCGAGTGTCGGGAAGATCCGGTCGAGCGTTTCGCGGCGGATGCCGGCGGCGGCGGCCTGCGCGCGAAGCCGCGGCAGGTAGGCGCGAAAGCCATCGGCGCTGAGCTCCGGCGTCTGGGCAAGCGCGGGATCGGCGGCGGGTCCGGCCGGCACGATCGGCGCCCCCGCCAGCACCAGGGCCGCCGCCACGATGGTCAAACGCCGCATACCCGCCCGCATCCTTTCCTTTTCAGGCCGCGCCAGCTTGTCCGATGCTGATCCGCCCCGCAAGACCGAACCTTGCACCGCGCCCCGCGCGGAGGCTAACGCACGAGGCCGGGAAGCGTGGCCGAGTGGTTGAAGGCAGCGGTCTTGAAAACCGCCAACGGGGCAACCCGTTCGTGGGTTCGAATCCCACCGCTTCCGCCAAATTGAGCAATAAGAAACTGTATTTACGTCTCTTTTTCGCTCGTCGTTCGGTTTCCCCAACGAAACGCGCACCAACGAAAAGCCCCGCCGGCCGAAGCTGACGGGGCTCCCACGTCCAAGCATGTGGCCAAACGATAGCGCGGTCACACCTCGATCAGCAACATGAGTGCTGCGCGCGATGAAGCGCCATGATCCTTCGAAGGCGCCCGGCGCGAAGGCCGATCTGGCCGCGTAGGCGTGAGGCGCGCGGCTAGTCGAGCCGCGCCATGCATTCGATATAATCGGCCGCCCGGCTGTAGAAGCGATCCACTTCCGTCGCGTAATCGCGCAAGTTTCGGAAGTGGTTCTCCACCGCCAATCGATACGAATCGACTTCCCAGGAGCTGCATGACCGGGAGGCCGCACAGAACGGGCGGTGCGGCTTGGTCAGGAGCGCCGACGGGGCTCTCGGCGGAAAGCAAATTCCCTGCATCGCGGAGGCCGGGCCTACCGAAAGCCCGGCCGTGACGACGAGGACGACCGTGAGGGCGCGCGCCTTCATCCTCACCTTCCCCGCGTCACATGGAAAGCGAAGGCATAATCCTCGCCGCCGAAATGCACCGTCAGATGCACGTCCTGTGGCCAGCCCGAATTTCTGCCCCGGCGCTTCTCGATCACGATCCTGCCGCCATAGCTGTCTTGCGGGTCGATCGTCGTGGTCTGCAGGATTTCCGCTGCCAGCCCTTCCCGTGTCGCATCGAGCTGGTTCTGGATTTGCGCGATCGAATAGGCGCCGCCGGCCGTGATCCCCGCGGCGGCGACCTGGCCTCCCGTGCTGGGCGCGCTGATGAACGTCCGGTAGGTGCCGTGCGGCGTGAAGGTCGTCGCCGAATAGTGATCCCGCGCACTCGCTGCCGAGGCGGCAGCGAGACCGGTGACCGCCGCGACCGCAATCTGCGACCACATCGCTCTATGGCGGGCCATTTGATCCAGCCGCTCGCGCGTCAGCGTCGCGACCTCCTGATCTCCGATGCTCGCACGAACGTCTTCGACGCCGAAATTGTCCGCCTCGTCGCCGAGGTTCAGCGCCACGACCTGAAAGGTAAGGCGACCATGATCGAGGCCGATCGGTGTGACCTGCACGGCGCCATGAGCGCGTTGGACATCGACCGTCGCCACGCCTTGCGTATAGCGAATTGTGGAGCCTTCGGTTTCGATCGGCTCGAAGTTGACGTGTGATTCCGCAAGAACAGGCGTTGCAACTAGACTGGCCGTCACAACGGCGAGGATGGTCCTCTTCATGCTTTGTGCTCCCCACATCGCAGCCCGGCGGGCGCGAGTCGGTGCCAATTATCGCAAAATGCTTACAGACTAATAACGAGAGCATATTCTGCTGTACCGCACTGAGTCGGTCAGGAGTTGCTATGCGATCAGAACGTTCAACGTGGGCGAATGAGTGGGGAATAGCGCCCGACCTCACCAATTTCAGAGAGGCAAAAGGCAGATGAATTGCCACCGCTTCCGCCATCGGCGGCGCGGGGCGGGCACTCAATGCAGCGATGCGGCGCCCAGGTGGCGCAGCTTGTCGGGATTGCGGGTGACGTAGATGGCGGTGATCAGCCCCTGATCGATCGCGAGCGCGGTGGTCTGGACGATGCCGCCTTCCTCGATCGTCACGAAGCCGGGCAGGCCGTCGATCGTCGCGTAGTAAAGCAGGAGCGACGGTGCCGCCGCGAAGGCGCGGGCGAGCTGGACGTGCCGCTCGATCACAGCGCTGCCGCGCAGCGGATGGAGCGAGGCCTTCACCTTGCCGCCACCATCGGAATAAGCGACGACATCGTCCGCGAGCAATGCGCCCAGAGCGGCTATGTCGCCGCCGCGCGACGCGGCGAAGAACGCGGCGGCGATCCGCCTCCCCTGCTCCCTCGACACCGGAAAGCGCGGACGCGCGGCGCGCACATGGGCCCGGGCGCGGCTGGCGAGCTTGCGGCAGGCCGCCGCTTCGCGACCGACGGCGTGCCCCACCTCGGCGAAGGCAAGCCCGAACACGTCGTGGAGCAGGAAGGCCGCCCGCTCCAGCGGCGACAGGCGCTCGAGGGCGATCATGAGCGGCAACGTGATGTCGTCGAGCGCGCCGGCATCGTCCACCTCGACCATCGGCTCGGGCAACCACGGCCCGATATAGGTCTCGCGCTTGCGCCGCGTGCTGTTCAGCTCGTTCAGGCACAAGCGGACGACGATCGTGCGAAGCAGCGCCGCCGGCTGGCGGACCGTTGCGGGGTCGGTCGCCAGCCAGCGGGCGCATGCATCCTGAACCACGTCTTCCGCATCGGCGATCGAGCCGAGCATGCGGTAGGCAAGGCGCAGCAGGCGCGGCCGCGCCTCGCGAAACGCAGCGTCGGGATCGCGTTCAGCCATCGCTTCCTGTCGGCCTCCCTCAGGCGGCGTGGACGGCGACGACCTTGCAGGGGCTTGGCGCGACCGATCGGGCGATCGCGGCGAAGCGCTTGAGCTGCTCCTGCGTTTCCGGCCGGCCGAGGAAGGCATCGAGATGCTCCTTCGAGGCCCACTGCGCGTAATTCACCACTTTCGTGCCATCGAAGCTGCCATGGAGACAGACCGAGATGAAGCCGCTCTGGTGGCGGATCGAGCTTTCCGTCGCCTCCGACAGCGCTGCCAGCAGCTCGGCCTGCCGTTCCGGCGCGACCTCGTAGACATTGATCAGGGTCAGCACTGCGGCCTGCGCATCGATCGTCGCGGATTGTGCCATTGTGTTCTCCTTTTTCCGAATGATGGTCACGAGACCATGACAATCTTCCCTCGCGGGATGTGACATTCTTCGCCCGATCCGCGTCCGCCGCCGCCTCGCCCGCAATCCGGCTACGCCGGCGCGCGCCTCCTGTCGGGCAGCGGTGATGGCTGGTCGACCGCGCCGTGCCGGCCCAGCCAGATGCTCCACAGGACGAACCCGATGCCCGCGATCTGCGCGCCGGTCAGCGACTGGCCCAGCGCCAGCCAGCCGATCAGGACGGCGGTCACGGGACTGAGGAAGCCGAGCGAGGAGACCAGGGCAGGATCGAGCCGCGCCACTCCCCTGAACCAGAGGACATAGGTCAATGCGGCTCCGACCAGTCCGAGCCACAGCAGGGCGAGGATGTTGACGGCGCTCGCCGCGCGCGGGAGCCCGACGAGCAGCGCCGCGGGCATCAGCAGCAGGCCGCCGGCGGTGAGCTGCCAGGCGGTGAAGGCGAGCAGCGAGGTCGGCGGCTGCCATTTTCGGGTGAGCAGCGTACCGAGCGCCATCGAACAGGCGCCGCCTATCCCGGCCGCTACGCCGAGCGCATCGAGCCCCACCCGCGCGGTAAGGACGAGAAGCCCGACGCCGATCAGGCCGATCAGGCCGGCGAGCACCGCAAGGATCCGTATCCGGTGGCCCAGGACGAGCGCGGCGAGAAACACAACGATCAGCGGCTGGATCGCGCCGACCGTGGCCGCCACCCCGCCCGGCAGGCGATAGGCTGAAACGAAGAGCAGGCTCCAGAAGAGCGCGAAGTTCAGCGCGCCAAGGACGAGCGAGCGCAACCACCATATCCCGACCGGTAGCTCGCGCACCACCAGCAGCAGGAGCAATCCCGCCGGCAATGCACGCAGCATCGCGACGACGACCGGGGAAAAGTCCGCCAGCGCCTCGGTCGTGACGATATAGGTCGTGCCCCAGATCGCCGGGGCGATCGCGGTCGCCAGCAGCGTTGCCACCGATGGCTTCACAGCAGCTCCAGGACCTCGTCGAGCGGGCGGCGCGGCTTTTGCGGCCAATTGCCGGGCGCGGCGCGTCCGACCGCGACCAGCAGCACCGGCAACTCGTTCGGCGCGAGCCCGAATTCGGCCGCGAGACGGGGCGCATCGAAGCCGACCATCGGGCAGGTTGCGAGCCCCAACGCCTCGGCCGCATAGATCAGGGTGGCGCCGGCGAGCGTCGCCGAGCGAACGGCCTCGTCGCGGGCAATCCGTGGGTCGCGATATTTCCGTGCCGCACCTTCCTGCCAGGCCAGCGCCGTTGCCGCCGACATCAGGCCGGTCTCGACGAGCGGCCGCAAGTGGCGCGCGACCGCGCGATGATCCGGCAGCAGCCCGCAGATGATGAACGTCGCCGCCGCGTCGCGGACCTTGGCCTGATTGTCGGCGACGCGCCGCAGCCTCTCCTTGTGCGCCGGGGTGGCCACCGCGATGAGACGCCAGTTCTGCAGATGGTAGGCGCTCGGCGCACGTGTCGCCAGGCGCGCCAGCCGCTCGATCGAGGCACGTTCGAGCTGTTGGCCGGCGGCGAAGTGGCTGGTCGATGCGCGGCGCTCGATCAGGGAAAGCAGGAGGTCGTCGGTCATGGCTTCATTCCGCTTGGCGTTCGGCGGACCGACTAGATCGTTCTTGGTTCAGTGATAATCTGGTTGAAAGTCACATCACCGTTCACGATTGGTAACGAATGGATCGCCTTGCCGCCCTCACCCTCTTTCGGCGCGTCGCCGGATCACGCAGCTTCGCGGCGGCGGCGCGCAGCCTCGGCCTCTCGCCGGCGGCGGTCAGCAAGGCGATCGCCGCGCTCGAGGCCCGGCTCGGCGTCCGGCTGATCAACCGCACGACGCGGCGCATGACGTTGACCGAGGAGGGCAAGATCTATCTCGAACATACGGCGCGCGCGCTCGACATGCTGGCCGAGGCTGATGAGGCGCTCGCCCCGGTGAGGTCCGCCCCGGCGGGCACGTTGAAGGTGAGCGCGCCGATGACGGTCACGCTCACTCGCCTGTCACGGAAAATCCCCGCCTTTCTTTCGCGTTATCCGGGCCTGAAGCTCGATCTCCAGCTCGACGACCGACGCGTCGACATCATCCGCGAGGGCTTCGACCTCGCCATTCGCGGCAGCGACCGGCTGGAGAGCTCGAGCCTGATCGCGCGCAAGCTTATGGTGATGCGTCATGTTCTGTGCGCGGCGCCGGCCTATTTCGAGCAGCATGGCCTGCCGGCCTCGCCCGACGATCTCGGCGCGCACGATTGCATCCGCTTCAGCCTTTCCGGCCATGCCGATGCCTGGGAATTCACGCGGGAGGGAGAGAGGGTGCGCGTCCCGGTCACGGCGCGCTATTCGGTCTCCTCGAGCCTCGCGGTGCGCGAGGCCCTGCGCGCCGGCTTCGGGCTGAGCCTCATCCCCTATCCCTATGTGGAGGAGGATCTGAAGGCGGGTCGGCTGCGGGCGGTGCTGGAGGACTGGCGGACGGTCGAGACGACGCTCTACGCCGTCTATCCATCGCGGCAGCATCTCTCTCCGAAGATCAGGGTCCTGCTCGATTTCCTGGTCGAGGCGTTCGCCGATTAGGTCGGCGCGGGGCATGCCGCTTCACCCGCGGGCGTTGATCGCGTGCGCGCGGACCGGGAAGGTGCCCATGGCAGGCGCATGTCGCGGATGATGCAGGCGGCGAGCGCCTCGTCATCGATATTGTCGCCGTCGACCTCGAACTGGGAGTCCTTGCCCCTGGACGCCGCCGCCGTTCGAAAGGTCGAGTTCGAAATCGAAACAGACATGCTTGCGAGCCCCCCCCAAGCAGACCACCCTCGTTCGGTCGGGCTGCGTCAAGTTGGGCCTCGTTCGGTCGGGCGCGGCCTGGGGCACGCCCGACCTCGCGGTCGAGCGTGACCGGATTATGTCAGCCGGGAGCCCTCGTCCGCGCGGTCGCGCGGATGAGCGCTTGCCGTCCCCGATCTGTCACGCGGGGCGGCGGATCACGCGGCGATCAGGCGTGTTCGGCGGCGGGGTGGTAGCGCTTGACGAGGCGAAGGGTGTTCCTGTCGGTGTGATGCATCTCGTCGCCGATCGCGGCGAGCTTGAGCACCAGGTCCGACGTATAGGACATCGTGCCGTCGTCGCCGAAGGTGAAGCTGCTCGTGAAGGCGCGCAGCTCGGCGCGCTCGAGCAGATATTTGTTCTGCAGGATGCCGTAGCAGGGCTCGCCCGGCGTGGCGTTGAAATGCAGCTCGGTATCGTGCGGGCCGGCGTCGCTGCCGGCCAGGATCGCGATGCCACGGCCGAAGACGACGTTGCGCATCACCTGCCCGTGGGCCTTGTCCCAGAGCAGGAAGCCGACCTCGTCGTGGAACGGGTCCATCGCCTCCTCGCCATGGCGCCAGGCGGTCATGCCGTAGCTCAGGCCCCACAGCACCTGCTGGCCGTTCTCCTGGATCGGGATCGGCCTGAACCAGGCCTTCTCGAAATAGGTCGTCTCGGTCGTCCAGTCGTCCTTGTTATGATATGAGACGTCGACCCCGTCATTGCCTTCCCATTCGCCGACGAAGGGCGTCAGCGGGCCGAGCTTTCTGGAATAGGGAATATTGTTCGTCATTTCGGGCACCTCCTCCTCTTGCATCGCGGCAAGCCCGGAATGCTAACACCCGCGCAATCGCGGTTACCAATCGAACATTTCCATGACCGCGATTGAGGCGGGCAATCGCGACGCAAAGGAGCGGCCGGCGCGCTCGCGCGCGTCACGGGCATGGACAAGTCGCCACGGGCGGACCATTGGCCCGGTTGAAACGATGATTGAGAGGCAATGAATGGCTGATCCCAAACCGCTGCCCTTCGACTGGGCGGACCCGTTCGCGCTCGATGCGCAGCTTTCCGAGGAGGAACGGATGGTGC
>JBDZVR010000020.1:0-46864 GCA_040255785.1 Sphingomonadales bacterium
CCGCCGCCGCCTCCGCCGCCTCCGCCGCCCCCGCCGCCTCCGCCGCCGCCTCCGCCGCCGCCGGTGACGCCGGGTCCGTTCATCGTGTTCTTCGATTGGGACAAGGCGGACATCACGCCGCAGGCCGCGGGGATCCTGGACAATGCGGCTGCTGCCTACCAGCAGACCGGCCAGGCCCAGGTCGTGCTCGCCGGTCACGCCGACCGCTCGGGTCCGGCGGACTACAATGTCGGCCTGTCGCAGCGTCGCGCCGATGCCGTGCGGGCCTATCTCGCCGGCCAGGGCGTGCCGGAGAGCGCGATGTCGACCGAGGCCTATGGCGAGAGCCGGCCGCTGGTCGAGACCGCCGACGGCGTCCGCGAGCCGCAGAACCGGCGCGTGGAGATCACCTTCGGCCCCGGCTCCGGCTGGTAAGAAGGCGCTCGCCGCCTGCGGCGGCGACGCGATCCGAATTGGGGGTCGGCCTTCGGGCCGGCCCCTTTTTCGTGTTTCGTGTTCGTGCGCGCCGCGAGGGCGCGAGGCGGGCGGATCGACGCGCGCTGGCGCAGTGACGCGATGCCGGGGCGACGCGGTGACGCGGTGACGTGGCGACGCGGTGACGCGGTTATGCGGT
The DNA here is from genome assembly GCA_040255785.1 of Sphingomonadales bacterium. Taxonomy (GTDB): domain Bacteria; phylum Pseudomonadota; class Alphaproteobacteria; order Sphingomonadales; family Sphingomonadaceae; genus Allosphingosinicella. The sequence continues at coordinate 614 of JBDZVR010000020.1, forward strand.
GATGCGGTGATGCGGTGATACGCGGCCTCGCGGGATCGCGCCGCCGGTCACCGCCCCCGCGCGCTCCCCCTCCGCCAATCCGGCCAGCGGCATGGCGGACGCGCCTTCCCGCCCGGGCCGCCGCCTCGCCTCGCGCGGGGCGAGGGTGGCGCGGGCCCCGCCGCGCAATCGCCGCCCTCACGCGCGAAAATCGGCCGGGCCGACGGTTTCCCCCTTGCCCCGAATCGCGCTAAGCGGGCCGCGGCCTTTGCAGCAAGGGGTAGTGAATGCGTATTGCAATGATCGGCACCGGTTATGTCGGGCTGGTGTCCGGCGCGTGCTTTTCGGATTTCGGCCACGACGTCGTCTGCGTCGATCGCGACCAGGACAAGATCGACGCGCTGCGGCGCGGCGCCATCCCGATCTTCGAGCCGGGACTCGACGAACTCGTCGCGCGCAATGTGCGCGCGGGCCGGCTTTCCTTCACCACCGATCTCGGCGAAGGCGTGCGCGGCGCCGACGCGGTGTTCATCGCCGTCGGCACCCCCTCGCGGCGCGGCGACGGCCATGCCGATCTCAGCTACGTCTTCGCCGCCGCCGCCGAGATCGCCGGCGCGATCGACGGACCGACCGTGATTGTCACCAAGTCCACCGTGCCGGTCGGCACCGGCGACGAGGTCGAGCGAATCGCGCGCGAGACCGCGCCCGGCATCGAGACCTTCGTCGTCTCCAATCCCGAATTCCTGCGCGAGGGCGCGGCGATCGAGGACTTCAAGCGCCCGGACCGGATCGTCGTCGGCACCGACGACCCGCGCGCCGCCGAGGTGATGCGCGAAATCTATCGTCCGCTCTACCTCAACAAATCGCCGCTGCTGGTGACGTCGCGGCGCACGGCCGAGCTGATCAAATATGCCGCCAACGCGTTCCTCGCGACCAAGATCACCTTCATCAACGAGGTCGCGGACCTTTGCGAGCAGGTCGGCGCCGATGTGAAGGACGTCGCGCGCGGGATCGGGCTGGACGGCCGGATCGGCGCGAAATTCCTCCACGCCGGGCCGGGCTATGGCGGCTCCTGCTTCCCCAAGGACACGCGCGCCCTGCTCAAGACGGCGGAGGATGCCGGCGCGCCGCTGCGCATCGTCGAGGCGGTGGTGAACGTCAACGACACCCGCAAGCGCGCGATGGGGCGCAAGATCCTGCGCGCGCTCGGCGACAAGGCGCGCGGCAAGACCGTCGCCCTGCTCGGCCTCGCCTTCAAGCCCAACACCGACGACATGCGCGAGGCGCCCTCGCTGGCGATCGTGCAGTCGCTCGAGGACGCGGGCGTCAGGGTGCGCGGCCACGATCCCGAAAGCATGGCGCAGGCGCGCCCGCTGATGCCGAAGGTCGAGCTGTTCGACGATCCCTACGAGGCCGCCGCGGGCGCGCACGCGGTCGCGCTCGTCACCGAATGGGATTCGCTGCGCGCGCTCGACCTCAGGCGGCTCGCCGGCGCGATGGCGGGCGACGTGCTCGTCGACCTGCGCAACATCTACCCGCCCGCCGAGGTGGCGGCGGCCGGGCTGAAATGGTTCGGTGTCGGGCGCGGCGCCGCCGACGGCGACGGATGACGGCAACGGATGACGGCAACCGATCCGGGCCGGCTTCGTTGGCCTACCGGATCAATTGGACAAGGCAGGAAGGACAGGACCATGAAGAAGTTCCCAATCACGCTGGGCATCGCGCTGGCCGCGCTCGCCACGGGCGCCGTCGCGCAGGACCAGGAGACGGTCGGCGCCGCGCTCAAGGACGCCAGCGGCAACAGCGTCGGCGAGGCGCAGCTCACCCAGGCCGACGACGGCATCCATGTCCGCATCCAGGTCACCGGCCTCGAGCCGGGCGAGCATGGCGCGCACGTCCACGCGGTCGGCCGCTGCGACGCGCCCGACTTCGCCAGCGCGGGCGGCCACTGGAACCCGACCGGACACCAGCATGGCCGGCTCAACCCGCAAGGCCAGCACCAGGGCGACATGCCCAACCTGACCGCCGCCGCGGACGGTAGCGGCACGCTCGACTTCACCATCCCCGACGCCACGCTGCGCGGCGGCGACCATGCGCTGCTCGACACGGACGGCGCGGCGCTGGTGCTCCATGCCGGCCCGGACGACTATCGGACCGACCCGGCCGGCAACAGCGGCGGGCGGATCGCCTGCGGCGTGATCGGCTGATCGCGGCTCAACCGAGCGGATAGCGCGCGAGCTCGGCATAGGCGGCGCCCTCGCCGCCGAGCCGGCTTTCGAACAGGATGAACGAGTCCGCCGTGAAGGCCGGGCTCGCGGCGCCGCCATGATATTCGATGAACGGCCCGACCGGGCCGGCCTCGCGCCCGAAGCGCGCCAGCGTGACGTGCGGCAGGTAGGCGCGCCGTTCCGGGGCGAGGCCGCAGCCGACCAGCGCCTGATCGACCTTGCGGTGGAGCCGGGCGAGCGGCTCCGGCGGCCGCGCGCCGATCCACAGCGCCTCGGGGCGGCCGCGCCGGTCGAAGACGCCGATGCCGGAGAGCGTGACCTCCACGGGCGGGTGGCGGACCGCCGCGAGCGCGGCGTCGATGTCGCGCGCCATGTGGCGATCGACCTCGCCGACGAAGCGCAGGGTGAGGTGAAGCTGTTCATCGCCCTGCCAGCGCGCGCCGCGAATCCCGCCCATCAGCCCGAGGAGCCAGGAGCGGACCGGCGCCGGCGGGCGCAGGGCGACGAAGAGGCGCTGCATGCGACCGGCATAGCAGAGGGCGACGGGCAAGGCACCGGGGCGGCGCCCGAAGGAGCGCGCCGCGCCCGCGCCCGCCACGCCCGGCCGGGCAGCGGCCCCGGCGCCGGTGAGGGGAGAGCGGAGGCGAAGGCGCAGGCGAACCGGGCCGAGCTGGCCGGGCCGGGACAGCGGGTCGCGGCGAGGGGTTTCTTCGCTTGAAAGGCGCGCCCTTTCCGCCAATATTAGCGCGGAACCGGCCACTTGCCGGGGATGGGAGATTTGAAACATGGCCAATTGGTCCGATCCGCAACTCGGCGGGGGCGTGCCGCCCACCGCGACGACTGTCGGCCGCGACGTCGCCTTCGACGCGGGCCTGCGGTCCTACATGCTGTCCGTCTACAACTATATGGGCTCGGGCGTCCTGCTCACCGGGATCGTCGCCCTGCTGTTCGCGATGGGCGGAGCGAATTCGCTCGCCGCGCAGATCTTCCTTGCGGGCGGCTTCCTCAAATGGGTGGTGATGCTGGCCCCGCTCGGCCTCGTCTTCTGGCTGAGCTTCGGCATCCACCGCATGTCGCAGACCGCCGCGCAGGCGGTGTTCTGGGTCTATGCCGGCCTGATGGGCGCCTCGCTCAGCTATATCTTCCTGGTCTATACCGGCGGATCGGTGGCGCTTGCCTTCTTCGCGACGGCGGCGGCCTTCACCAGCCTCAGCCTCTACGGCTATACGACGAAGCGCGACCTTTCGGGCCTCGGCACCTTCCTGCTGATGGGCGTGGTCGGCCTGATCGTCGCCTCGCTGGTCAACATCTTCTGGCTCAACGACACGTTCAGCCTGGTGATCGCGATCCTCGGCGTGCTGATCTTCGCGGGCCTCACCGTCTATGACACGCAGAAGATCAAGAGCATGTACTTCCAGGTGCAGGGAACGGACTTCATCGGCCGCAGCGCGATCATGGGCGCGCTGGCCCTGTATCTCGATTTCGTCAACATGTTCATCTTCCTGCTGCGCCTGATGGGCAACCGCAACTAGGCGCGGCGGCATCGAAGCAAGCGAGGGCCCGGCGGCGACGCCGGGCCCCTTTTCGTTGGCGGCGAGGCGGCCCTCAGCCGTGGCCGAGATGGCGGCGCAGGAAGCCGATCGTCGTCGCCCAGGCGCGCTCGGCGGCGTCGCGATCGTAGCGCGCCGGCGACGTGTCGTTGTGAAAGGCGTGATTGACGCCGGGATAGGTGATCGCGGTCACCTCCTTGCGGGCGGCGCGCAGCGCGGCGACCCAGGCCTCGCCGCGCTCGTTCACGCGGCTGTCGAGCCCGGCATAGTGGAGCAGCAGCGGCGACTGGACCCGCGCCGCCTCGGAAGGATCGGGGGCGGGGCCGTAGAAGGCGACGCCGGCGGCGAGGTCCGATCCCGCCGCGACGGCGAGCCGGTTCACCATCGCGCCGCCCCAGCAGAAGCCGACGATGCCGACGCGGCGCCGCGCGCCCCCGCTCGCGCCGAACGCGCGGATCATCGCGGCGCCGTCCTCGACCAGCGGGGCGAGATCGAGCGCGCCGATCATCTCGCGGGCGCGATCCTCGTCGGCCGGCGTGCCGCCTTCGCCGCTCAGCAGGTCCGGCGCGGCCGCGACGAAGCCCGCCACCGCCAGCCGCCGCGCGACATCGCGGATATAGTCGTTGAGGCCGCGATTCTCGTGGATCACGATCACCAGCGGCGTCGTCGCGGACGCATCGGCCGGGCGCGCGTCGTAAAGCTGGTAGCGGCGTCCGCCGGGGGCCTGCCACGCGCTGGTCGTGGCGCGGATGCGATCGTCGTCGGGCGCGACCAGTGGCGCTGCCGCCGAGCAGGCGATGCTCGAGACCATCATCGCCGCCGCCGCCGAGCCGCCGGCGATCCGCGTCATCGCCGCGAGCAGCTCGCGTCGGTCCATGCCGCCTTCGTGGGTGAAACGATCGTAGAGCGCGATCGCGGCGCGAAGAGCCTGGTCGGTCATCCTCATCCTCCCTTGCCGCCCGCGCCGGCCCTCGCGCGCGGGGGGCGGAGCGATTCCTGGCGCCGCATGATAGCGCATGTCCGCCTGCCCGGACACGCGCCGCGTGCGCCAGGGGCGCCCGGAGACGCTGCCTGCCGCTCTCCCACGCCCGCGCGGCGCCGGCCGCCTAGGAAGGCTGGGACTGGGGCTGGGGCTGGGGCTCGGGCTGCACCAGCGCGTCGTCGAGCTCGCGCGCGCGCACCGCCGCCGGGCGGCTCATCAGCCGGCCGACATAGGCCTCGAAGCTCGGCCGCTTCGGCAGCGTGCCGAACATCATGCCGAAGCCGAGCTGGGAGCCGACATAGACATCGGCGGCGGTGAAGCGTTCGCCGCAGATATAAGGCCCCGGCTTCAGCGCAAGTTCGAGCGCGTCGATGACCTCCTCGAAGCTGCCATAGCCGACGAAGGCCTTCTTCTCCGCCGGCACCTCCACGCCCAGCGCCCGGTTCGTCACCGCCGCCTCGACCGGGCCGGCCGCGAAGAAGAGCCAGCGATAATAGGAAGCGCGCGCCCTGTCGCCGGGCGGCGGGGCGAGGCCCTTCTCGGCGAAGGCGTCGGCGAGATAGGCGCAGATCGCCGCGCCTTCGGTCACGATCGTCTCGCCGTGCCGGATCGCCGGCACCTTGCCCATCGGGTTGATCGCCAGATAGTCGGGCGCCTTCATCGTCGTGCCGTAATCGAGCACCACCGTCTCATAGGGCGCGCCCACTTCCTCGAGCATCCAGCGCGCGATCCGGCCGCGCGATTGCGGGTTGGTGTAGAAGGTGAGGTCAGCCGTCATGAAGCATCTCCGTTGCGTGGGCCGCCCGTATAGCGGCGCGCGCCGCCGCCGATAAGACGGGAAGGAGGAGGGGAAAGGGCGGGCGCGCCCTTCCTCAGGCCTGCGCCTCGGGCTGGCCGGCCTCCTTCTTCGCGCGCGGCTTGCGGCGCTTCGTCCTGGGCGGGGCGGGGATGATCTCGAAGGTCGGCTGGCCGTCCTTTACCCGCACCTTCACCTCGCCGCCATGGACGAGCTTGCCGAAGAGCAATTCCTCGGCCAGCGGCTGCTTGATCTTCTCCTGGACGAGCCGGCCCATCGGCCGCGCGCCATAGAGCTTGTCGTAGCCGCGCGCGGTGAGCCAGCGCCGCGCGCCATCGTCCAGCTCGATATGGACGTTGCGGTCGGCGAGCTGCAGCTCGAGCTCGAGGATGAACTTGTCGACGACGCGGGCGACGACCTCCGGTGGCAGGTAGCCGAACGGGACGATCGCATCGAGGCGGTTGCGGAACTCCGGCGTGAACATCCGCCTGATCGCCTCCTCGCTCGCATCCTCGCGGGAAACGTTGCCGAAGCCGATCGCCTCGCTCGCCATGTCCTGCGCGCCGGCATTGGTGGTCATGATCAGGATGACGTTCCTGAAATCGACCGTCTTGCCGTGGTGATCGGTGAGCTTGCCGTTGTCCATCACCTGCAGCAGGATGTTGAACAGGTCCGGGTGCGCCTTCTCGATCTCGTCGAGCAGCAGCACGCAGTGCGGGTTCTGATCGACCGCGTCGGTGAGCAGGCCGCCCTGGTCATAGCCAACATAGCCCGGCGGCGCGCCGATCAGCCGGCTGACCGAATGGCGCTCCATATATTCGCTCATGTCGAAGCGCTGGAGCGGGATGCCCATGATCGAGGCGAGCTGGCGCGCGACCTCGGTCTTGCCGACGCCGGTCGGGCCCGAGAAGAGATAGGAGCCGATCGGCTTGTCCGGGTCGCGCAGCCCCGCGCGCGACAGCTTGATCGCCGAGGCGAGCCGGTCGATCGCCTCGTCCTGGCCGAAGACGACGCGCTTGAGGTCGCGATCGAGATGCTCGAGCGCCTTCTTGTCGTCGGCGGAGACGCTCCGCGGCGGAATCCGCGCCATCGTCGAGATGACCGCCTCGATCTCCCGGGTGGTGATCGTCTTCTTGCGCTTCGATGGCGGCACCAGCATCTGCATGGCGCCGACCTCGTCGATCACGTCGATCGCCTTGTCGGGCAGCTTGCGGTCGTTGATGTAGCGCGCCGACAGCTCCACCGCCGCCTTGATCGCATCGGGCGTGTACCGGACGCTGTGATGCTCCTCGAAGGCCGGGCGCAGGCCGGCGAGGATCTTGATCGTGTCGTCGATCGTCGGCTCGGTGACGTCGATCTTCTGGAACCGGCGCAGCAGCGCGCGATCCTTCTCGAAATGGTTGCGGAACTCCTTGTAGGTGGTCGAGCCGATGCAGCGGATCGCGCCGTTGGACAGCGCGGGCTTCAGCAGGTTCGAGGCGTCCATCGCGCCGCCCGAAGTGGCGCCGGCGCCGATCACCGTGTGGATCTCGTCGATGAACAGGATCGCGTGGGGCAGCTTCTCCAGCTCGGAGACGACCGCCTTCAGCCGCTCCTCGAAATCGCCGCGGTAGCGGGTGCCGGCGAGCAGCGCGCCCATGTCCAGCGAGTAGATCACCGCCGGCTTGAGCACGTCGGGCACGTCGCCCTCGACGATCTTGCGCGCCAGCCCTTCCGCGATCGCGGTCTTGCCGACCCCGGGATCGCCGACATAGAGCGGGTTGTTCTTCGAGCGGCGGCAGAGGATCTGGACGGTGCGGTCCACCTCCGGCCCGCGGCCGATCAGCGGATCGACGCGGCCCTGCCTCGCCTTTTCGTTGAGGTTGACGGTGAACTGCTTGAGCGCCGACTCGGGCTTCTTCTTGCCCTCGTCGCCCTTGCCTTCCTCGGCGCCGCGGACCTCGACCGGCTGGCTCCCCGACTCGCCCTTGCCGACCCCGTGGCTGATATAGGTGACCGCATCGAGCCGGCTCATGTCCTGCTGCTGCAGGAAATAGACGGCGTAGCTTTCACGCTCCGAGAACAGGGCGACGAGCACGTTGGCGCCGGTCACCTCGTCGCGGCCGGACGACTGGACGTGCAGGATCGCGCGCTGGACGACGCGCTGGAAGCCGCTGGTCGGCGACGGCTCGGCATTGCCGTCCACCTTGAGCGCCTCGAGCTCGTGATCGAGATAGTGGCGGACCTGGTCCCGCAGTTCCTCGAGACTGACGCCGCACGCCTCCATGACGCGCGCGGCATGGACGTCCTCGGTGAGCGCGAGCAGCAGATGCTCCAGCGTCGCATATTCGTGATGACGGCTCCCCGCCTCACTCAAAGCGTTGTGGAGCGTCTGCTCGAGTTCACGGGCGAAAGATGGCATTCCTCACTCCTTCGGGGCCCCGGCCGGCTCGCGGGGCCGTTCGCCCCCCATGTCGGATCGGGCGCGCCGTTCATCAAGCCGCGGCCCGAAACATCCGGGATGACCGGGCGCTCCCGCCCGCATCCCGCTCACTTCCTGAATAGCTCCTCCGCGCTTGCCCGGAAGTTAACCGCGTTTTCGAGCCGGGCCGCAACGCGCGCGATCTCCGCCTCGAGCAGCGCAATGCGCGCCCTGAGCTCGTCCACCGAGAGCGGATCGAGATCCTGCCTGGCGAGCAGCGTCAACGGATCGTCGGGCTTGTCCGGGAAGAGTTCGTCGAGGTCCATGCCGGGAGCGTTGACCGAAGCATCGGCGCTGTCAATAAACCGGCCACGATTCACCGCAGCCGAGGAACTTCATGGCGGCCCTGCCGAGCGAAATGAACGCGATCGACCCGGCCGGGGCGGGCGGGCCGGAAGTGCTGGCGCCGGCGCGCCGGCCGGTGCCCCGGCCGGGAGCGGGCGAGGTGCTGATCCGCGTCGCCGCCGCGGGCGTCAACCGGCCGGACATCCTCCAGCGCCGGGGCCGCTATCCGCCGCCGCCGGGTGCGCCCTCGATCCCCGGCCTTGAGGTCGCCGGCACGATCGCCGCCGCCGGGGAGGGCGCCGGGCTCGGCATCGGCGAGCGGGTCTGCGCGCTGATCGCCGGCGGCGGCTATGCCGAATATGCGCTGGCGCCCGCCGGCCAGTGCCTGCCGGTGCCCGACGCGCTGACCATGGTCGAGGCGGCGGCGCTGCCCGAGACCCTGTTCACCGTCTGGTCGAACCTGTTCGAGCGCGCCCATGCGCGCGACGGCGAGACCGCGCTCGTCCACGGCGGCACCAGCGGCATCGGCACGATGGCGATCGCGCTCGGCAGGCTGTTCGGCGTGACCATCGTCGTGACCTGCGGCAGCGATGAAAAATGCGCCCGCGCAAGCGAGCTGGGCGCGGCTCATGCGATCAATTACCGGCAGGAGGACTTCGTCGCCGCGGTGAAGGCGTTCACCGGCGGCCGCGGCGTCGACATCGTGCTCGACATGGTGGGCGGCGACTATCTGCCGCGCAATCTCGATTGCCTCGCCGAGGAGGGCCGGCACGTCTCGATCGCGGTCCAGCGGGGCCCGCGCGCCGAGCTGGACATCGTCGCGCTGATGCGGCGGCGGCTGGTGCTGACCGGCTCGACGCTGCGGCCGCGTTCGGTGGCGTTCAAGACGCTGGTCGCCGAGGAGCTGCGCCGCGAGGTGTGGCCGTTCGTCGAGCAGGGCAGGCTGAGGCCCGTGATCGACAGCGTCTTTCCGCTCGCCGCCGCAGCCGACGCCCACCGCCGCATGGAGGCCGGCGCGCATGTCGGCAAGATCGTGCTGGAGGTCGACGCGGCCGGGCGGGACTCCTGACCCTCGCTGGTCATGGCAGGCGGCGCTGGCCGCGGCCTTGTCGTCATTCCCGCAGCGCGAACCGCTTGAGCTTGCCCGTCGCCGTTTTCGGAAGGGCGTCGCGGAAGGCGATGTCGCGGGGATATTTGTAAGGGGCGATGGCGGCCTTGACGTGCGCCTGGAGCGCCGCGACGGTGGCGGCGCCGGGCGCGTGGCCGGGCGCGAGGACGACGAAGGCCTTCACCTTCTGCCCGCGCTCGGGACAGGGGACGCCGATCACCGCGCATTCATGCACCGCGGGGTGCGAGAGCAGCGCATTCTCCACCTCGGGCGCGGCGATGTTGTAGCCCGACGAGACGATCATGTCGTCCGAGCGCGCGACGAACCAGAAATAGCCCTCCTCGTCGACGCGGTAGGTGTCGCCGGTGACGTTCCAGCCATCGATCACATAGTCCGCCTGGCGCGGGTCATCGAGATAGCGGCATCCCGTCGGCCCCTTGATCGCGAGACGGCCGGTGCCGGCCCGCATCGGCCGGTTCGCCTCGTCGAGCACGCAAGCGACATAGCCGGGGACGGCCTTGCCGGTCGCGCCGGGGCGGATGTCGTCCTCCGCCGCGGAGATGAAGATGTGCATCATCTCGGTGCCGCCGATGCCGTCGATGATGCGAAGCCCGGTCGCCTCGCGCCACGCATGCCAGGTCGCGGCGGGAAGATGCTCGCCGGCCGAGACGCAGATGCGCAGGCTCGAAATGTCGGCCTCGTCGAGCAGCGGCCGCATCGCGCGGTAGGCGGTGGGCGCGGTCGCGAGCCCGGTCACCCGGTGCCGCGCGATCGCCTCCAGCAGCGGCTTCGGCCCCGGCGCCTCGACCGTGACGGCCGCGCCGCCGAAGCGCCAGGGAAAGACGAGCAGCATGCCCAGGCCGAAGGTGAAGGCGATCGGCGCCGAGCAGGCCCAGCGATCATCGGCGCGGGGCTTCAGGACATGGCGCGCGAAGCTGTCCGCGCTGGCGAGGATGTCGCGGTGATAGTGGACGCAGCCCTTGGGGTTGCCGGTCGTGCCCGAGGTGAAGGCGATGAGCGCGGCATCGTCGCGATGGGTGTCGCGCCAGGCGAAGCCCGGCGCGGTCGCCCGCAGCCGCCGCTCCAGCTCGCCAGTGCCGGCGTCGCCGTCATAGGTGACGAGCGAGCGGGTGCCGCCGGCCGCCGCGAAATCGTCAAGGAAGCGCGAATCGACGATCGCGTGGCTGACTTCGGCCCGGCCGATGATCGTCGCGATCTCGCCCGCCCGCAGCAGCGGCATCGTCGCGACCACCACGCCGCCGGCCTTGAGCACGCCGAGCCAGCTCGCGAACAGCATCGCGCCGTTGGGGCCGCGCAGCAGGACGCGGTTGCCCGGCACCAGCCCTTCCTCCTCGACCAGCAGCCGCGCGATCCGGTCCGAAAGGTCCGCCATCTCGCCATAGGTCCAGCGGCCCGCATCATTGACCAGCGCGAGCGCGTCGCGCGGGGCGCGCTCGATCAGCTCGACCGCGGCGTTGAGGCGCTCCGGGTAGCGAAGCTCCGGCAGGGTGAAGAGAAACTCCGGCTGCCGCGCGGCCGGCGGCAACCGATCGTGAACGAAGCTGTCGACATGGGTCGCTTCGCTCATTCCTCCACAACCGCTATGGTCTCGATCTCGATCTTCGCCTCCGGCTCGACGAGCGCGGCGACGCCGACGACGGCCATCGCCGGATAGTGCGGCCCGATCAGCTCGCGCCAGGCCGCGCCGATCTCGCCGAGGCTGGCGTGATATTCGGCGAGGTCGGTGACATACCAGGTCATCCGCGCGATATGGCGCGGGCCGGCGCCGTCCTCGGCGAGGATGGCGAGCGTGTTGCGCAGCACCTGGCGGAACTGCCCGCCGAGGTCGCTCCGCTCGAAACGCTCGTCGGCATTCCAGCCGACGACGCCGGCGGTGAGCACCAGCCGGCCGCTGGCCGAGATGCCGTTGGCATAGCCCCTGGGGCGCGGCCAGCCGGGCGGAAGCAGCGTCCTCATGCGTTCGACTCCTCAAGATGCCTGCGCGCGATCACCACCTTCTGCACCTCCGACGCGCCCTCGTAGATCCTGAGCGCGCGGATTTCACGGTAGAGCCGCTCGACCGGCGTGCCGACGGTGACGCCGAGCCCGCCGAAGAGCTGCACCGCCTTGTCGATCACCTGCTGCGCGCGATCGGTCGCGAACAGCTTCGCCATCGCCGCCTCGCGCGTGTTGCGCCGGCGCTGGACGTCGCGGACCCAGGCGGCGCGATAGACCAGCAGGGCGGCGGCATCCACGTCGAGCGCCATTTCGGCAAGCATCGAGCGCACCACCGCATTGTCGGCGAGCGCCGCCCCGCCCAGCCGCCGCGCCTTCGTCCGCGCCGTCGCCTCGTCGAGCGCGCGCCGAGCGAAGCCGAGCGCGGCGGCGCCGACGGTGGTGCGGAAGAAGTCGAGCGTCGCCATCGCCTGGGCGAAGCCACGCCCGCGCTCGCCGATGAGCGCGTCGTCGCCGGTCCGGGTGTCGAACCGCACCGTCGCCAGCGGATGCGGCGCGATCACCTCGATGCGCTGCGAGGCGTCGACGCCGCCGGCCCCGCCGGGGACGAGGATCGCCGAAATGCCGCTGGTGCCGCGCGTCCCTTCCTCGCGCGCGAAGACGACGTAGAAATCGGCGATGCCGCCGTTCGAGATGAAGGTCTTGGTGCCCCGAAGGCTGATCCCGTCGCGGTCGGCCCGGAACGCCGTTTCGAGCGCGGCGACATCCGATCCCGCCTCCGGCTCGCTGAGCGCGAAGGCGGCGATCGCGCGGCCCGCCGCGACGGCGGGAAGGTAGCGGCGCTTCTGGGCCTCGTCGCCGAACAGGCTGATCGTGCCCGATCCCAGCCCCTGCATCGCGAAGGCGAAGTCGGCGAGGGCGTCGTGCCGCGCCAGCGTCTCGCGGATGAGCGCGAGCGAGCGCACGTCGAGCGTCTCGTGCACGCCGCTATGGGCGGCCGGCACGCAATAGCGCAGCCAGCCCGCCTCCCCGAGCCGGCGCACGAGCGCGCGGCACGTCGCGTCCACGTCATCGCCGTGCGCCTGCCCGAGATTGTCCGCGCACCAGGCTTCCAGCTCCGCCGCGAGCCGCCGGTGGCCCTCATCGAAGAAGGGCCATTCGAGGAAGGAACGGTCGCTCATGCCCCGCACCGCCCCGGGAGAGGGGGGATGCCAGCCCTAGTCACCCCTGAACTCCGGCGTCCGTTTCGCGGCGAAGGCTTCGTAGGCGCGCCGGAAATCGTCGGTGGCCATGCAGATCGCCTGGGCCTGCGCCTCCATCTCGATCGCGGTCTCGAGGCTCACCGCCCATTCGGTGTTGAGCTGGGTCTTGGTGATGCCATGGGCGAAGGTCGGCCCTTCGGCGAGGGTGCGGGCGAGGGCCTGCGCCTCGGCGAGCGGATCATCGGCGAGCCTGTTGTAGAAGCCCCAGCGCTCGCCTTCTTCGGCGCTCATCACGCGGCCGGTGAACAGCAGCTCGGAGGCGCGGCCCTGGCCGATGATGCGCGGCAGGATCGCGCAGGCGCCCATGTCGCAGCCGGCCAGCCCGACGCGGGTGAACAGGAAGGCCGTCTTCGTCCCCGGGGCGGCGATGCGGACGTCCGAGGCCATCGCCACGATCGCGCCCGCGCCGACGCACACGCCCTCGACCGCGGCGACGATCGGTTGCGGGCAGGCGCGCATCGCCTTCACGAGATCGCCGGTCATCCGGGTGAATTCGAGCAGGCCGGGCATCCGCCGCCGGGTGAGCGGGCCGATGATCTCATGCACGTCGCCGCCCGAGCTGAAATTGCCGCCGGCGCCGGTGATCACCACCGCCTTCACCTCCCGCGCATCGACGAGCGCGCGAAAGGTATCGCGCAGCTCCGCGTAGGAATCGAAGGTGAGCGGGTTCTTCCGCTCCGGGCGATCGAGCGTGATCGTTGCGACGCCGTCCTCACAGGCCCAGATGAAATGGGCCGGGCGATATTCGGCCGGGTTCATTTGCCCCTCCGCTGCGCAGCGCGGGCGATCGAGAGCTTCATCGTGCCGAGCGCAACGTAGAGCCGCTCGCGCTGGACGAAATCGAGCCCGCAGAACATCTGGTCGATCCACTCGCCATGGGCGCGGGCGAGCTTGCGAAACTGCTGGCGGCCCTCCTCGGTCAGCCGCGCGATCGAGGAGCGGCGGTCGTCGGGCGGATGGCGCGTCTCGATCAATCCTTCACGCGCCAGCGCCTTGACGAGGTGGGTGACGTTGCCGTTGGAGACGAGCAGCGCGGCCGAGAGCGCGCCCATGCTGAGCCCGTCGGGATGGCGATCGAGCGCGGCGAGCACGTCGAAGCGCGGCAGCGTCGTGCCACGCTCGGCGAAGCGGCGCTGCAGCTCCTTCTCGATCGCCTGCGCGCAGGACAGCAGGCGCAGCCAGACCCGCACGTTCGAGCGGTCGCCGAGCTTGCCCTCATGCTTCTCCGGTATCGGCACGACATGCTTCACATGATCTCTCCCCCGGCGACGGCGATCGCCTGGCCGGTCACGGAACGGCTTTCGGGAAGGCACAGCCAGGCGACCGTGCTCGCCACCTCGCTGGGAGAGACGAGCCGGCCCTGCGGGTTGAACGAGGTGAAGCGCGCGCGCACCGTTTCGGCGTCGCGCCCCGTTTTGGCGCGGATCGCGGCGATCGCATTGTCGATGATGTCGGTATCGGTGAAGCCCGGGCAGACCGCATTGGCGGTCGCCTCGGTATCGGCGAGCTCGCGGGCGAGCGCGCGCATCAGGCCGACCGCGCCATGTTTGGCGGCGACATAGGCCGCGCTATATTTGTAGCCGGTCAGCCCGGCGGTCGAGGAGATGGTGACGATCCGGCCGGCGGGCGCGGCGACGATGTCGGCCCAGGCGGCCTGGCAGCAATCGAACAGCGAATCGAGGTTGACCGCCATCATCGCCCGCCAGGACTCGGCGGTCGCGCGCGGGAAGGGCGCGTTTTCGACGCCGCCGGCATTGTTGACGAGGATCGCGATCGGCCCGTGCGCCGCGCGGGCCGCGGCGAAGGCGGTCTCGATCGCTGCGCGGTCGGTGACGTCGGCGGGGATGCAGGCGATGCCGGCATCGGGGCCGGCATCGGGCTCGCCGGGCCGCGCGCCGGCCGCGCGAAGGCCGTCGGCCACCGCCTCCAGCCGGTCCCGCCGTCGTCCGACGAGGCTGAGCCGCGCGCCCTCGGCGGCGAGGGCGCGGGCGATGGCGGCGCCGATGCCGGAGCCGCCGCCGGTGACGAGCGCGTGGACGCCGGCGAGCCTCATGCCTTCAGCTCCTGTTCGCGCTTCAGGTTGCGGGCGAGCTGCTCCATGCCGGAGAGATAGGGAAGGGGCACGGGCACGTCGCGATAATCCTGCATCGCGGCGGCGCGCAGCGTCCACATCGGGTCGATGAGGTGCGGCCGGGCGAGCGCCACGAGATCGGCGCGACCGGCGGCGAGGATCGAGTTGACGTGATCCGGCTCGTAGATGTTGCCGACCGCCATCGTCCTGACGCCGCCCTCGTTGCGGATGCGATCGGCGAACGGCGTCTGGAACATGCGCCCGTAGACCGGCCGGCAATCGGGCGAGGTCTGGCCCGCCGAAACGTCGATCAGGTCCGCGCCCGCCGCCGCGAAGGCGCGGCCGATCGCCACCGCATCCTCCGGCATGATCCCGGCCTCGCCCATCCAGTCGCTGGCGGAGATGCGGACCGACATCGGCCGGTCCTGCGGCCACGCCTCGCGCATCGCCCGGAAGACCTCGAGCGGGAAGCGCAGGCGGTTCTCCAGGCTGCCGCCATATTCGTCGGTGCGCCGGTTGGTCAGCGGGGTGATGAAGCTCGACAGCAGATAGCCGTGCGCGGCGTGAAGCTCGATCATGTCGAACCCGGCCTCGAGCCCCATCCTCACCGCGGCGACGAACTGGTCGCGCACCAGATCCATGTCCGCGCGCGTCATCGGCTGCGGAACCTGGTTGGCCGGGCTCCACGGCACGGCGGAGGCGGCCATCACCGGCCAGTTGCCGCTCTCCAGCGGCACGTCATAACCCTCCCAGCCGACCCTGGTGCTGCCCTTCGGCCCGGCATGGCCGAGCTGGAGGCAGAAGCGGGCGCGGCTGTGCGCGTGGACGAAATCGACGATCCGCTTCCACGCGGCGACATGCTCCGGCGCGTACATGCCGGCGCAGCCGGGCGTGATCCGCCCCTCCGGCGAGACGCAGGTCATCTCGGTATAGACCAGCCCGGCGCCGCCCTCGGCCCGGGTGCCGTAATGGACGAGGTGGAAATCGGTGGGGCAGCCGTCCTTCGCCGAATAGGTCGCCATCGGCGAGACGACGACGCGATTGCTCAGCTCCAGGCCGCGCAGCTTCAGCGGCGCGAACATCGGCGGCGCGGGATCGTTCACCGGCCGGCCGCGCGCCTGCTCCTGGAACCAGCGCTCGACGCCCTCCAGCCAGCCTTTGTCGCGCAGGCGCAGATTCTCGTGGCTGACCCGCTGCGAGCGGGTGAGCAGCGAATAGGCGAACTGGATCGGCTCGAAGCCGAGGTAGCGCTCGACGCTCTCGAACCATTCGGTGGAGTTGCGCGCGCTGTTCTGGAGCTTCAGCACCTCGAGGTTGCGCTCGGCCTGATATTCGGCGAGCGCCGCCGCCCGGTCGAGGCCGGGTCGGCTGAGCACCTCGGCGAGCTTGATCGCGTCCTCCAGCGCCAGCTTGGTGCCCGAGCCGATCGAGAAATGCGCGGTGTGCGCGGCATCGCCGAGCAGGACCAGGTTGCGATGGTGCCAGGTGTCGCACACGATCCGCCGGAACCGGAGCCAGGCCTTCGGCCCCGGCAGGTGGCGCGCGTTCGACATCAGCGGATGGCCGTCCAGATGTCTGGCGAAGATGCGCTGGCAGAGCGCGATCGCCTCCGGCTGGTCCATCCCGTCCAGCCCGAGCTTGGTCCAGGTCTCGGGCGCCATCTCGACGATGAAGGTCGAGAGCTTCTCGTCGAAGCGATAGGCGTGGGCCCAGACCCAGCCGGCCTCGGTCGGCTCGAAGGCGAAGGTGAAGGCCGCGAACGTCTTCGTCGTGCCGAACCAGAAGAAGCGGTTGCGCCGGACCTGGATGTCGACCGCGAAGTGATCGGCGTAGCGATCGCGGATGCCGCTGTTCGCGCCGTCCGCGGCGATGACGAGATCCCAGTCCGCCCAGTCGTCGAGATCGGTGCTCGCCTCGTGCTCGAAATGCAGCACCACGCCAAGCTCGCGCGCGCGCTGCTGCAGGATCGCGAGCAGCCGCTTGCGGCCGATGCCGATGAAGCCGTGGCCGGTGGAGCGGATCGCGTGGCCGGGGAGGTGGACCTCGATATCGTCCCAATGCGCGAATTCATCGGCGATCGTCCGGCCCGAGACCGGATCGTTCGCCATCAGATTCTCGACCGTCTGGTCCGAAAAGACAACGCCCCAGCCGAACGTGTCGTCGGGGCGGTTGCGCTCAAAGACATGCACCTCGTGCGCCGCGTCGCGCAGCTTCATCGAGATCGCGAAATACAGCCCCGCGGGACCGCCGCCGATGCAGGCGATGCGCATGAATCCCTCCGATTCTTTAAGATTAAAATATCGCCCGGCCGCACGCTGGTCAAGCGTGGGTTGGCGCAAGTGGCCGGGGGGCGCCACGCCGCCGCGCGCCGGCGGGCCCTCGCCGTCCGCGCGGGGCGGGGCTATAGGGGCGCGATGACCTGGCTCGCCGGCCCGCTCCTGTTCGCGCTCACCGTGCTCGCCATGGAGGGCGTCGCCTATGCCGCGCATCGCTGGGTGATGCACGGGCCGGGCTGGTTCCTGCACGAAAGCCATCACCGCGCGCGCGCCGGCCGCTTCGAGCTCAACGATCTCTACGCGGTGATCTTCGCCATCCCCTCGATCGTGCTGATCCTTGGCGGCGCGCAGCTCGGCTGGGGCGCCTGGGCGACCTGGGCGGGGGCCGGGATCGCCGCCTATGGCGCGATCTACTTCGGCTTCCACGACGTCATCGTCCACCGCCGCATCGCGCACCGCTACGTCCCGCGCTCGCGCTACATGAAGCGGATCGTGCAGGCCCACCGGCTCCACCACGCGGTCGAGACGAAGCAGGGGACGGTGAGCTTCGGCTTCCTGTGGGCCCCGCCGCCCGGGGCGCTGAAGGCCGAGCTCAAGCGGCGCGCGCGGGCAGGGGTGCGGGCGCCGGCCGGACGCTAGCGCGCCACTGTGCCGCCGCCCGGCGCGGGGTCGGGAGGGACTTTGCTCATCTCGGCCGCGTCCACAGCCCGGCGCGATCGACCGGGGCGGGCCTGTCGCCGCATTCGACGAGAGCGTTCAGCACCATCGCCAGCTTGGCCGGCTTGTGGACGACGGTGCGGCTGTCCCAGGCACCGGCGCCACGCGCCACCACCTTGCGGGCGATGCCGCCATAGACCTTCGCCGCCGAGAGCACCGCCCAGCGCGCGCGGAAGGGCAGGCGCGCGGCCCCGACCCGCGCCGAAGCCTCGTAGGCGTCGACGAGGGCGCCGAGCCGCCGCGCGATTTCGGCGAGCCGCTCACGGTCCGCGACGTCGACCGGCCCCCATTCGGCCGGGATATAGACGCGCCCGACGCCCTGATCCTCGACGATGTCGCGGGCGATGTTGGCGAGCTGGAAGGCGAGGCCGAGATCGCTGGCGCGGTCGAGCATCTCCTCATCATCGGGCGCGACGCCCATGATCACCGCCATCATGCAGCCGACCGCGCCGGCGACGTGATAGCAATAGCGCAGCAGGTCGTCCTCGCCGCGCGGTCGCCAGCCCGCGGCGTCGAGCGCGAAGCCGGCGAGGTGATCGTCGATGAAGCGGCGCGGGATCGCGCATTCCGCCGCGACGACGCGCAGGGCATCGAAGGGCGCGACGCCGAGCGCCTCGCCGGCGAGCGCGCGATCGGTCGCCTCGCGGATCAGGGCGATGCGCCGCTCCGGGTCGGCGGGCGCGACCGCGCCGTGGCCGAGCGTCTGGCCGTCGGCGAGGTCGTCGCAGGCGCGGCACCAGCTGTAGAGCAGCCAGGCCCGCTCGCGCGTCTCCTGGTCGAACAGGTTGCTGGCGAAGCGGAAGGACCTGGAGCCGTTGCGGATGATCCGCTCCGCCTCCGCGACCAGCGAGGTGCGCTCAGCCGGCGAGGTCATCGATCATCAGTCCCGCCGTTGCCTTGGCGCTGCCGACCACGCCGGGAATGCCGGCGCCCGGATGGGTGCCCGCGCCGACGAAATAGAGGTTCGGGATGATATCGTCGCGATTGTGGACGCGAAACCACGCGCTCTGGGTCAGCAGCGGCTCGAGGCTGAAGGCCGAGCCGAGATGCGCGCCGAGATCGGCGGCGAAATCGGCCGGCGTGTAGTGAAAGCAGGTGGTGATGTTCCCGCGCAGGCCCGGCGCCAGCCGCCGCTCGACGATGTCGAGGATGCGGTCGCGATAGCGCGGGCCCTCGACGCTCCAGTCCACGTCGAGCTTGCCGAGATGCGGCACCGGGGCGAGCGCGTAGAAGGTCGAATCGCCGATCGGTGCGAGCGAGGGATCGGTGATGCTGGGATGATGGACGTAGAGCGAGGGATCGTCGGCGAGCCGGCCGCGATCGTAGATGTCGCCGAGCAGGCCCTTGTAGCGGGGGCCGAACAGGATCGTGTGGTGCCTGATTTCGGGATATTCGCCGCGCGCGCCGAAATGGACGACGAAGAGCGAGGGCGAGAAGCGCTTGCGCCTGAGCTTCGCCGCCGCCGCGGCGCCGCGCCCGTGGCCGCGGATCAGCGCATAGCTGTGCACGACATCGCCGTTCGAGGCGATCGCGTCGAACTGCGCGTGCCAGCCGCCGCGGGTCAGCAGCCCGGTCGCGCGCGCGCCGTCGGTGAAAATCTCCTCGACCGGATCGGCGAGGCGCAGCGCGCCGCCGAGCCGCCGGAAGTGGGCCGCCATGCCGGCGACCAGCGCGTTCGTGCCGCCGCGCGCGAACCAGACGCCGCCGTCGCGCTCCAGCTTGTGGATGAGCGCGTAGATCGCGCTCGTCGTCATCGGATTGCCGCCGACGAGCAGGGTGTGGAAGGAGAGCGCCTCGCGCAGGCGCGGGTCGGTCACGAAGCCGGAGACGATCGAATGGACCGAGCGCCAGGCGCGATAGCGCAGCAGGCTCGGCCCCGCCTTCAGCATCGCGGCGAAATCGAGGAAGGGGACGGCGCCGAGCTTCTCATAGCCCTCGCGATAGACGCCGGCGGAATAGCGCAGGAATCTCCGGTAGCCGGCGACATCGTCGGGGTTCAGCGCCGCGATCTGCTCGGCGAGGCGGGCGTCGTCATTGCAGTAATCGAATGTCGTCCCATCGGGCCAGGCGAGGCGATAGAAGGGCGAGACCGGCAGCAGATCGACGTCGCGGCGCATGTCGGCGCCGGCGAGGCCCCACAGCTCGCGCAGGCAATCGGGATCGGTGATGACGGTTGGCCCGGCGTCGAAGACATGGCCGTCCCTCACCCAGTGATAGGCGCGCCCGCCCGGCTTGTCGCGCGCCTCGACGATGGTGGTCGCGATCCCCGCCGACTGGAGGCGGATGCCGAGCGCGAGGCCGCCGATGCCGGCGCCGACGATGGCGACGCGCTTCGTCATGCGAGCGCCTTGAGCGCGCGCCGCAGCGGCACCGGTGGCCGGCCGGAAAGGATGCGCGCCTTGTCCGCGAGCGTCGAGCGGCCGGCGTAGAAGCGCTCGACCAGCGCCGCGTCGAGCCGGTAGAAGTGGCTCAGCACGCGGTGGCGCTCCGCCGGCGCGGCGGCGCGGAACAGCAGCCGCGCGAGCAGCCGGTAGAAGCCGCGCGCGCGCCACAGCCGCTTCGCCTCGGCCCGCAGCAGCCGGGGCAAAGTGGAAAAATCCCGCTGGCGGGCGATGAGCAGCGCGATCCGCGCCGCGTCGGGCAGCGAATAGCCCGTCATCGGATGGAAGAAGCCGCCGCGCAGGCCGATCCGCGCGACACCTTCGCCGGCGGGCCAGAAGGCGTCGAAATCGCCGCCCATCGCGACCGGGAGCACACCGGCCTCCTCGCCCTCGATCGCGGCGACGCGCCAGCCCTGCGCCTCGGCATAGGCGGCGATCCGCGTGCCGAGCGCGTCGCGGTCCAGCGCCGGATCGGTGCTGTAATAGGTATCCTCGATCAGGAGACGGTCCTCGGCGAAGGGCAGGCAGTAGACGAAGCGGTAGCCATCGCGCTGGTCGACGCAAGCGTCCATCACGATCGGGCGGTCGAGCCGATGCGGCGCGGCGAGGCGGACGTGCCGGCCGACGAACTTCTGCCAGCCGAGATCGAGCGCGTCCAGATTCCCGGCGCCGCGCGCGTCGATGTCGATCCCGGCTTCGTCCGCGCGCTCGCCGAGGCGGTATTGCGAGGGCCGCAGCCGTTCGCGCACGATCGCGTCGATGAGGCTGGAGCGGATGCTGTTGTAGCCGCTGGGAAGGGTGCGCGCGCGGCCCGGGAAGCGCACGTCATAGCCCCGCCAGCGCGCGGCGATCATCGGCTCGACCAGCCAGCGGTCCGCCGCGACGATGTCGGCGTCGAAGAAGGACCAGACATGATCGCCGCCGAAGCGCTCGCCCTGCTCGACGAGCAGGAAGGGCACGTCCGGCCGGAGCCTCGCCAGCGCGAGCGCGACAAGGCACCCGGCGAGCCCGCCGCCGGCGATGATCAAGGGGCGCTTTCCGGTCACGCCCGCACTCTAGCCCGAATCCGGGCCGGGGCGTCACCCCGGATGTGCGCCCCCGCCCCTCCCGCGCACTGGGGCGGCCGCCCGGCGGGAAGAAGGCGGCCGGCGCCGCCGCCTCGTCGGGCCGCCTATGGGGGCCGCCTATGGGGGGCCGCCTATGGGAAGGTGACGACGATGCCGCCGACGCCGGCCCAGCTCCAGGCGTCGCGGAAGCGCAGGCCCGTGGTCATGCCGCCCAGCACCTGGTCGCCGGAACTCGGATTGAACACCGCGCCGACGCGGCTGCGATATTCGGCGTAGCCGCCGAGCCGCACCGCGACCCCGTTCGCGAGCGGGATCTCGACGCCCGCGAGGAGCGTGCCGTGAAAGCCGATCCCGCTCTCCTTCTCGTCGACCTCGATGGTGAAGGAATCGTCGGGCGCGCCCGTGAAATTGTTGGCGTTGCGCTCGATCGAATCGAGCGTGCTGCGCTGCCAGTAGGCGCCCGCGCGGGCGGTGGCGAAGAAGCCGAAGCCCGCGGCGCCGAGCGGCGCCTCGAACCGGGCGCCGAGGCCGATGCCGAGCTCCCTGTCGGTCAGCTTCTGCCGGCGCTCCTGGTCATAGGCGAAGGTGAAGCCGCCGCCGCCGAACGAGCCGCCGCCGCTGAGCGCCATCCGGTATTTGACGCTGCGATGCCCCGCCTCGATGAAGCCGAACGGGGTGAGGCGCGCCGCGCCGGGCTGGACGCGCGGGCGGCTGAACGGGATTTCGACGGAGGCGCCCAGCGATTCCATCCTGACCCGGGTGTCGCCGGAAACCGGGAACGGCGCGGCGATGCCGGTGCTGCTCGAAGGCGCCGGCGCGCCATAGACGGCGCCCGCGTCGCCGCCGGCCGGCGGGGTGACGTCGAACGACGTGCGCCCGCGCCCCCGGGCATAGTTCAGGCCGAGCAGGACGCCCATCGGCAGCTCCGCTTGCGCCTCGACGCGCCGCAAGGCGACCGACCTTTCGGTCTCGCCGGCGAAGGTTTCGGGCGTCTCCCCGGGCGCGCCCTCGCGCTGGAAGCCGATGCCGGTGCCGGGAAGCTCGACGCCGCCGAGCGCCAGGGCAATGGCGATCGCCCGTTGCTCGACCAGCGGATCGTTGGGCGGGCAGGGAGAGTCTTCCATCGCGCGCAACCGCTCTTCCCATGACTCGATCACGTCGGGCGGTACGTAGGCGCGCGCCTTGTTGGTCTGGATCTCCACGTTCGCCGAGGCGAGCGCCGACGCGCGCGCAGCGCAATCGCCCCGCCGTTGGGCGGCTTCGGCGGCGGCGAGGAAGAACTCGGCCTGTTGGTCGACAAATCTCTGCTGCTGCGCGACGGCCCGTTCTTCCTGTTCGGACAGTCCGTCGCCGGGCGGCGGCTCCTGCGCCGCGGCCGGGCCGGGCACGGCCGCCAGCGCGCCCGTCGCCACGCCTGCCGCAATGAGCCTTGCAATGGTTCCAGCCATGATCTCCTTCCCCCCGCCCCGGCAGCTCGAACATTGCCGGGGCATTGCACATGACGAGCCCGCGATTTGCCTCGGCACGGCGGGCCTCCCGATAAGTGCCGACGGCGCCGGGCGAGTCTTTCCCCGGGTCTGAAAAGTTCTGAAATCGGGCGCGCGCATCGACTCGACTCGGCCCCGGGCGGTGGGCATAGATTCCGTGGGGAACCAGATGAGCGGCGGCGTGAAGCGATTTGGGCGGATCGAGTTCGATGCCACGCGCCGCCGGCTGCTCGTGGCGGGCCGGCCGACGCCGATCGACCGCGCCGGGGCGGCGATCCTCGCCTGCCTCGTCGAACATGCCGGCCGGGACGTCGGCAAGGATCGCCTGCTCGAGGCGGGCTGGCCGGGCCGGGTGGTGCACGAAAATTCGCTCGCCAAGGCGATCACCCGGCTGCGCCAGGCGCTGGGCGAGGACGGGGCGGCGCTGGAGACGGTCCACGGCCACGGCTACCGGCTCGCCGCCGATGTCGAGGAGGCTATGCCCTCGCCCGCTCCGGCTGGCCGGCGCCGCCGCCGGGCGGGGCTGGTCGTGCTCGCGCTCGCGCTCGGCCTCGCCGCGCTCGGCAGCCTCGGGGTGGCGGCCTGGATCGACGATGCGCCGGGGCGCGCCGAGCGCGCGCTGCGGCGCGGCGAGCCGGCCGACGCGATCGGCCGCGTGCTCTGGGTGGACGACCATCCGGGGAACAATGCCGAGGAGAAGCGCCACCTCGAACGCAGCCGGATCGCGGTCTACCAGGTGACGACCACCGAGGAGGCGCTCGCGCTGCTCGCCATGTACGAATATCGCGCGGTGATTTCCGACATGAACCGGCAGGGCCGGCCGCTCGCCGGGCTCGAACTGGTGCGGGCGATGCGCAGCGCCGGCGATGCGACGCCCTTCTTCGTCTATTCCTTCGTGCCGTCGCAGGCACAGCAGCGCTTCGTCGCCGAGGCCGGCGGCCAGGGCGCGGCGGTGACTCCCGAGGAGCTCTACGCCGCGATCCTGCCGCTGTTCGGGGAGCGCCGGGCGGAGGCCGCCCATTGAGCGGGCCGGCCATCGGCCGCCGCGGCTTTACAGGCCCGGCGGCGCTGCCTATCGCCCCGCCATGACGGCGCACCCCGAGTCCATCCTCATCGTCGATTTCGGCAGCCAGGTAACCCAGCTCATCGCGCGGCGCGTGCGCGAGGCGGGGGTCTATAGCGAGATCGCCCCCTACAACCGCGCCGCCGAGGCGTTCGAGCGGCTGAAGCCCAGGGGCATCATCCTCTCGGGCGGGCCGGCCTCGGTGACCGGCCCGGACAGCCCGCGCGCGCCGCCCCATTTCTTCGAGGCGGGCGTGCCGGTGCTCGCCATCTGCTACGGCCAGCAGGCGATGGCGCTCCAGCTCGGCGGCAGGGTGGCGAGCTCGGACAGCCGCGAGTTCGGCCGCGCCTTCATCGAGGTGACCGGCGAGAGCATGCTCTTCGATGGCCTGTGGAAGCCGGGCGAGCGCCACCAGGTATGGATGAGCCACGGCGATCGCGTCGAGGAGCTGCCCGAGGGCTTCGCCGTCGTCGCCCGCTCCGAGGGCGCGCCCTTCGCGATCGCGACCGACGAGAAGCGCCGCTTCTTCAGCCTGATGTTCCACCCGGAGGTGGTCCACACCCCCGATGGCGGCAGGCTGCTCGCCAATTTCGTGCGCCATGTCTGCGGCCTCGCCGGCGACTGGACGATGGCCGAATATCGCGCGACGAAGATCGCCGAGATCCGCGAGCAGGTCGGCGCGGGGCGGGTGATCTGCGGGCTATCGGGCGGCGTCGACAGCGCCGTCGCGGCGGTGCTGATCCACGAGGCGATCGGCGACCAGCTCACCTGCGTCTTCGTCGATCACGGCCTGATGCGCGCAAACGAGGCGGAGCAGGTCGTCAGCCTGTTCCGCAACCACTACAACATCCCGCTCGTCCATGTGGACGCGAGCGACCGGTTCCTCGCCGGCCTCGCCGGGGTCGAGGACCCGGAGGCCAAGCGCAAGTTCATCGGCCGCACCTTCATCGACCTGTTCGAGGAAGAGGCGCGCAGGATCGGGGGGGCGGATTTCCTCGCCCAGGGCACGCTCTATCCCGACGTGATCGAGAGCGTCAGCTTCACCGGCGGGCCATCGGTGACGATCAAGAGCCACCACAATGTCGGCGGGCTGCCCGAGCGGATGAACATGAAGCTGGTCGAGCCGCTGCGCGAACTGTTCAAGGACGAGGTGCGCGCGCTCGGCCGCGAGCTCGGCCTGCCGCAGGCCTTTGTCGGCCGGCATCCCTTCCCGGGGCCGGGCCTTGCCATTCGCATCCCGGGCGAGGTGACGAAGGAGAAATGCGACATCCTGAGGAAGGCCGACGCGATCTATCTCGAGGAAATCGGCAATGCCGGCCTGTATGACGCGATCTGGCAGGCGTTCGCGGTGCTGCTGCCGGTGCGCACCGTCGGGGTGATGGGCGACCATCGCACCTACGACCATGTCTGCGCGCTGCGCGCCGTCACCTCACTGGACGGCATGACCGCCGACATCTACCCCTTCGACAGCGCCTTCCTCGCCCATGTCGCGACCCGGATCGTCAACGAGGTGAAGGGCATCAACCGGGTGGTCTACGATTATACCAGCAAGCCGCCGGGGACGATCGAGTGGGAATGAGCGGGCCGGGCCTGTTTCCCGATGCGGCGCCGGAGGAGGAGTGAGCATGGCCGAAGCATCCGCATCCGAACTGATCGACGCGAAGATCGCCTCCCTGGGCGGCTGGCGCGGGGAGATGCTGGCGCGGCTGCGGGCCATCATCCGCGCGGCCGATCCGGCGATCGTCGAGACCGTGAAGTGGCGCAAGCCCTCCAATCCGGCCGGCGTGCCGGTGTGGGAGCGCGAAGGCATCATCTGCACCGGCGAGACCTACAGGGACAAGGTGAAGCTGACCTTCGCGCGCGGCGCCGCGCTGGACGATCCGACGGGCCTGTTCAATGCGAGCCTGGACGGCAACACCCGCCGCGCGATCGACGTCCATGAAGGCGATGCGGTGGACGAGGCGGCGCTGAGGGCGCTCATCCGCGCGGCGGTGGCGGTGAACCTCTCGAAGCAGCCGAAGGGCGCCGCCTAGACTAGCGCGCGAGATATTCAGCGAGCAGGCGGGCGTGGTTCCGCTCGGTATCGTGCAGGTCGTAGAGCAAAGTGACGCGGCCGTTGGCGGCAAGGGCCCGCAGCCGCTCCACCGCGTCGGGATTGGCGTCGAGCTCGGCGTGGTAGAGGCGCGCGAAGGCGGGCCAGTCGATCTCGCCGCCGTGGAGCTGGCGCCTGAGCCCGGTGCTCGGCGCGATCTCCTTGAGCCAGATCGAGACGGCGGCCCGCTCCTTCGTCATGCCGCGCGGCCAGAGCCGGTCGACGAGGACGCGGCAGCCATCGTCGGCCGACGCCGGCTCGCGCACCCGCTTGACCCCGAGCTCCATCGGCTAGCGCGCCTCCCGTTCCGCCGGCCCGCGCGCGATCCAGGAGGGCGGATCGCTGGCCGGGAAGGAATCGATCGAGCTGAGCTCGACCGGGTCGCCATGCGCCGGCGCGGCGGCGAGCAGGGCGCGCGCCCGCGCCTCCAGCTCGGCGACGAGCGCATCCGGCGCGGCGCCCCCGCCCGGCCCCGCGCCGGCGATGGCGGCGGCATGGTCGCGCAGGGTGCCGCCTCGATCGCGAAAGCGCATGGCAACAGCGCCCGCCGCCCGTTCGAACTGCGCCGGATCGATCACTGATTCAGGCCCGCCGGTCATCGACATCCCCAGCAATGGCTATCAGATAGTGATCGGGCGGCACCGATTAAAGCGCCCCGGCGGGGCTTGACGAACCGCCGCCGCCCGGCCGAGGGCAGCCGGTGGGAGGACGCATGATCACGATCTACGGGATCCGCAACTGCGACACGATGAAGAAGGCGCGCGCCTGGCTCGACGCGCATCGCGTCGCCCACGCCTTTCACGACTACAGGACCGCGGGAGTCGACGAGGACCGGCTGCGCGGCTGGGCGCGGGAACATGGCTGGGAGAGGCTGCTGAACCGCGCCGGCACCACCTTCCGCAAGCTGCCCGAGGCCGACAAGGCGGGGCTGGACGAGGAGAAGGCGATCGCGCTGATGCTGGCGCAGCCGTCGATGATCAAGCGGCCGGTGCTCGATCTCGGCGAGCGGCGGATCGTGGGATTCAGGCCGGAGCTCTACGCCGAGGCGCTGGGCCGCGGCTGAGCGGGGAACCACCGCGCCGGTTCGCGGCCGGTTCCGCCACACCCGGCGCGGGCGCGGCGCCCCCTGCCGCGTGACTCCCTACCGCGTGAATCGCTCGCCCGCGGCGGCCTTTTCCGCCAGCAGATCGGAGAGCCTGAAGTCCGGCCCCAGCCGCGCCTGCTGGCGCTTCAGCCCTTCGACGATCTTCGCCAGCCCCTCGGTATCGGCCCAGAACATCGGGCCGCCGCGATAGACCGGCCAGCCGTAGCCATAGACCCACACGACGTCGATGTCCGACGCGCGCTGGGCGAAGCCGCCCTCGAGGATCAGCGCGCCTTCGTTCACCATCGTGTAGAGCGTGCGCTCGATGATCTCCTCGGCCGTGATCTCGCGCTGCCGCGCGCCGGTCCTCGCGCGGAACTCGTCGATCACCTCGGCGACGACGCCCGACGGGCTCGGCTGGCGCTTCTCGTCATAATCGTAGAAGCCGGCGCCCTTCTTCTGGCCCCAGCGGCCGAGCGCGCACAGTTTGTCGCGGATCGACTCGATCCGGTTGGGATCGCGATGCCAGCCGATGTCGACGCCGGCGAGGTCGGCCATCTGGAACGGACCCATCGGCATGCCGAAATCGACATGGACCCGATCGATCTGCTCGGGCGTCGCGCCTTCGAGCAGGAGCTGCATTGCCTGCATCTGGCGCGGCATCAGCATGCGGTTGCCGATGAAGCCATAGGTGACGCCGGCGATCACCGCGACCTTCCTGATGCGCCTGGCGAGCTGCATCGCGGTCTCGAGCACGTCGGGCGCGGTCTTCGCGCCGCGCACCACCTCCAGCAGCTTCATCACGTTCGCCGGCGAGAAGAAATGGAGGCCGAGCACGTCGTGCGGCCGCTTCGTCGTCGCGGCGATCTCGTCGATGCTGAGATAGGAGGTGTTGGAGGCGAGGATCGCGCCGGGCTTCGCGATCGCGTCGAGCTTCGTGAAGACCTCCTTCTTCACGTCCATATTCTCGAACACGGCCTCGATGACGAGGTCGCAGTCGGCAAGCGCGTTCATGTCCAGCGTCGGCGTAAGCAGGCCCATCGCCCGCTCGACCTCGTCGGTGGTGAGGCGCCCCCTGGCCGCGCTCGCCTCGTAGTTCCGGCGCATGATGCCGGTGCCGCGATCGAGCGCGTCCTGGCTCGTCTCGACGATCGTCACCGGGATGCCGGCGGACAGGAAGTTCATGCTGATGCCGCCGCCCATCGTGCCGGCGCCGATCACCCCGACCTTGCGGATCTCGCGCGGCCTGGTGCCTTCGGGCAGCCCCTCGATCTTCGCCGCCTTGCGCTCGGCGAAGAAGAAATATTGCTGCGCCTTCGCCTGGGTGCCGCTCATCAGCTCCATGAAGAGCTGGCGTTCGACGAGCACGCCTTCGGCATAGGGCCTGGCGACGGCGGCCTCGACCGCCTGGATGTTCTTCTCCGGCGCCTCGAAGCCGCGGAACTTCTTCGCATTGGCCTTGCGGAACGCGTCGAACAGGCCGGGATTGGCGCGCGCCTCGGCGAGCTTGTCGTCGCGCTCGCTCGACCTGGGAAGCGGGCGGATGTCGCGCACCTCCTCGGCATAGGCGACCGCGTGCTGCTCGAGATCGCCCTCGATCAGCCGGTCGACGAGGCCGACGTCGCGCGCCTCGCTCGCGCCGATCGCATTGCCGGTCGCCGTCATCTCCAGCGCCTTCGGCACGCCGGCGACGCGCGGCAGCCGCTGGGTGCCGCCCGCGCCGGGGAGCAGGCCGAGCTTGACCTCGGGCGTGCCGAGCTTCGCGCCCGCCACCGCGACGCGATAGTGGCAGGCGAGCGCGACCTCGAGCCCGCCGCCGAGCGCGGTGCCGTGGATCGCGGCGACCACCGGCTTGGTGCAATTCTCGATCCGGTCCACGACCTGCGGCAGCATCGGCTGCGCGAACGCCTTCGGCGTGCCGAACTCGCTGATGTCCGCGCCGGCGAAGAAGGTCTGGCCCGCGCCGATGATGACGACGGCCCTGACCGCCTCGTTGGCGTCGGCCTCCTCGATCGCCTTGACCAGCCCCTCGCGCACCGCGTGGCCGAGCGCGTTGACCGGCGGGCTGTTCGAGGTGACGATCAGCACGTCGCCGTGCAGCCGGGTGGAAATCGGACTCATCTCATGCTCCTCAAACGGCGAATGCGAGCAGTCGATAGGCGCTGCCTTACGTTTACGTCAACCGGCGATCCTAGCAGGTCGTGCGGCCATATTCCTGGCGGGAGAAGGGGTGGGAGCAGGAGAGGCCGCCATCGACGACGAGGGCGTGGCCGTTGACATAGCCCGAATCGCCGGAGGCGAGGAAGAGCGCGGCCTTTGCGACCTCCTCCGGCGTGCCGCCGCGCCTCAGCGGGTTGAGGCCGCCGAGACGCTCCTCCTTCCCTTTGGCGCGGGCAGCATCATAGATCTCCCGCGTCATGCCGGTCTCGATGAGGCCCGGGCAGATGGCGTTGACGCGGATATTGGCGCCGGCGAGCTGGGTGGCCGCGATCTCGACCAGGCTGATGACGCCGGCCTTGGAGGCCGAATAGGCCGGCCCGCCCGCGCCGGCGCGCAAGCCGGCGACGCTCGCCGTGCAGATGATCGCGCCGCCGCCGCGCGCCTTCATTGCCGGCGCGGAATGCTTGATGGCGAGGAACGGGCCGATCAGGTTGACGCGCAGGATCTCCTGCCAGTCCTCGGGCGTCTGCTCGAAGATCGAGGCGAGGCCGCCCGATATGCCGGCATTGGCGAAGAAGATGTCGAGCCCGCCATGTC
This sequence comes from Sphingomonadales bacterium, assembly GCA_040255785.1. Lineage (GTDB taxonomy): Bacteria > Pseudomonadota > Alphaproteobacteria > Sphingomonadales > Sphingomonadaceae > Allosphingosinicella. The sequence continues at coordinate 30,216 of JBDZVR010000020.1, forward strand.
GGGTCGTCGCGCTGTTGACAAGGCGCAGCACGTCATCCTCGCGCCCGGCATCGGCGATGGTGACATCCTTGCCGGGGCTGACGTCGGCGCCAATCACGATCGCGCCCTCGGCGCGGAACAGGTCCGCCGTCGCCCTGCCGATCCCCGACGCCGCGCCGGTGACGATCGCGACCTTGCCGTCAAGCCGTCCGGTCATTTCCCTCCTCCCCGGTTCACAGGCCGACGCCGATCGTCGAGCCGCCGTCGACGACGATCGCCTGCCCGGTCACGAAGGCCGACGCGGGGGCGGCGAGGAAGACGGCGGCGCCGGCGATCTCGCGCGGCTCGCCGATCCGGCGCAGCGGGGTATGCGCGGTGACGGCGCGCAGCGTCTCCGGGTTCTCCCACAGCGCACGGGCGAAATCGGTGCGCACCAGGCCCGGCGCGATGCAGTTCACGCGCACGCCCTTCGGCCCGAATTCGGCGGCGAGATTGCGCGCGAGCTGGAAATCGGCGGCCTTGGAGATGTTGTAGGCGCCGATCACGGTCGAGCTGGTCATCCCGCCGATCGAGCTGACGATGATGATCGAGCCTTCGCCGCGCGCCAGCATCTCGGGCGCGACCATGTGGATGAGCCAGTTGTTGGACAGCACATTGTTGTCGAGGATCTTGCGGAACTGATCGTCGCTGATCCCGCCCATCGGCCCGTAATAGGGGTTGGAGGCGGCATTGCACACGAGGATGTCGATGCGCCCCCACTGCCGGCGCGTCGCGTCGACCAGCTCCTGGAGCGCCTCCCTGGACGAAATGCTTGCCGCGACCGCGATCGCGCTGTCCGCATGGCTGGCGTTGATCGCGTCGGCGACCTCGCGGCAGGCGTCGAGCTTGCGGCTCGAGATCGCCACCTTCGCGCCATGATCGGCCAGCGCCTCGGCGATCGCCCGGCCGATGCCGCGCGATGAGCCGGTGACGATGGCGACCTTGCCGGTGAGATCGAAGAGTTGGGTCATTCGCTTCTCCTTGTCGTCGGGCCGGATCGCCGGGCCGGGGCCGATCCGCATCCACCCGTTCGTCGCGGCGTCGGCGAGGGCGGGTGGAGGCCAATGCGCGGCCCCGGCCGACCGTCAGCCGGCGGGCGGGTGCTTCGCATATTCCGCGCGGGCGATGGCGCGGGCGTGGACCTCGTCGGGGCCGTCGGCGAGGCGCAGCGTGCGGATCGCGGCATAGGCGTAGGCGAGGTCGAAATCCTGGCTGACGCCGGCGCCGCCATGCGCCTGGATGGCGTCGTCGATGATCCGCAGCGCCATCGCGGGCGCCTTGACCTTGATCATCGCGATCTCGTCGCGTGCCGCCTTGTTGCCGGCCTTGTCCATCATGTCGGCGGCCTTGAGGCACAGCAGGCGCGAACATTCGATGTCGATCCGCGCCCGCGCGATCCGCTGCTCCCAGACGCTGTGCTCGGCGAGGCGCTTGCCGAAGGCGACGCGGCCCTGCAGCCGGCGCGCCATCGCCGCCAGCGCCTCCTCGGCGGCGCCGATCGTGCGCATGCAATGGTGAATTCGGCCCGGGCCGAGCCGCCCCTGCGCGATCTCGAACCCGCGCCCTTCGCCGAGCAGCAGGTTGCCGGCGGGAACGCGGACATTTTCGAGCGCCACCTCCATGTGGCCATGCGGCGCGTCGTCATAGCCGAAGACGGTGAGCGCGCGCTCGATGCGGATGCCGGGCGCGTCGAGCGGCACGAGGATCATCGACTGCTGCTGGTGGCGCGGCCCGTCCGGATCGGTCTTGCCCATCAGGATCGCGACCTTGCAGCGCGGATCGCCGGCCCCGGAGGACCACCATTTGCGGCCGTCGATCACATATTCGTCGCCATCGCGCGCGATCCGGCATTCGATGTTGGTGGCGTCGGACGAGGCGACCCCCGGCTCGGTCATCAGGAAGGCGGAGCGGATCTCGCCGTTCATCAGCGGGCGCAGCCACTTTTCCTTCTGCTCGCGCGTGCCGTAGCGGTGGAGCACCTCCATGTTGCCGGTGTCCGGCGCCGAGCAGTTGAATACCTCGCTCGCCCAGAAGATGCGGCCCATCTCCTCGGCGCACAGCGCATATTCGAGATTGGAAAGCTGCGTCCCCTGGAACTCGAACGTGTCGTCGACATGATCGAGATGCTCGCCCGGCGGCATGAAGAGGTTCCACAGCCCGGCCGCCTTCGCCGCGGCCTTCAGCTCCTCGATCAGCGCGATCGGCTGCCAGCGATCGCCGCCGTCGCGCTGCGCGTAATAGTCGGCGATGCGCGGCCGAATCCGGGTCTCGATGAAGTCGCGCACGCGATCGCGGTAGAAAGTCTCGCGTTCCGTAAGGGAAAAGTCCATGCCACTCTTTCCGCCGGTTCTGATGCCGTTCCTCGCTGCCAGAAACGGCGGATTTTCGCCAGTTCCTATTCCGGCGCCCTCTCCCCCGAGCGGCCGAGTCCGCCGCGACCGATGGTCATGGCTCCTCCATTGTTCAGGCGATCCGTTCGGGCACTTCGGACGCCGCCGCGAGGAGCGCTTCGCGCGGCGCGACCGCCTCCCAGGGAAAGACGAACCAGCTCTTGTCGGTCGCGCGGTCGATCTGCGAGCCGCGATATTCGACGGTGGCGCGCGAGCGGATGTTGTGGACCAGCACGGCGATGCGCAGGCCATCCGCCTTGTCCGTGCGCGCCCCGATCGCGCTGCGCAGATGGGCGATGGTGCCGCCCGAATCGTTGATGTCGTCGACGATCAGGATGCGCTGGCCGGCGTCGATGCGCGCGGCGAGCCTGGCGAGCAGCTCGTCGGCGAAATCGGGCTCGCCGGAGCTGTGATCGACCGAGAGCATCGGCAATCCGGTGCGGTGCGACAGATAGGCGGCCGGGACGAGCCCGCCGCGGCCGATGCCGACCAGGAAATCGGGCCGCCAGCTATCGGCGAGCAGCGCGCGGGCGATCGTCTCCACCTCGTCCAGGAAGCGCTGGTAGGAGATCGTCGTGAAGGCGGGTTCTTCCGGCATCGTCGCTCCCGGCGCTGGAGTCGCCCCTTCAATAGCGGCTTTCGCGCGCGCGACGAAGCCGGACCTGGCCAAGGTTGACTTGGACGTTCGGGCGGGACAATTGACGTTTACGTTAAAGGAAAGGTGCCCGATGGCCGATCTCGAAGGCTTCCGCCGCGAAACGCGCGCCTGGCTGGAAGCGAACTGCCCGGCGGAAATGCGCCAGCCCATCCGCGACGAGAGCGACCTGTGCTGGGGCGGGCGCGATCCGGTGTTCAAGAGCGAGGCGCAGAGGGCCTGGCTGGAAGCGATGGCGGCGCGCGGCTGGACGGTGCCGGACTGGCCGAAGGAATATGGCGGCGGCGGCCTTTCGGCCGAGGAGACGAAGATCCTGCGCCAGGAGATGGCGCGGATCGGCGCACGCGAGCCGCTCTACAGCTTCGGCATCTCGATGCTCGGCCCGGCCCTGCTCAAATATGGCACCGAGGCGCAGAAGCGCCATTACCTGCCGCCGATCGCGCGCGGCGAGATCCGCTGGTGCCAGGGCTATAGCGAGCCCAATGCCGGCTCCGACCTCGCCAGCCTGCGCACCCGGGCCGAGGACAAGGGCGATCACTGGCTGGTCAACGGCCAGAAGATCTGGACCTCCTATGCCGACAAGGCGGACTGGATCTTCTGCCTGGTCCGCACCGATCCGTCCGCGCCCAAGCATCGCGGGATCAGCTTCCTCCTCTTCGACATGAAGAGCCCGGGCGTCTCGACCCGGCCGATCCTGCTCATCTCCGGCTATTCGCCGTTCTGCGAGACCTTCTTCGACAATGTGAAGGTGCCCAGGCAGCAGGTGGTCGGCGAGGTCAACAAGGGCTGGGACGTCGCCAAATATCTGCTCGGGCACGAGCGCGAGATGATCTCCGGCTTCGGGCTCGGCGGCGCGTCGGCAAGCCTCGGCGCGCGGCTCGGCCCGGCGCTGGCGGACGATCCGCTGCTGCGCGCGCAGGTGGCGCGCTTCGATGTCGACGCACTCGCCTTCCGCGCCATGAGCGAGCGCTTCATCGACGAGCTGAAGGCGGGCCGCGCCCATCCCGCGCAGCCCTCGATGATGAAATATGCCGGCACCGAGCTCAACAAGGCGCGCCACGAGCTGATCGTCGCGGCGGGCGGCGCCGACGCGCTCGAATGGGAGAGCGAGCGCAGCGACGGCGGTCGCGTCGCGCGCGAATGGTTGCGCACCAAGGCCAATTCGATCGAGGGCGGCACCAGCGAAATCCAGCTCGCCATCGTCGCCAAGCGAATCCTGGGGCTGCCGGGGGCGTAGGATGCGCGCCTGCTTCCCCCAGAAGGGGAGCGCGAGGAAAGGAAGACCATGCCGCTTTATCTCACCGACGACCAGGCGATGCTGCGCGATACGGCGCGGGCATTCATGGCCGAGGAAGGCGCGATCGCGAAGCAGCTTCGCCACTGGCGCGACATCGGCTGCAAGGACGGCTTCGGCCATGCGCTGTGGCGGCGGTTCGCCGAAATGGGCTTCAACGGCATCCTGGTCGACGAGGCCGACGGCGGGCTCGGGCTCGGCCATGTCGAGGCGGGCATCGTGCTCGAGGAGATCGGGCGCAACCTCACGCCCTCGCCCTTCCTGGTCACCGCGGTCGCCTTCGTCTCGGCGGTGAAGGGGACGCCGCACGCGGCGCGCTGGCTTCCCGGCGTGCTCGCCGGCGAGACCGTCGCCGCACTCGCCATCGACGAGGGCCCGAAGCATCGCCCGGAGGCGATCGCGATGCGGGCGGAGCGCGCCGGCAACGGCTTCCGCCTGAATGGCGCCAAGCAGTTCGTCGTGCAGGGCGCCTCGGCCGACGTCATCCTGGTCGCCGCGCGCGCCGAGGAGGGGCTTACCCTGTTCGCGCTCGAAAGGGGCGCGAAGGGCCTCGACGTCGAGGGGGTGAGGCTCGCCGATTCCAGCATCGGCGCGCGGCTCGGCTTCGACAATGTCGAGGTCGATGCCGACGCGGTGGTCGGCGAGGTGGGGCAGGGCGAGCGCGTCCTCGCGCGCGCGCTCGCGGCGGGCCGGACCGGCGCGGCGGCCGAGCTGGTCGGTGTCGGCGGCGCCGCGATGGAGATGACCGTCGCCTATCTGAAGCAGCGTCGCCAGTTCGGCCGGCTGATCGGCGAATTCCAGGCGCTGCAGTTCCGCGCCGCGCATCTCCACGCGGAGCTGGAGATCGCGCGCGCGGCGGTGTTGAAGGCCCAGCAGTTGCTCGACGAGGGCGCTGACGAGGCCGAGGCGATGATCGCCGCCGCCAAGGCCAAGGCCGGCAGCGCCTCCAGCCTCGCCGCGCGGGAAGGCATCCAGATGCATGGCGGCATCGGCATGACCGACGAATATGATATCGGCCTCTACATCAAGCGCGACCGCGTGCTGAACGAGCTCTTCGGCGATGCCAACTATCACGCCGACCGGCTCGCCCGGATGAACGGCTATTGAGCGGCGCCGCCCGCAGGCGTCGCTATTTCCGCCGGATCAGCAGGTTCATCTGGGCCGAGGCGATCGGCCTGGCGCGGTCCTTCTGCCAGGCGTGGGCCTCGACATTGGCGACGCGCACGCCGAGACGGGTGATCGCCGCGCTGGCATGGGTTTCGTGCGGGACGCCGCCGCGCATGAAGGTGGTGGTCACATTGATCGGCTTGATCGTCGCGCCGCCGTCCTTGCCGAGGGCGTCGCTGAGCGTCCCGAAGGCGGCGATCTCGAGCAGGCCCGCGATCGCGCCGCCGTGGAGATAGCCGGGCCGGCCCGTCACCGCGTCGCCGAACGGCATGGTGAAGACGAGCCGGCCCTCCGCGTCGCGGGCGGCGGCGATGCCGAGGAACCGGGCATAGGGCGGTAGCGCGATCATCGCCCGCCCCCTAGAATGAAGCCGGCGCCGCGTCCATCTTGCGCGCGCGAACGCATCTTGCCCGCGCGAGCGCCGCGTCACGGTTCGCGGCCGGTCGGCGGAGCGAAAAGGGGAGCCTCGCCATGCCAGGCATCGGCAGGCGCGAATTGCCGGGCGGCGCGGGGTGATGACGATGCGGGGGATCGCGAGATGGAGCGCGCGGATCGCGGCGGCGATCCTCGCCTTGCCGGCCGCCTGGCTCGCCGCCGCGCTGCTGCTCGGCGCGATCCCCGCCAATGTGCGCTGGCACCCGCCGGCGCAGGGCATCACCATCTACCTGCGCAGCAACGGCGTCCACACCTGGATCCTGATGCCGCAGCGCAACCGCTACATGGACTGGCGGCCCTACGCCCCCGCCGCCGACCTCGCCGACCCGCGCTGGGGCAACGCCAATTATGTCGCGATCGGCTATGGCAACCGCGAATTCTACCTGAACACGCCGACCTGGGCGGACCTTTCGCCGCGCACCGCCGCGCTGGCGCTGTTCGGGGGCGGCCGCACGCTTCTCCATGTCGAGCATGTCCACAATCCCGAGCCCGACCGGTGGCAGCGGCCGATCAAGCTCAGGCCCGCCGAATATCGCCGCCTCGTCGCTTATGTGCGCGCGCGCTTCCGGCTCGATTCGCGCGGGCTGACGATGCCGCTGATCGGCCGCGGCTATGGCGCGAACGACATGTTCTACGAAGCCAATGGCGGCTATTCCTTCATCCTCACCTGCAACGAATGGACCGGCCGCGCCCTGCGCGCCGCCGGCGTGCGCACCGGGCTGTGGACACCGCTGTCGCAAAGCATCATGTGGCGGCTCGATTGACGCGCGCCGCGCAAGCCGGAAAGGATTCCGCGACAATTCGTTACAAAGCGGCGCGGTGGCCAACATATTTGCGCGACACGCCCGGGAGATGAGAGGCGGGATGAAGAAACTTGCTGCCCCCCTCGGCGCGATCGCGCTGGCCGCGTGCAGCGTCGGCCCCGACTACCGGGCGCCGGCGCCGGCCTCGCTGTCGGTGCCGCCGGCCTATGTCGGCCCGGGCGCGCAGCCGGCGACGCCCGCCGATCTGTCGCGCTGGTGGGAGCGATTCGACGATCCCCTGCTCACCCGGCTGATCGAGGAAGCGAGCGCCGGCAATCTCGACTTGCGCGTCGCCACCGCGCGGCTCGCCCAGGCCCGCGAGGCGCTGGTGCAGGCGCGCGCCGGCCTGCTCCCCGAGGCCGGCGTCTCGGCCGGCGTCGGCCGCGACCTCGGAGCGGGCCGCGACCGCACCACCTTCTCGGTCGGCGGCGACGCCTCCTGGCAGGTCGACCTGTTCGGCGGCATCCGCCGCTCGGTCGAGGCCGCGGGCGCGGCGGCCGAGGGCGCCTATTACGATCGCGAGGCGGTCCGCGTCGCGATCGCCGCCGAGGTCGCGAGCAACTATATCGCCGCCCGGCTCGCCCAGGCGCGGCTCGCCATCGCGCGCGACACGCTCGCCATCGCCGACGACAATCTGCGCATCGCCCAGTGGCGCGTGCAGGCCGGGCTCGTCTCGTCGCTCGATGCCGAGCAGGCGCGTGCGGCGCGCGCGCAGACCGCCGCCTCGATCCCGGCGCTGGAGGCGAACTTCTCGAGCGCCGCCCATCGCCTCGCGGTGCTGACCGGCCGGCCGCCGGGCGCGCTGCTCGACAGCCTGGCGGCGCCCGCGCCGGTCCCGGAGGGGCCGGCCGGAGTCGCCACCGGCATCCCCGCCGACACGCTGCGCCAGCGCCCGGACGTGCGCGCCGCCGAGCGCGGCCTCGCCGCCGCAACCGCGCGGATCGGGGTCGCCGAGGCGCAGCTCTATCCGCAGCTTCGCCTGTCCGGGAACATCGGCACCTCGGCCTTCTCGCTGGGCGGCCTCTTTGACGCGATCACGGGCGGGCTGCTCGGCTCGCTCGGCCAGTCGCTGTTCAACGGCGGCGCGCTGCGCTCGCAGGTCCGTTCGCAGCGCGCGGCGGCGGAGGCGGCGCTCGCCGGCTACCGGCAATCGGTGCTGGTCGCGCTCGAGGACGTCGAGAACGCGCTCGCCGCGCTCGACGCCGCGCAGCGCCGCGAGGCCGAGTTCGCGATCGCGCTCGATGCCGCCAGCAACAGCGCGATCCTCTCGCGCGTCCAGTATCGCTCGGGCCTGATCGACTTCCAGTCGCTCAACCAGGCCGAGAGCCAGCTCCTCTCCGCGCGCGAGGGCCTCGCCACCAGCCGCGCGGCAAGAGCGAGCGCGCTCGTCCAGCTCTACCAGGCGCTCGGCGGTGGCTGGGCGCCGATCGATTCGCCCCCCACCGCGCGCAGCGCCGCAGCCGATAACGGGACCAGCCAATGACCGACACGACCGCGAATGGCGCTCCGCCGCCCGACAAGGCCGATCTCGACGAATTTCTCGGCGCGCCGCCGCGCAAGCCCTGGTGGCGCCGGCCGGCGACGATCATCGGCGCGCTCGTGCTCGTCGTCCTGCTGCTGCTCCTGTCGCGCTGCTTCGCGGGCGAGGGCGAGGGCGGCTACGCGGCCGAGCCGGTGCGGCGCGGCAACCTGACCGTGACGGTCTCGGCGACCGGCAACCTCGCGCCGACCAACCAGGTCGAGGTCGGCTCCGAACAGTCCGGCATCATCACCGAGGTGTTCGTCGACAACAACGACCAGGTGACGCGCGGCCAGCCGCTCGCCCGCCTCGACACCGCGCGCCTCCAGGACGCGGTGACGCAGGCGCGCGCCGCGCTCGCCGCCGCGCAGGCGCAGGTCGCCACCGCCGAGGCCTCGGCGGCGCAGGCGCGCGCCGATCTCGCCCGCCAGGAGGAGGTGTGGCGCATCTCCAACCATCGCGTGCCCTCCGAGAGCGAGCTGGACGCGGCCCGCGCCGAGGCGCGACGGCAGGCGGCGGCGGTTCGCGCCGCCAACGCGCAGGTCGAGACCGCGCGCGCGCAGCTCGCCTCGGCGATGACCAACCTTTCCAAGGCGACGATCTATTCGCCGGTCACCGGCGTCGTGCTCTCGCGCCAGATCGATCCGGGCCAGACCGTCGCCGCCTCGTTCCAGGCGCCGGTGCTGTTCACCATCGCCGAGGACCTGTCGCACATGAAGCTGGAGGTTAAGGTGGACGAGGCCGATGTCGGCCAGGTCCGCGCCGGCCAGCGCGCGACCTTCACCGTCGACGCCTATCCGGGCCGCGTCTTCGAGGCGACGGTGACGCGGATCGACGTGGGCGCGAATGCGTCCGGCGCGACGACCAGCACCGGCACCACCAGCGCGTCGAGTTCGGCGAGCAGCGTCGTCGCCTACACGGCGGTGCTCTCGGTCGAAAATCCCGAGCTGATCCTGCGGCCGGGCATGACCGCGACCGCGGAGATCGTCACCTCCGAGCAGCGCAACGTCCTGCTGGTGCCCAACGCGGCGCTGCGCTTCGCCCCGGATCGGCAGAGCGCCGGCGGCGGGCGCAGCGGCGTCACCGGCGTCCTCATTCCCCGCCGGCCACGGCGCGGCAACCGGCCGGACCGCGAGGTGACGATCGGGCGCGGCAGCCGCCAGACGCTCTACGTGCTCGGCGAGGACGGCAAGCCGCGCGCGGTGCAGGTGACGGTCGGCGCGACCAACGGCAGCGAGACCGAAGTGACCGGCGGCGAGCTTCGCGAAAGGATGCAGGTCATCACCGCGCGGCTTTCGTCGGGGCAGGCCTCGCGGCGCGGCGACGGCGGCGCGCGGCGCGGCGGCGGCCAGCGCAGGGGCGGGGCCCCGAATGGCGGATGATCCGATCATCTCGCTGCGCGGGGTCACCAAGACCTATGGCAGCGGCGCGACCGCCTTCCAGGCGCTCAAGGGCATCGACCTCGATGTCGCGAGGGGCGATTTCGTCGCGGTGATGGGCGCCTCCGGCTCCGGCAAGTCGACGACGATGAACATTCTCGGCTGCCTCGACGTGCCGACGTCGGGAAGCTTCCGCTTCATGGGCGTGCCGGTGGAGACGCTCGATCGCGATCAGCGCGCGCTGCTCCGGCGCCGCTATCTCGGCTTCGTGTTCCAGGGCTTCAACCTGCTGGCGCGCACCAGCGCGCTCGAAAATGTCGAGCTGCCGCTGCTCTATCGCGGCGAGGACAAGGCGAAGCGGCGCGAGCAGGGCATGGCCGCGCTCGCCAAGGTCGGGCTCGACCAGTGGTGGGACCACACGCCGGCGGAGCTTTCGGGCGGCCAGCAGCAGCGCGTCGCGATCGCCCGCGCGATCGTCACCAATCCGGTCGTGCTGCTCGCCGACGAGCCGACCGGCAATCTCGACAGCAGGACCTCGGTCGAGATCATGGAGCTGCTCACCGGGCTCAACCGTGACTCGGGCATCACCGTGCTGATGGTGACGCACGAGCCCGACATGGCCGAATATGCGCGCACCATCGTCCATTTCCACGACGGGCTGGTCGAGCGGGTGGAGACGAACGGGCCGGAGGGGGCGGCGTGAGGCGCGCCGCGACATTCTCCCCCCGCTCCGCCGGGAGGGGATCGAGGGGCTGGCCGGCTCGTGATGGCGGGCCGTCCGCCGGGCGGGCCATCGCGCCGCCCTTCCCGCGAAGCGAAGGGGACGCCTGATGTTCTTCACCACGATCGTGCTGGCGGTGCGCGAGATCAGGCGGCACCTGCTGCGCTCCTTTCTCACCGTGCTCGGCATCGTCATCGGCGTCGCGGCGGTGGTGACGATGGTGACGCTGGGCAACGGCGCGACCGCCGCGGTGGCGCAGCAGATCTCCAGCCTCGGCGCGAACATCCTCCAGATTCGCCCCGGCCAGGGCTTCGGCCGCGGTGGTGGCGGGCCGCCGCCACCGCCCTTCGAGATGAGCGACGTGGAGGCGATCGGCGAGCAGGTGGCGGGCGTGCGCGCGGTCGCGCCGCAGGCGCAGGCCTCCGGCACCGCCGTCCACAATGCGCAGAACTGGCAGACCTCGATCACCGGCACGACGCGGCAGTTCTTCACCGCGCAGCAATGGGCGCTGACCGAAGGGCGGCTGTGGACCGACCAGGAGGAGCAGGCCGGCAAGGCGGTGTGCGTGATCGGCAATACCGTGCGGCAGAACCTGTTCGCCCGCGAGGATGCGGTCGGGCAGCGGCTGCGCGTCGGCACCGTCTCGTGCGACGTGATCGGCCTGCTCGCGACGCGCGGGCAGGGCGGCTTCCAGGACCAGGACGATGTCGTGATGATGCCGATCAAGACGGTGCAGCGCCGCTTCACCGGCAATCGCGACATCCGCACGATCATCGTCGCCGTCGACGATGCCTATGACAGCGCCGACGTGCAGAGCGCGATCGGCGCGCTGCTGCGCGAGCGCCGTCACCTCGCGCCTGGCGCCGACGACAATTTCAACATCTTCGACACCAAGCAGATTTCCGAAACGCTCCAGGGCACGACGAAAATCCTCACCACCGTCATGGGCGCGGTCGCGGCGGTCAGCCTGATCGTCGGCGGCATCGGGATCATGAACATCATGCTGGTCTCGGTGACGGAGCGCACGCGCGAGATCGGCATCCGCCTCGCGATCGGCGCGGTTGCGAGCGAGGTGCTGATGCAGTTCCTCGTCGAGGCGGTCGTGCTCGCCTGCCTCGGCGGCCTGATCGGCATCTTGCTGGCGCTCGTCGCGACCCTGATCCTCGCGCCGATCATCCAGGTGCCGTTCCTGTTCGATCCGCGGGTGAACCTGCTCGCGTTCAGCGTCTCGGCGCTGATCGGCATCGTCTTCGGCTACTTCCCCGCCCGCCGCGCCGCCGCGCTCAACCCGATCGACGCCCTCCGCCACGAATAGCCGGCGCGATCCGGCCCCGCGGCGCCGCCCGGCCCGAGGCACCCCCTCGCCGAATTGGCGCGCCCGGCAGTCCGCAGCGCACCGGTCCCGGCCGGGTTTCCCGGCTTTGCGGGATCCGGCTTCACCGGATTGATCGGGAAACGTCGTTGGCGACCGAGCGGACCGCTGCCGCAAGTTCGTCGATGCTGACCGCTGTCGTGATGGTTTTTATGGTGCCCAGCGATATCTGCTTGATGTCAGGCAGTGCCGATGTCGGCACCACGTAGAAGTCCCACTGCGACGGATCGCGATGATCGGCATGGTCATCGTAGATGCCGTGATGCGCGAATATATAGAGGTGAGCGGCCCGCCCGATCCCGGCGATCCACTCCGTGCTGCTCACCCAATATCCCGTGCGGGCGGCGACATCGAATATTGCTTTGCTAGGCTTGGTAGTGGCCCACGATTGGCGGGCTGCCGAGTGCTTGACCTCCAGGCGAAGCCCATCGGAGCGCTCAAAATCCCAGCCGCTATAATCGGCACTGCACCAGTCCCACTCCGGTTCCAGTGCGAGCGCGACGATCGCCTCGGCAACGTGTCCGCGCAACACGTTGGTCACGAGCGGCTTGCCGAATGCAGCCTCCGCAACTTTGGCGATCACTTCTGCGCTGCCAAACCCCCGGCTGACCTGCATGACGTGCGCTGCGCTTGCGATCTCTCCCTCCCGTCCGGCTGCCTTTCCCCGTGCCAGCGTCGTGCGTGAGGCGAGCTGCGGACGGTGCGGCCGCCCCGGAATCGCCGGCGACGCATGGCTGCGCGACCATGACACCAAAAGGGATCAGAATGGTTAACGATAGCTGGTGTAGAAGGTCAGCTTGCCTCCGCAGCGAGGCTTGCGAAGTCCGCATCGGCGGCTCCGCGGCTATGCACGCCCGCACCGCTGCTGGGGGTGTGGCCCAAGACCACGCCTGCTGTTCTCTCTTCTGTTCGAAAGTGGCGCGCCCGGCAGGATTCGAACCTGCGACCCCAAGCTTAGAAGGCTCGTGCTCTATCCGGCTGAGCTACGGGCGCGCGGCGTGGTGCGAATAGCGCGGATTGCGCGGGGGCGAAACGGCGATCATAAGGGCGCCGCCGGGCAGGGAGGACGCGTGGCGATCAGGAGGGTCAGCGCCGGGGAGCTCGCCGGCCAGCATTTCCGTTACTACGACCTGGTGATGGCGGCCTTCGTCGTCGTCCTCCTCCTTTCCAACGTGATCGGCGCGGAGAAGCGATCGGTGATCGAGCTGCCCTGGCTCGGCGCGGTGCCGTTCGGCGCGGGCATCCTCTTCTTCCCGATCTCCTACGTCATCGACGACATCCTGACCGAGGTCTATGGCTATGCCCGCGCCCGGCGGGTGATCTGGACCGGCTTCGCCGCGCTGCTCTTCATGGGCGTGATGGAATGGACCGTCGTCCACCTGCCCGTCGCCGAGGGCTGGACCGGGCAGGAAGCCTATGAGCGCGTGTTCGGCGCCGGCTGGCGGATCATCCTCGCCTCGCTGTGCGCCTTCTGGGCCGGCGACCTGCTGAACTCGATGGTCCTCGCCAGGATGAAGGTCTGGACCAGGGGCCGCTTCCTGTGGATGCGCACGATCGGCAGCACCATCGTCGGCCAGGGCGCGGACAGCCTGATCTTCTATCCGGTCGCCTTCTACGGCCTTCCCGACTGGCCGGTCGAGGCGCTGCTCGCGGTGATGGCGAGCCAGTTCGTGCTCAAGGTGGGCTGGGAGGCGGCGCTGACCCCCGTCACCTACGCGGTGGTCGGCTTCCTCAAGCGGCGCGAAGGCGTCGACGTCTACGACGAGGGCACCAACTTCACGCCGTTTCGCGCGCGGGTTTGAACCCCTTCAGGGTGAACCAGGCGACGATCCCGCTCGCCAGCGCGAGCGCGGCGCCGACCAGCGCGGCGTCGTGCAGCCCGTTCATCAGCGCGCCGCTCGACAGCGAGAGCACCGCGCCGAGCAGCGCGACGACGATCAGCCCGCCGGCGCGCGAGACCGCGCTGTTGAGGCCCGAAGCGGTGCCGACATGTCGCTCGTCCACCGACGAGAGCACCGCCGTGGTCAGCGGCGCCACCGCGATCCCCATGCCGATCGAGACGATCAGGATCGGCGGCAGCACGTCGGCGAAATAGCCGCTGTCCGCTTCGATCCGCGCGCCGAGCGCGTAGCCGGCCGCGACGATCAGCGGGCCGATAGTGAGCGGCAGGCGCGGCCCCGTCCGCCCGGCGAGCCGGCCCATCGATGGCGAGCCGAGCGCGACGATGACCGGGAAGGGGAGCACGGCAAGCCCCGCCTGCGTCGCCGAATAGCCGCCCGCCTCGATCAGCGCGAAGGGCAGCAGCAGCATCAGCCCGCCGAGCGCGCCGTAGAGCAGGAAGGTGAGCAGGGTCAGCCCGACGAACGGACGCGAGCCGAACATGTCGAGCGGCACCATCGCCCGCGCGCCCCTGCGCCGCTCCTGCCCCAGGAACCAGGCGAGCAGCGCGAGGCCCGTGGCGAGGGTCAGCCCGACCTCGGCATCGAAGCGGTCGGTCGCCGACCAGGCGGTGAGCCCCCAGGTCAGCGCGCCGAGGCCGAACGTCGCCAGCGCCGCGCCCGTCCAGTCCGGCCGCGCGCCGCTCTCGCCGCGGCTTTCGGGAATGCAGCGCAAGCCGAGCAGGATCGCGCCGAGCCCGATCGGCAGGTTGATGAGGAAGATGAACTCCCAGCCGGCACGATCGACCAGCCAGCCGCCGAGCAGCGGCGCGATCGCCCCCGCGGCCGCGCCCGCCGCGGCCCAGATGCCGACGGCCCGGCCGCGCGCCGCGCCGGAGAAGGCGGCGCTCAGCGTGGCGAGGCTGTTCGGCAGCAGCAGCGCCGCGCCCAGCCCCTGCAGCGCGCGCCCGGCGAGCAGCACGCCAAGGCCCGGCGCCGCCGCGCAGAGCAGCGAGGCCGCCGTGAACAGCGCGATGCCGCCCAGCATCACCCGCCTCCTGCCGTAAAGGTCGCCCGCCGCGCCGCCAATCAGCAGCAGGGCGCTGAGCGGCAGGGTGAAGGCGTTCATCACCCATTGCACCTCGGCGGTGCGCGCCGCGAAGCCCGCCGCGATCGCGGGCAGTGCGACATTGAGCACCGAGCCGTCGATGAAGCCGAGGCTCGAGGCGAGGATGCAGACGGTGAGGACGAGGCGGGGATGCGCGACGTGAGCAGGCGCGACCGGCGCGCGCCCGGGCGGAAGATCGAAATGGACGCTCAAGGCGCCCGGCCGGCGGGGCGCGGCGCCGGGCGCGGGCGCCGCACGCCTAGAGCACCTCGAACAGTCCGGCAGCGCCCATGCCGCCGCCGACGCACATGGTGATGACGACATGTTTCGCGCCGCGGCGCCTGCCCTCGATCAGCGCGTGCCCGACCATGCGCGCGCCCGACATGCCGTAGGGATGGCCGATCGAGATCGCGCCGCCATTGACGTTGAGCCGGTCGTTCGGGATGCCAAGCCGGTCGCGGCAGTAGAGCACCTGCACCGCGAACGCCTCGTTCAGCTCCCACAGGCCGATATCGTCGATGGCGAGCCCGAACCGGTCGAGCAGCCTGGGCACCGCGAACACCGGGCCGATGCCCATTTCGTCCGGCTCGGTGCCGGCGACCGCCATGCCGACATAGCGGCCGAGCGGCGCGAGCCCCTTCGCCGCGGCGACGCCCGCCTCCATCACCACGCAGGCCGAGGCGCCGTCCGAAAGCTGGCTGGCGTTGCCGGCGGTGATGGCGTTGCCGGGGCCCATCACCGGCTGCAGCGCGGCGAGCCCTGCCAGCGTGGTATCGGGCCGGTTGCCCTCATCCTTCGCGATCGTCACCTCGCGCTGCGAGACCTCGCCGGTCTGCTTGTCCTTGACGTTCATCTTCGTCGTGACCGGCACGATCTCGTCGTCGAACCTGCCGGCCGCCTGGGCGGCGGCGGTGCGCTGCTGCGACTGCAGCGCATATTCGTCCTGGGCCTCGCGCGCGATGTCGTAGCGCTTCGCCACTACCTCGGCGGTGGCGATCATCGGCATGTAGATGTCCTTGTGCATCGCCACCAGCTCGGGATCGGCGGCGACGCGCAGCTCCGGCGTCTGGACCAGGCTGATCGATTCGACGCCGCCGGCGACGATCACGTCCATGCGATCGACGATCACCTGCTTGGCCGCGGTCGCGATCGCCATCAGGCCCGAGGAGCATTGCCGGTCGACGGTCATGCCGGCGGTCGTCACCGGCAGGCCGGCGCGCAGCGCGGCGGTGCGCCCGATCGTGTGCTGGCCGCCCTGCGGCAGCGCGGCGCCGACGATGCAGTCCTCGACCTCCCTGGGATCGAGCTTCGCGCGCTCGACCGCGGCCCGGATGGCGTGGCTGGCGAGCGTCGGCGGCGGGGTGGCGTTGAAGGCGCCGCGATAGGCCTTGCCGATGGCGGTGCGGGCGGTGGAGACGATGACGGCGTCGCGCGTGGCCATGTTGTTCTTCCCGTTCCTTGCGTGGCGTTGTGAGACCTATCTAGGCGATTGCGCCCGCCTTGCCAGCCGCGAAATGCGGCCAGCGGACGAGGCCCGCGCCCCGGGGCGGCTTGCCCGCGTTCCGCCGCCCGACTATCTCCGCCGCGTCGCCTCGGGCTTGCGTCCCGCGGAATAGCGCCATTGGGACGTCGTGGTTCGGACGAGGCTCATTCCATTTTCCGCGCTGGTCGACCGGCTTCGCCCGGTGAGCCGGGGGCGGGCGCTGAGCGCCGCGCTCGCGCTGCTGGTCGAGCTCGGGCTGGTCCTGATGCTGCTGACCCTCGGTGTCTCGCGGACGCCGCCGCCGCCGGTCGAAGAGCGCACCACCGTGCTCAGCTTCCGCGCCGAAGCGGTGCCGGACGAGGCGCCGGCGCAGCGCCGCCGCGAGCGCGAGCGCGAGGCGCGCGCCGAGCCGCGGCCGACGCCGCGCC
>JBDZVR010000021.1:0-46472 GCA_040255785.1 Sphingomonadales bacterium
GTCGGCCGGCTCGGCAAGGTGCTCGGCCCCAAGGGCCTGATGCCGAACCCCAAGCTCGGCACGGTGACGCCGAACGTCGCCGAGGCGGTGAAGGCCGCGAAGGGCGGCCAGGTCGAGTTCCGCGTCGAAAAGGCCGGCATCATCCATTCCGGCATCGGCAAGGCGAGCTTTTCCGAGGCGGACCTGCGCAGGAATTTCGACGCGTTCGTCGACGCGATCATCAAGGCCAAGCCGACCGGCGCCAAGGGCAAGTTCGTCCGCAAGGTCGCGCTGTCCTCGACCATGGGCCCGGGCCTGAAGGTGGACGTCGCCGAGCTCGCCGGCGCCTGAGCGGCGGCACGACCGACGAAGGGGCCGGCGCCGCGATGCGCCGGCCCCTTTCGATTCCGCGGGAGCGCCCGCGCCCGGCGCGCCGGGGCATCTGACCGGGCGCGCGCGGCCCGGCGGGTGGACGGGGAGCGGCGCTAACGCTAGGCGGGCCGGCAAGTTTGGAGCCCGCGATGATTCCGAACCGGTTGGCGCAAATCCTTCACCGCGAGCGGCGGCTGCTGCGTTCGAGCGAAATGGCGCTCGTCGCGCTCGCCGTGGCGATCGGCGTCGCCGCCGGCTTGCTGACCCTGATCCAGGGGCGCATCGCGCACTGGCTCCAGCAAATCTTCTACGGCGCCCATATCACCCAGCTCAGCGCCGCCGATGCGATCGAGCCGCTGCGGCTGCTCGCCCTGCCGTTCGGCGGCCTGCTGCTCGCCGGCATCGCGCTCGCGGTCGGCAAGCGCCGGCGACGCGCGCCGATCGACGTGGTCGAGGCGAACGCCCTCCATGGCGGCCGGATCCCGGTGAAGGACAGCCTGCTCGTCTCCGCCCAGACGCTGGTGTCGAACGGCTGCGGCGGCTCGGTCGGGCTCGAAGCGGCCTATGCGCAACTGGGCGGCGGCGCCGCCTCGGTCGCCGGAAGCCGGCTGAAGCTGCGCCGCAACGACCTGCGCACCATGGTCGGCGCCGGCGCCGGCGCGGCGCTGGGCGCCGCCTTCGGCGCGCCGCTCACCGGCGCCTTCTACGCCTTCGAGATCGTGATCGGCGCCTATACGCCGGCAGCGATCGCGCCGGTGGCGGCGGCCTGCATCGCCGGCACGCTCACGATCCGCGCCGCAGGCGGCGCGCCCTACCTCATCGCGCTGCCGAGCGCGCACGCCATCGTCGCAGTGGACTATCTGCTCTACGCCGCGCTCGGCTTTGCCTGCGCCCTCGTCGCGGTATTCCTGATCCAGGCGGTCACCTCGATCGAGAGCGCAGTGCGCCGCCTGCCGATCGCGGAAACCTGGCGACCGGTGGTCGGCGGCGCGCTGCTCATCCCGATCGCGCTCGCCTCGCCGCAGGCGCTGTCGGCCGGCCACGGCGCGCTCCACCTCAACCTCAGCGTGCCGGTCGGCGCCGGCTTTCTCCTCGGCATCTTCCTGCTCAAGTTCCTCGCCTCGTCGATCACGCTCGGCTTCGGCTTTCGCGGCGGCCTGTTCTTCGCCTCGCTCTTCCTCGGCTCGCTCGCCGGCCAGATTTTCGCGCTCGTCTTCTCGGCGATTCCCGGCGCGCCGCGGCTCGACCCGGTCGACGCGGCGCTGGTCGGCATGGCGGCGATGGCGGTCGCGGTGGTCGGCGGGCCGATGACGATGTCGATGCTGGTGCTCGAATCGACCCACGATTTCGCGCTCGCCAGCGTCGCGCTCGCCGCCGCCCTGTGCGCGAGCACGCTGGTGCGCGAGACCTTCGGCTATTCCTTCTCGACCTGGCGGATCCACACCCGCGGCGGCACGATCCGCAGCGCCCGCGATGTCGGCTGGGTGCGCAGCCTCACCGCCGGGCGAATGATGCGGCGCGGCGTGCCGACCGCGAGCGCCGACATCAGCATCGCCGAGTTCCGCCGCCGCTACCCGCTCGGCTCGACCGGGCGGGTGGTGCTGACCGGCGAGGGCGAAAGATATGCGGGCATCGTGCCCACCACCCTCGCCTTCGCCGCCGCGACCGATCCGGGAACGCGGGTCGGCGACATCGCCGTCCAGGCCGAAACCGCGCTGACTCCCGAGCAGGACGTCGCCGCCGCCATGCGCGCGTTCGAGCAATGGGGGGTGGACGATCTCGCGGTGGTCGACGAGGACGGCAGGGTGCTCGGCCTGCTGTCGGAAAAATATGTGCGGCGCCGCTACGCCGAGGAGCTGGAAAAGGCGCAGCGCGACCTGTTCGGGGAAGCCTGAGCGGCGATGCTGCCCGACTCGCCCCGCGCCTTCGTCCGCACCATCGTCATCGGCGTCGCCGCCGTCGCCCTCGCCCTGCTCGCGGCGCTGATCGGCGGCAAGCTGGCGCCGGGAGTCAAGCAGGTCGAGCAGAAGGTGGTTGCGCCGGCGGTGAACGCGGTGCGTCGCGGCGCGCCGGCGGTCGATCGCGCCGGAATGATCGCCGGCGCCTGCCCGGCGCTGGTTGCGATCGAGACCGCCGCCGGCGCGCCCTCCCCCGCGGGCGGCGCGATCGGCTTCCTCGTTTCGGCCGATGGCTATCTGGTCACGAGCGCGCGCCGGACCGGCGCGGGCGCGGCGCCGCGCGCGCGGCTGGGGGACGGCCGGCGGCTCGACGCGCGCCGGGTGGCGAGCGACGACCTGTCCGGCATCGCGCTGTTCAAGGTGGAGGCGGAGGGGCTGCCCTACCTGTCCTTCGCGGATGAGGGCCTGCCGCCGGTCGGCGCGAGCGGCATCGCGCTGGCCGCGCCGCTGGCGCAGGGCTGCATCGCCGCGGCGGCGATGGTCGGCGGCGATTTCCAGGCCGAAGGGCCCGGCGCGCGCGTCTATGCCCGGCTGCGCCCGGCGCCCGAGCCGATCTTCGCCGGCGCACCGGTCCTGAACGACGGCGGCGAGGTGATCGGCATCGCCGGCCTGGGCGGCGCCGCCGGCGATACCGCGCTGCTGCTGCCCGGCAGCACCGCCGGCACGGTGGTGAGCACGCTGATGCGGCGCGGCGGCGGCGCGACCAACGAATTCGGCTTCATCGCGCAGGATCTCAACCCGGCGCTCGCGACGCGGATCGGGGTGAAGCGCCAGCAGGGGGCGATGATCGCGCTCGTCGCGCCGCGATCGGCGGCGGCGCGGGCCGGGCTGCAGGCCGGCGACGTCATCTTCACCGCCGCCGGCACGCCGATCGCCAACGCCACCGAGCTCGCCCGCGCGCTCGACGGCGCCGGCGACGTCGTCACCATCGACGTGCGCCGCCGCGAGGACCGGATCAGCATCACGATGCGGCTGCGCCGGGCGTGATCGGCATTCGGGCCGCGCCTCCCTGCGGCGAGGGCATGAGCGGCCGCGCCGGGCGGGGACGCGCGGCGCCGCTTGCCGCTTGCCCACCGCCCCCTTCTTCCCTATATGCCCGCGCGTCCGGCGGGCAGGAAGGCGCTCGCGGGCAGCCAGACGAGGCAGCGCGTTTGGGCGGGGCCGGGGCCCGCGCTCCGACGCGCCTTTTGCCGTCACGGCTGCACCGTGCACCGAAGACCGACGGGCGCCGGCGCGGCATGGGGCCGCATCGGCATGCTGGTTGACAAGACCGGGGGAGACAACCCCCAGGCCGGCAAACGTCAGATACGAAGGATACCATTCCCTTATGGCCACCACGGCGAATCCGACCCGCGACGATTTCGCGGCCCTCCTCAATGAATCGCTCGGCGGCGAGCACGAGAGCTTCGAAGGCCGCGTCGTCAAGGGCACCGTCACCGCGCTCGAAAACGACATGGCGGTGATCGATGTCGGGCTGAAGAGCGAAGGCCGCGTGCCGCTGCGCGAATTCGCCGCGCCGGGGCAGAAGGCGGACCTCAAGGTCGGCGACGTGGTCGAGGTCTATGTCGACCGTATCGAGAACGTGAACGGCGAGGCGATGCTGAGCCGCGACCGCGCCCGCCGCGAGGCGGCGTGGGACAAGCTCGAGGCCGAATATAATGCCGGCAACCGGGTCGAGGGCATCATCTTCGGGCGCGTCAAGGGCGGCTTCACCGTCGATCTCGGCGGCGCCGTCGCCTTCCTGCCGGGCAGCCAGGTGGACATCCGCCCGGTCCGCGACGTGACCCCGCTCATGGACCTGCCGCAGCCGTTCCAGATCCTGAAGATGGATCGCCGGCGCGGCAATATCGTCGTCTCGCGCCGCGCGATCCTCGAGGAGACCCGCGCCGAGCAGCGTTCCGGCCTGATCCAGAGCCTGACCGAGGGCCAGGTGGCCGAGGGCGTCGTCAAGAACATCACCGATTACGGCGCGTTCGTCGATCTCGGCGGCATCGACGGCCTGCTCCACGTCACCGACATCAGCTACAAGCGCGTCGGCCATCCGAGCGAGGTGCTGGAGATCGGCCAGACCGTGAAGGTCCAGATCATCCGCATCAACCGCGAAACCCAGCGCATCAGCCTCGGCATGAAGCAGCTCGAGGCCGATCCGTGGGAAGGCGCGGCGGCCAAATATCCGGTCGCCGGCATCTTCCCGGGCCGCGTGACCAACATCACCGAATATGGCGCCTTCGTCGAGCTCGAGCCCGGCATCGAGGGCCTGGTCCACGTCTCCGAGATGAGCTGGACCAAGAAGAACGTCCATCCCGGCAAGATCGTCTCGACCTCGCAGGAGGTCGAGGTCGCGGTGCTCGAGGTCGACGAGGAGAAGCGGCGGATCAGCCTCGGCCTCAAGCAGGCGCAGGCCAATCCCTGGGCGACCTTCGCCGAGAAATATCCGGTCGGCACCGAGGTCGAGGGCGAGGTCAAGAACGCGACCGAGTTCGGCCTGTTCATCGGCCTGCCCGGCGACGTCGACGGCATGGTCCACATGTCCGACATCGCCTGGGGCGTTTCGGGCGAGGAAGCGCTGGGCATGCATCACAAGGGCGAGACCGTGAAAGCGGTGGTGCTCGACGTCGATGTCGAGAAGGAGCGCATCAGCCTCGGCATGAAGCAGCTCGAGCGCGGCGGCGTCGTCAAGTCGGGCGCGTCGGCCGGCGGCGTCGGCAAGGGCGATGTCGTCACGGTGACGGTGCTCGCGGTCAATGACGGCGGGCTTGACGTCCAGGCGGGCGACGACGGCCCGACCGGCTTCATCAAGCGCAGCGACCTTGGTCGCGACCGTGACGAGCAGCGGCCGGAGCGCTTCCAGGTCGGCCAGAAGCTCGACGCCATGGTCACCGGCTTCGACCGCTCGAAGAAGCCCAACTTCTCGATCAAGGCGCTCCAGATCGCCGAGGAGAAGCAGGCGGTGGCGCAATATGGCTCGTCCGATTCGGGCGCGAGCCTCGGCGACATCCTGGGCGAGGCGCTGAAGCAGAAGCAGAGCTGACGCCAGGCAAGGCGGCGTTGCTGCCTCGCCGGCGACGCCGCCGCCCTTCCCGGGGCCGCGTGACCTTTGAAATCGTTCGTCTTTCCAGTGACGCGCGATATTGCAATTTCGCCGGTTCGATGCGACTGTCCGGGACTGGCACGGTCGAGGGGGTCGACCAGGTCCGATCGGGATGGACACCGGATCGAGCTTTGAGGGGGGGGACCGTGATACGCTCCGAACTCGTTCAGAAATTGTGCGAGGATCATCCTGACCTCACCGTCAGGGAGATCGAATCCGTCGTCGCCGCCTTTTTCGACAAGATCATCACCCAGCTCCAGCAGGGCGGCCGCGTCGAACTGCGTGGCTTTGGCGCCTTTTCGACGCGCGCGCGCGACGCGCGCCGCGGCCGCAACCCGCGCACCGGCGAGCCGGTCGAGATCTCGGCCAAGAAAGTGCCCTATTTCAAGCCGGGCAAGGAAATGCGCGAACGGCTCAACGGCCGCTAGCCGATCGATCGCCGGCGTTGACGGCGCCCGCGACGCGCGTCAGGCCATCAGCCATGCGGACGTGGCGGAACCGGTAGACGCTGGAGACTTAAAATCTTCTGCCCCGAACGGGGCGTGCGGGTTCGACTCCCGCCGTCCGCACCAGCCCGCGCGAGCCGCGCCGGCCAGCCGCGAGAGGCGCTGGCCAGCCGTGAGCGCCATTGCCGCGAGCGCCCTTCCATCATCGCCCGATCACGGCCCGACCGCGCCATCCCGGTCGGCTCGGCGAATTTGCCGCTCCATTCGCCGCGACCCGCGCAACCTCCGCCGGGCGGCTTGGTTCGCAGCGTCACGGGGCGGCTTATCGGCCCGGATTTCATGAGGAAGAGCAGATGGTTGGAAAGTTTTTCGCCGGCCTCGCCGGGCTTTCGCTCGCGGTCACGCCGGCGATCGCGCAAAGCGACGCGCAGGGCCTGTCGCTGCGCCAGGCGCCGGTCCCCCAGCGCGCCGCCGCGCCGACGGGGCATGAATCGGAGCTCGCCGGAAGCTGGCTGCCGATCATCCTCGCGCTGGCGATCGTCGCCGGCGGGGTGCTGCTCGCGGCCGGAGTCTTCGACAATGACGATGATCGGCCGAGCAGCCCGTAGGGCGCGCCTCGCGACTTCCTTCGCCTATTGCGAAAAGGGCGTGCCGGCCCCGACCGCCGCCCATTCGCAGCACTCGAGGCTGATCGGATCGAGGAACATGCCGCCGAGGCGCGGCCCGATCTGCCAGCGGACCTGGGCCTTGACCGGGCCAATGCCGGGCACGTCGAGCGAAACGTAGCTGCCGATCCGCACTGCCTCATCGCATTCGGCCATGAAGCCGAGCGTCGAGACGTTGCGCAAGCGGACCTCGATCCTGATCCGCCGCTGCGGCGACAACAGGGCAACCTCGTCGACGACGTGGCGAAGGGCGCGACGCTCCTTGAAGCCGACTCCCGCCGCGGAGCCGGCAGCCGGCCGAGGTTGGTTGTGGTCCATCCCGCCGGATTATCCGGCGACCGGTGAAGGACCGGTAAATGGCGCCCGCCGCGGCCGGGCGCGCTGTCTTTTCCCCGCGGAGCGGCTAGTGTTGTCCCATGACGGGACGAAGACTCCTCCTGCTCGCGGCCGCGCTCATCGGCCTCGTGGGCGTCGGCGGCTGCGGCGGCGATCCCGGCGGCCCGATTCGCGTCAGCGCGATCGGCGAGGCGCCGCGCGCGCGCAACCCCAATCTCGCCACCCTCGACGCGCCCGCCGCCTTTCTGCTCGAGGCGAGCGCGCAGGGCCTGGTGCGCTTCGACGGCACCGGCGAGATCGAGCCGGCGCTGGCGCAAAGCTGGATCGTCTCCGACGACGGCCTCCGCTACACGATGCGCATCCGCCCCGCGGACTGGGCGGACGGCGCGCCGGTCACCGCCGAGGAGGTTGCCGCGCGGCTGCGCGCGGCGCTCAGCCGGCCAAGCCGCAACCCGCTCAAATCCTCGCTCGGCATGATCGACTCGATCGTTCCGATGACCGACGAGGTGATCGAGATCACGCTCAAGGGGCCGCGACCCAACTTCCTCCAGCTCCTCGCCCAGCCCGAGCTCGCGATCGCGATGGGTGGCGGCGGCACCGGACCCTATCGGATCGAGGCGCGCGACGGGGCGGTGGTGCGCCTCGCCCTGCCCGAGCCGGACGACGAGGATATCGCGCGCGACCCGACCGACGGACGACCGGCGCCGCCGGCCATCCTGCTGCGCGGCGAAACCGCGGCGATGGCGATCGCGCGCTTCCTGCACGGCGATGCCGACCTGGTTGTCGGCGGCACGATCGCGGATCTGCCCTATGCGCGCCGCGCCGACATCCCGGCGAGCCGCGTCACGATCGAGCCGGTTCAGGGCCTGTTCGGCCTCGTTTTCCTGCGCGACGATGGCGCGGCCGGCGTCGCCAGCGTGCGGCGCGCGCTGGCGATGGCGATCGACCGCGAGAGCATCGCCGGCGAACCGCTGCTCGCCGGCTTCGAGCCGCGCGCCGCCATCGTTGCGCCGGGGATCGACGAACTGGTCGCGCCGACGCAGCCCGACTGGGCGGATCAGCCGCTCGGCGAGCGACGTCCCGCAGCCGCCGCCGCGATCCGCGCCCACGGCCAGCCGGTGCGGCTGCGCATCGCCGCGCCCGAGACGCCGGGGCACCGCCTCATCCTCGCCCATCTGCGCCGCGACTGGGCGGCGATCGGGGTTGAGCTCGAGGTCTCCCCGCCCGGCGGCCCGGCCGACATCGCCTTCATCGACGAGGTTGCGCCGATCCTGTCCGGCGCCTGGTACCTGCGGCGTTTCCTGTGCGATGCGAGCGCCGTCTGCGACGAGGAGGCGGATGCGGCGCTCGCCGAGGCGCGCGCGGCCGCCGACGGGCAGGCGCGGGCCGATGCGCTTGCCCGCGCCGACCGCATCCTTGCCGGCATCACGCCCTGGATCGCGCTCGGCCGCCCGGTCCGCTGGTCGCTCGCGGCCCAGCGCCTCAACGGCTTCCATCCCAACCCGTTCGCGCGCCATCCGGCGCTGACGCTGATCGAGCCGGATCGTCGCTGATGGCGCGAAGTCCCGGTCCCGATGCGCCGGGCCCGCTGCCGATCGGGCGCGATCCCGCCTCGGCGCGGCGACGGATCGAGGCGATGGAACATCTCCTCGAACAGGCCTTCCCGATCCCCGGCACGAACCGGCGGATCGGGCTCGACGTGCTGCTCAACGTCATCCCGGTGGCCGGCGACATCGTCGCCGCGACGATGGGCGCATGGATCGTCTGGGAAGCGCGCAACCTCGGCATGTCGCGCTGGCACCTGGCGCGCATGGCCGGCAATGTCGGCGTCGATTTCCTGCTCGGCGCGATTCCCTGGATCGGCGCGATCCCCGATTATTTCTTCCGGTCGAATACCCGCAACGTGCGGATCGTGAAGAAGTGGCTCGATCGCCATCACCCGGAAACCCGGGTGGTGGAGGGCGAGGTGACGCGCCGGCGATAGCCTGCATCGACATTGTCTGTATCGACATTGGCGGAAACTCTCTCCCCCGGGAGAGCAAATTCCGGCTCTATGCCAGCCGGCGCTTGCGCGGCGGACTGGAATTCGCGGGGGAATCTTCCCTAAGGAGATCGGCGCCCGAAGCCGATCGGGCGCGCTTGCCCGAAGGACCACGCATTGACCGCTCCCCCGCCCGCCCTCGTCCTCGTCCGTCCGCAGCTCGGCGAGAATATCGGCAAGGCGGCGCGGGCGATGCTCAATTTCGGGCTGACCGACCTGAGGCTGGTCGCGCCACGCGACGGCTGGCCCAATCCGGGCGCCGGGCCGGCGGCCGCGGGCGCCGACATCGTGCTCGAACGCGCGCGGCTGTTCGAGACCGTCGCCGAGGCGGTCGCCGATTGCACGCGCGTCTATGCGACCACGGTGCGACGCCGGGGACTGGTGATCCCGGTCATCACGCCCGAGGAGGCCGCGCGCGAGATCCGGGCTGGGGACGGCCAGTCGGCGGTCCTGTTCGGCGCCGAGCGCGCGGGCCTGGAGACCGGGGAGGTCGCGCTGGCCGGCAAGATCGTGACCGTGCCGATCAACCCGCAATTCCGCTCGCTGAACCTCGCCCAGGCCGTGATCCTGATCGCCTATGAATGGTCGAAGGCCGCGGCGCTGGCGATGCCGACCGCGCACGACAATCTCGAGCCGCGCGCGCCGCATGCCCATCTCGAGGGACTGATCGGGCAACTTTACGATGCGCTCGACCAGGCCGGCTATTTCCACCCGCCGGACCGGACGCAGGCGACGAAGAACACGATCCGCACCATCCTGACCAAGGCCGGATGGTCCTCGCGCGAGATCCAGGCGCTGCGCGGGATCGTCCGGGCGATCGCCGAACCGCGGCGCGGCGAGCCCCATTGACGGCGGCGACGCCAACTCTCTAGGCTCGCGGCGATACGACTCCGGTGGAGAACTCCATGAAATACCTCATCGCAATGGCGGGACTGGCGGCGCTGGTCGCGAGTTCGGGCGCGCTGGCCCAGCAGGCGCAGTCGGCCGAAAGCAGCGCCAGCGAGCGTGGCACCGCCGACCCCGATCGGGTGATCTGCCGCCGGATCGGGGAAACCGGCTCGCGCCTCGCCAGCCGCCGCGTCTGCATGACCGCGGCGCAGTGGGCGGAGCAGCGCCGGCTGGAACGCATGGACGTCGAGCGCAGCCAGTCGCAGCAGTCCGTCCCGCGCGGTTCGTAGCCGCCATCTGCGCGCGTCGCCCGAAGCCGGGGCGCGGTTGACTTTTCCGCGCCCGCCGGCCATGTGCGCGCCTTCGCAATTGGCCCCGCACCCCTGGTGAAGCGGTGGCCGCGCCGGGCAGGATGGCCCGGCGGTGCGGCGCCAGGGACCTGTCGAACGCGAATTGGAGATCATCAAATGTCGAAGCGCACCAGCGCCAAGTACAAGCTCGACCGCCGCATGGGCGAGAACGTCTTCGGACGGCCCAAGAGCCCGGTCAACAAGCGCGAATATGGCCCCGGCCAGCATGGCCAGCGCCGCAAGGGCAAGCTGTCCGACTATGGCATCCAGCTGCGCGCCAAGCAGAAGCTGAAGGGCTATTACGGCGACGTCACCGAGAAGCAGTTCAAGCGCGCCTATATCGAGGCGTCGCGGATGAAGGGCGACACCGGCCAGAACCTGATCGGCCTGCTCGAGCGCCGGCTCGACGCGGTCGTCTATCGTGCCAAGTTCGCGCCGACCATCTGGGCCGCGCGCCAGCTCGTCAGCCACGGCCACGTCCGCGTCAACGGCGTGCGCTGCAACATCGCCTCGCGCCGCGTGAACGTCGGCGACGAGATCACGCTTGGCCCGAAGGCGCAGGAGATGGCGCTGGTGCTCGAGGCGCAGAGTCTCGCCGAGCGCGACATCCCTGACTATATCGGCCCGGACGGCGCGGCCAAGGTCACCTTCATCCGCGTCCCGACGCTCGACGAAGTGCCCTATCCGGTGCGCATGGAGCCGAACCTGGTCGTCGAGTTCTATTCGCGCTGATCGGCGCGGCGCATCGAAACGATCTCGCGAAGGGCGGCCCGCCCGGGCCGCCCTTTCTCATTGGTTCGCCAGCTCGCGGCGCAGGAACCGGCCGATCCGGGCGAGCATGTCGGTGCGCGCCTGCGAATCGTCGAGATCGTGCTCGAGCCCGGGATAGACGGTGAGCTCGACG
This sequence comes from Sphingomonadales bacterium, assembly GCA_040255785.1. Taxonomy (GTDB): domain Bacteria; phylum Pseudomonadota; class Alphaproteobacteria; order Sphingomonadales; family Sphingomonadaceae; genus Allosphingosinicella. The sequence goes on from JBDZVR010000021.1 coordinate 11,031, forward strand.
CGCTTGCCGGCGCCGGTCAGCGCATCGGACATCCGGCGCGAATGGATGACGCCGACATTGAGATCGCGATCACCATGGAACAGCAGCACCGGCGCGGCGATGCGCGCGGCATTGCGGGCCGGCGATCCCTCGGCGACCTGCGGCCCGCTGCCGACATATTCGGCGACCAGCGCCGCATTGGTGAAATGTTCCGCATCGGTCTTGAGCTGCTCGAGATCGGTGACCGGCGCGATCGCAACGATCGCCCGATAGAGATCGGGATCGGTCACCCCGGCCTGGAGCGCGGCATAGCCGCCATATGACCAGCCGACGATGGCGATCCGGCCGGGATCGGCGATGCCCTGCGACGCGAGCCAGCGCGCGCCCGCGGAAACGTCGCCGATCGAGGTGCGCCAGCCGCGAAAGCCGTTCTCCACCAGCCAGGCGTCGCCATAGCCGGCCGAGCCGCGGAAGTTCGGCTGGAGCACGGCATAGCCCAGCCGCGCGAAATATTGCTCCAGCCAGTCGAAGCCCCAGATGTCGCGCGCCTCCGGCCCGCCATGCGGGAGCACGATCGCCGGCAGGCCGCGCCCGTCCGATCCCGGCGGCAGCGTCAGGTAGGCGGGCACCTCGACGCCGTCGGGCGCCGAATAGCTGACCGGGCGCACCGGCGCGAGCGGGACCTGCTCGAGCTGCGGCCGATCGACGAGCAGCTCGTTGAGTTGGTGGGCGGCGCGGTCAAACAGGAAATAGCGCCCCGAATCGGTGTCGCTGGAGCCGTGGACGAGCAGGCGGTTGCCGTCCTGGCTCCCGCCCACGACCTCCAGCATCGGCAGGTTCGGCAGCGCCCGGCCGAGCGCCTCCATCATCGCCTCGAAACCGGGATCGAAATAGCGAACGCGCCGCGCCTCGTCGGCGAAGGTCAGGCCAACCACGCGCGCGCCATGCGCGACCCGCACGACATCATCCACGTCGACGCGATCATTGGCATAGACCAGCTCGCTCGCGAGCGACCCGTCGAGCCTGACCCGGTAGAGCGCCATCCGCCCGTCCTGCTTGCGCAAGGTATAGGCGACGCCGAGCTCGGCATCGACGGCGATCGGATATTCGCCCTCGCGGGTCATCCGGTCGTAGGTGCTGAAATGCCGCCACTCGCGGCTGCCGTCGGGACGATAGAGAAACTCGACGCTCGGTTGCATCTGGCCGGTCGCGCCGCGAACGGAGCTGACCTGCATGATGCGCACCGCGCCGCGCCCGTCGGTGATATAGCCGGCGGCAAGCCGGTTCGCCGGCTCGACCGTCCGCGCCCGCAGCGTGCGCACGTCGATCCGGTCCACCGAAAGCCCGTCGGCGGTGCGCGCGAGCCGGGTGCCGGCCTCCGCCTGCGGGACATGGTCGCGGACCATCAGCACCGCATTGCCGTCACCGGGAAGCCAGTCGAGAATGCCGCCATCATACTGGCGCACGCGCGTGTCGTAGATCGAATCGCGCTCGCCGAGCAGCTTCGCGTCGCCGCCGTCGAGCCCGATCGAGATCGGCCGCGAAAAGGGCACGAGCGTGTTGCTCCCCTCGACCAGCACGGTCACCCGGCAGATCAGCCGCTCGTTGCTGACGAAGCTGCACCAGCGCACGCGCTCTGGATTGCCGTCGGTGCGAAGCACGCCGCGCGGCTGGCCGCCGTCGAGCCCCTGCACGACCAGGATGGTGCTTGGTCCCGGCCCGGGCGCCAGGTAGGCGATGGTGTGCCCGTCCGGCGAGATGTCGATGCCCTCGATACCAGGTCGCGCGCCGAATTGTGCCGCCGCCGCCGCGATCTGGGCGTCGGTTTGCTGGGCCGCGACAGACGAGGCCCAGACGAGACAAAGTAATGCGAATGGTCTTCTCATCCTGCCCCCCCTTTTCCTTAGGCTAAACCGGCATGCCCGATCGCGCAACCGCGGGGCCGGTCGCGCGCCGGTCACGGCGGCGCGGGAGCCAGGACCCATGCCCCTGACCCCTTGAACTTTTCGACGCGGCTGTCATTGCCGGGCGATCAAGACAGGGAGGCCGATCGACATGCATCGCTATATTCTGCCGCTCGCCAGCGTCCTTCTCGGCGGATCGATCGCTACGGCGGCAATCGCCCAGCAGGCCGCGCCGGAGATTTCGGTGGACACGCTGAAGGAGGTGGTGCGCACCATCTCGTCCGACGAATACGAGGGACGCGCGCCCACGACGCGTGGCGAGGAGCTGACGATCAACTATATCCGCCAGCGCCTCGAGCAGGCCGGCCTGCAGCCGGGCAATGACGGCAGCTGGTTCCAGGAGGTGCCGCTCGCCGAGAACACGGCGAGCCCGGGACCGCTCACGATCAGCGGCGGCAGCGCGCCGCTCACCTTCAACTACCGCGCCGACTTTGTCGCCAACACCTATCGGCTGACCGAGCATAGCGGGGTGGAGAACAGCGAGATCGTCTTCGTCGGCTACGGCATCAACGCGCCGGAGCTCGGCTGGAACGACTATGAGGGCATCGATGTCCGCGGCAAGACGGTGATCGTCCTCGTCAACGATCCCGACTGGCAGACGCAGACGCTGGACGGCCCGTTCCGTGGCCGCGCGATGACCTATTACGGCCGCTGGACCTATAAATATGAGGAAGCTGCGCGCCAGGGCGCGGCGGCCGTGTTCATCGTCCACCAGACCGAACCTGCCGCCTATGGCTGGAACGTCGTCCAGTCTTCCTGGACCGGCGCGCAATACAATACCGACGACCCGGGCAATCACATGGACCAGAGCGAGGTGATCGGCTGGCTGACGCAGGACGCCGCGCGCCGCCTGTTCGCCGCCTCCGGCCAGGATCTCGACGCGCTCACCCGCGCCGCCGGCGAGCGCGGCTTTCGCCCCGTCCCGCTCGGCACCCGCGCCACGATCAGCCTCGACAACCGCATCCGCCGGTCGGTCAGCCACAATGTGATCGGCATCCTGCCCGGCACCGAGCGGCCGGACGACTATGTGATCTACACCGCGCACTGGGATCATCTCGGCCGCTGCGACGCCGACGCGACCGGCGATGACATCTGCAACGGCGCGCTGGACAATGCCAGCGGCACCGCCGGGCTGATCGCGCTCGCGGAAGCCTATCGCCGCGCCGGCCCGGCCAGGCGCAGCGTGATCTTCCTCGCCGTCACCGCCGAGGAATCGGGGCTGCTCGGCTCGCAATATTATGCCGAGCACCCGATCTACCCGCTCGCGCGCACCGTCGGCGGCGTGAACATGGACGGGCTCAACCTCACCGGCATGACCCGCGACCTGGTCGTCACCGGCCGCGGCAAGTCCGAGCTCGACGATTATCTCGAGCGCGCCGCCGCGCAACGCGGCCTCGTCGTGCGCGACGAGCCCAGCCCCGAGGCCGGCTATTATTACCGCTCGGACCATTTCAGCTTCGCCAAGGAAGGCGTGCCGATGCTGTATGCCGACAGCGGCGAGGATCTGGTGAACGGCGGCACCGAGGTCGGCCGCGCGGCGGCGGAGGATTATCGCCTCCACCGCTACCACCAGCCCAGCGACGAATATGATCCCGATTGGGACTGGTCCGGCGCGCTCCGCGATCTCGAAATCTACTATGAGATCGGCCGCGAGCTGGCGGACAGCGACGCCTGGCCGAACTGGTACGAGGGCGACGAGTTCCGCGCGATCCGCGACCGCACCCGGGCGGAGCGACGCTGACCTTGGCGCCGCGCCAGCCGCCCGAGTGGGCGCCGCACGAGGCGGTGTGGATCGGGTTTCCGAGCGATGCCGGGCTGTGGGCGGACGACCTGGAGCCCGCGCGCGAGGAGGTCGCCGCCTTCGCCCGCGCGGTTCATGCCGACGGCGCCGGCGAAGAGGTGCGGCTCGTCGCGGCCGACGCGCGAGCGGCGGCGGCGGCGCGCGCGCTCGCGCCCTTCGCCACGGTGCTCACCCTCCCCTTCGGCGACATCTGGCTGCGCGACACCGGGCCGATCGTACTCGGCCAGGGCGGCGCGCGCCGTGCCGCGCGCTTCCGCTTCAACGGCTGGGGCGGGAAATACGAGCTGCCCGGCGACGGGTCGATCGGCCGCCGGCTCGCCGAGTCGGTCGGCCTGCCGATCACCGCGCACGACTGGATCCTGGAGGGCGGCGCGATCGACGTCGACGGCGCCGGGCTTGCCGTCACGACCGAGCAATGCCTGCTCAACCCCAATCGCAATCCCGGCCTGGACAAGGGCGAGATCGAGGCACGGCTGCGCGCCGATCTCGGCATCGAGCGGGTGCTGTGGCTCGGCGCGGGGCTGCTCAACGACCATACTGACGGCCATGTCGACAATCTCGCGCGCTTCGTTGCCGAAGGGACGCTGGCGATCCCGCAGGCCGCGCCGGACGATCCCAACGCCGCCGCCTATGCCGACGCCAGGGCGCGCGCCCAGGCGTTCGGGGTGAAGGTCGTCCCCCTGCCCTCGCCCGGGCGGATCGCCGGCCGCGCGGCGGCGCCCGGGGCCGGGGATGACGAAATCGCCCCCGCTTCCCATATGAATTTCTACATCGGCAATGCAGCGGTGGTGGTTCCGCTCTACGGCGCGCCGAGCGACGCGGCGGCGGTCGCGGCAGCAGGCGCGCTGTTTCCCGGGCGAAGGGCGGTCGGCCTGCGCGCCGACCATGTGCTCACCGGCGGCGGCAGCTTCCATTGCATCAGCCAGCAGGTGCCGGCCTAGGCTTGCCAGGCGCCCGGAGAAATGGATGACCAGGCTCACCGTCGCCGCGCTTCAGCTCGGCTTCACCGAGGACATGGCGGAAAATATCCGCAATGTCTCCGAGCTCGTCCGCGAGGCGGCGGGCCGGGGCGCGCGGGTCGTATTGCCGCCCGAGCTGTTCGAAGGCCCCTATTTCTGCCGCGTCGAGGACGAGAGCCTGTTTGCCAGGGCGCGGCCCGTGGCAGACCATCCGGCGGTGAAGGCGATGCAGGCGCTCGCCGCCGAGCTCGCGATCTACATCCCGACCAGCTTCTTCGAGGCGGACGGGCCGCATCACTACAACAGCCTGGCGATGATCGACCCCAATGGCGCGATCATGGGCGTCTATCGCAAGAGCCACATCCCGGACGGGCCGGGCTATGAGGAGAAGTTCTACTTCCGGCCCGGCAATACCGGCTTCAAGGTCTGGCCGACCCCGGACGGGACGATCGGGGCCGGGATCTGCTGGGACCAATGGTATCCCGAGACGGCGCGCAGCCTGACGCTGATGGGCGCGGAGGTGCTCTTCTACCCGACCGCGATCGGCAGCGAACCGCACGACCCCGATCTCGATACCAGCCGGCTGTGGCGCCGCGCGATGATCGGCCACGCGGTGTCCAACGTCGTGCCGGTCGTCGCCGCCAACCGGATCGGCGACGAGCACGGCCAGGTCTTCTACGGCCACAGCTTCATCTGCGACGAGCTCGGCGACATCCTCGCCGAGTTCGGTCGCGAGGAAACCGGGGCGCTGGTCGCGACGCTCGACCTCGCCGCCGCGAAGCGCCACCGCGCCGCCTTCGGCTTCTTCCGCGACCGGCGGCCGGAGCTTTACGGGCGACTGACCCAGGACATCTGACCGCGCTCGCGCTAGCGATCGCCGCCAAGCTCCAGCGCCCGTTCGAACACCGCCTCGAACATCGCCGTGGTGAGCCGGCCGGTATTCTGATTGTAGCGCGAGCAGTGATAGCTGTCGATCAACACCCGCCCATCGGGAAGGCGATGCTCGGCGAGGTGGGCGAAGGGATGATCGGCAAGGCGGCCGCCGGCGGTCCGCACCGCATTGTCGTGCGCGATCCGGCCGAGCGCGACCAGCACCCTGATGTTCGCCAGCAGCGGCAGCGCCGCCGCATAGTAGCGCCGGCAATGCGCGACCTCGGCGGGCAGCGGCCTGTTTTGCGGGGGCAGGCACTTGACCGAATTGAGGATGATGCAGCCGACCAGCCGGAGGCCGTCGTCCGGCCGCGCCTCGTAGCGCCCGCGCGCGAGACCGAACTTGCCGAGCGTCGCGAACAGGAGGTCGCCAGCAAAATCCCCGGTGAATGGCCGGCCGGTGCGGTTCGCGCCCCACATGCCCGGCGCCAGCCCGACAAGGCCGAGCCAGGCCTGGCGATCACCGAAGGCCGGCACCGGCGCGTTCCACCAGTCGGGATGCTCGTCGCGCAGCTTCGCGCGCAGCGTCACGAGCCGCGGGCACAGCGGGCAATCGCGCGGCGCCTCGGCTTCGGGAACCGGCGAAAGATCGACGGGCGCGGCCAACAAACACACTCCTGTTCCATTCGGGCCCGGACCGGCCGCGCCCGACGCTTCCTTTCTCCATCGCGAAGCGTAAGGAAAGCCCTTCGGCAGGCGCGGAGCGAACGGCAGTGGATCAGGAGCGGCACTTCTACGCGATCGCGCTCGGATCGAACCGCCGCCACCATCGCCACGGCGCGCCGGCGGGCGTCGTGCGCGCGGCGCTGGCGGAGCTGGGCAAGGTCGTCGCCGTCTCGACGGTCCGCGCGACGACGGCGCTCGGGCCGGCGGGGCGTCGCTTCGCCAACGCGGCGGCGATCGTGGAAAGCCTGCTGCCGCCGGATGCGATGCTGGCGCATCTCAAGGCGATCGAGCGCCGCTTCGGGCGACGGCGCGGACGGCGCTGGGGGCCGCGCGTGCTGGATCTCGACATCATCCTCTGGTCGCGAGGCGCCTGGGGTGGCCCCGGGCCGATCGTGCCGCACCGGTCGTTTCGCGAGCGCCGCTTTGTGCTCGATCCGCTCGCCGAAATCGCGCCGGACTGGCGCGATCCCCTCACCGGGCTTAGCGTGCGCCAGCTGCGCGCGCGGTTGACCCGGCTCCGTCCGACCCGTAGGGACGCGCGCGCGAAGGGCCCATAGCTCAGTCGGTAGAGCAACTGACTTTTAATCAGTAGGTCGCTGGTTCGAATCCAGCTGGGCTCACCATCCTTGCGGAATCCGGCCCTGTCGCGCGCCTCGCGCCGCGCCCGCGGCGTTGACATGGATCACCCGCTGGCCGAGGCGGTGGGCGCAGGGCGTCCGGCGAGGAAAGGGCAGGCATGGAGATTCGCTTCTTCGGAAGGCTCGGCGAGCGGATCGGCCGGGAGATCGAGATCGAGCCCCCGCCCCCGGGCTGCACGGTGGGCGAGCTGCGCGTGCTGCTCGCCGCGCTTTACCCCGACGCGGCCGAGGAGCTGGCCAGCATGTCGACACGCGCCTGCATCGACGACACGATCGTGGGCGAGGAAGCCGCCGTCGATCCGGCGCGCGCGGTCGAGTTCTTCCCGCCGGTGTCGGGCGGCTGAGCGCGATGATCGATGCCCGCCTGGCCGACGCGCCGATCGACGCCGCCGCGGAGCTCGCGGGCTTCATGGCGAAGCTCGCCGGGGAGGGCGCGGTCGTCAGTTTCGTCGGCATCGCCCGGCCGCGCACGCGCGGCGGCGCGCGGGTGGAGCGCATCTTCCTCGATCACCACCCACGCCTCACGCTGCGCTCGATCGAGGAGATCGCGACGGCGGCGGCGGCGCGCTTCCAGGCGGGCGCCATCGCCGCGGTGCATCGCTTCGGCGCGGTGCGCCCGGGCGAGACGATCGTCTTCGTCGCCGCCGCCGCGCGCCACCGCCGCGCGGCGTTCGAGGCGGCCGACTATATGATGGACCGACTTAAGACCGACGCCGTCTTCTGGAAGCGCGAGGACGCGGTTGACGGCGTTCGCTGGATCGAGCCTACTGACGCCGACCGCGCCGAGCGGGCGCGCTGGAGCGAGTGATGCCCGGTATCGACGACAGCCTGACCTTCCATCCGCTGCGCATCGCGGTGCTCACCGTGTCCGACACGCGCGACGAGGCGAGCGACACGTCCGGGCGGCTGCTCGTCGAGCGGCTCACCGGTGCCGGGCACGCGCTCGCCGGCAGGGCGATCGTCGCCGACGATGTCGAGGCGATCCGCGCGCGCATCGCCGCCTGGGTCGCGGACGAGCATGTCGATGTCATCATCTCGACCGGCGGCACCGGCTTCGCCCCGCGCGACGTGACGATCGAGGCGGTACGCCCGATGTTCCGGCGCGAGATGGACGGCTTCGCGGTCGTCTTTCACCAGGCGAGCCTCGGCACGGTCGGCGTCTCGACGCTGCAGTCGCGCGCCTGCGCGGGGCAGATCGACGACACCTTCGTCTTCTGCCTGCCCGGCTCGACCGGCGCCTGCCGCGACGGCTGGGACCTTGTGCTCGCGCTCGAGCTCGACAGCCGCTACCGGCCCTGCTCGCTCGCCGGGCAGGTGCCTCGGCTGAGGCATCTGTGCGCATGAGCCGGCTGAGCCATGTCGGCGGCGATGGCCGCGCCACGATGGTGGACGTCTCGGACAAGGCGGAGACGCGGCGCGTCGCAACCGCCGAGGGCGTCCTGCGCTGCGCCGCCGCGACGCTCGCCCTGGTGCGGGCCGGCAGGACGCCGAAGGGTGCCGTCGTCCAGACCGCCGAGCTCGCCGGAATCATGGCGGCCAAGCGCACCGCCGAGCTGATTCCGCTGTGCCACCCGCTGCCGCTGGCCAGGGTCGCGGTGGAGATCGAGATCGACGACGCGCTGCCCGGCTTTCGCGTCGCCGCCGAGGCCAGGACGCGCGCCGCCACCGGTGTCGAGATGGAGGCGCTGACCGCCGTCTCGATCGCCTGCCTCACCCTGTTCGACATGCTGAAGGCGGTCGATCGAACGATGACCATCGAGGGTGTGCGCGTCACCGCGAAGCGCGGCGGCAAGTCCGGCGACTGGGCCGCGAGCGGAGGCGCGGCGTGATCTCGTTCGACGAAGCGCTCGCGCGCCTCCTCCCCCTCGCCGAGCCGATCGAGGCCGAGGAAGTCGCGCTCGCCGACGCGCATGGCCGCGTGCTCGCGCAGGACCTCGCCGCGCTGGTCTCGGCGCCGCCCGCAAATGTCTCGGCGATGGATGGCTATGCGGTGCGCGAGGCCGATCTCGCGGCGCTGCCCGCGACGCTGACGGTGATCGGCGAATCGTTCGCGGGGCAAGGCCATGCCGGCGCGCTTTCGCCGGGAAGCTGCGTGCGCATCTTCACCGGTGCGCCGGTCCCGGCGGGCGCGGACCGGGTGATCGTTCAGGAGGACGTGCGGCGCGAGGGCGAGCGCGCGACCTTCGCGACGCCGCTCACGTCCGCGCGGCACGTGCGCGCCGCCGGCTCCGACTTTCGCGAGGGCGACGTGCTGCTCGCCAGCGGCACGCTGCTCGGCCCGCGGCAGCTGGTCGCGGCCGCTGCCGCCGACCGGGACCGGGTCACCGCCTGGCGCCGCCCCCGCGTCGTCGTGCTCGGCACCGGCGACGAGCTGGTCGCGCCCGGCACCGCGCGGCGCCACCCGCAGGCGATCCCGGAGAGCGTCTCCTATGGCGTTGCCGCGCTGGCCGAGGCCTGGGGCGCCCGGCTCGTCCGCGCGACCCGGCTCGCCGACCGGCTCGACGATATGGCCGCGGCGGCCGGCCAGGCGCTCGCCGACGCCGACCTGGTGGTCGTCACCGGCGGCGCTTCGGTCGGCGACAAGGATTTCGCCAGACCGATGTTCGCGGGCCTGGGGCTGGAGCTCATCTTCTCGAAAGTCGCGATCAAGCCCGGCAAGCCGGTGTGGCTCGGCCGCGCGGCGGGCCGGCTCGTGCTCGGCCTGCCCGGCAACCCGACCTCGGCGATGGTGACCGCGCGGCTGTTCCTCGCGCCGCTCGTCGCTGGCCTGTCCGGCCGCGATCCGGCGACGGCGCTCGCTTGGCGCGGCCTCGCGCTCGCCGAGGAGCGGCCGCCGACCGGCCCGCGCGAGACCTTCGCGCGCGCCGTCGTGGAGGGCGAGCGCGTGCGTATCCTGCCGAACCAGGATTCGAGCGCGCAGAAGGTGCTGGCGGATTGCGACGCGCTGGCGCGGCTAGCGCCGGGACGCGAGCCAGTCGCGGCCGGTGCCCGGATCGACGCCCTCGCCTTCTGAGGCGAGCCGCCGCTCGGCCTCGGCGAGGTCAGCCGGGCTGTTCAGATTGACGAGGCAGCGCGCCTCCCACCTGACCGCGACATAGCCGATCGCCTCGGCAAAGCCGATCAGCGAGCGCCGGCCCGACGCGGCATAGTCGCCGAGCCGGGCGAGCGCGTCGGCGCGCCACAGCGCGCAGGCCGGGTGAAGATCGTCGCCGCTGGCGGCGAGCGCCGCGCCGTGCGCGCCGATCGCCGCCCGCAACCGCCCCGCGAGATCGACGGGCAGGAACGGCGTGTCGCAGGGGACGGCGAGCAGCGTCTCCCGCCCCGCATCACGGGCGGCGGCCAGCGCCGCAGCAAGCCCGCCCAGCGGGCCTTCGATCGCCGGATCATCGAACAGCACGGCAGCGGCGACATCACCCAGCTGGCCGGGCTCGCGCAGCGCCACCCGCACGTCGTCCGACCAGCGACGCGCCAGCCGCAGCGCACGGTCGATGAGGCGCTCCCCACCGAGCCGGCGCAGCGGCTTGGCGCCGCCCATGCGCCTCCCCTCCCCGCCGGCGAGGATGACGACGAGCGGCGCGCTCACAGCAGCAACAGCTTGAGCCCGGCGATCACGAGCACGACGCCGAGCGCCTGGAGCAGCCGGTGGCGCGGCAGGCGCGAGACGCCGCCCCAGATGCCGAGCAATGCCCCGAGCGCGACCGCGCCGAGGAGGATCGGCAGCTCCGCCGGCAGCGCCCTCACGCCGGCATAATTGCCGAGCAGCCCGGCAGCCGAGTTGACGAAGATGAAGGCCGCGGCGACGCCGGATGTCTTGCGCGGCTCTTCCCAGCCGAAGAGGATGATGAGCGGGCTCAGGAATATGCCGCCGCCGGTGCCGGTGAGCCCGGCGAGCAGGCCGAGCCCGGCGCCCGAGGGGAGGCTGATGGCGAGCGGCGGCGGCTTCGGCGCGCGCGCCGCGAGCCGCTCCGGCTGCCAGAACAGGCGGGCCGCCGCCGCCAGCAGCACCAGCGCGACCAGCGGCCGGTAGAGATGGGGCGGAAGGTGGATCAGCCCGCCGATGAACGCTGCCGGCGCCGAGGTGACCGCGAAAATGGCGAGCAGGCGAAAATTGGTCTGTCCCTGGCGCGCGAAGCTGAGCGCCGCGAGGCCCGCGACGAGCAGGTTCAGCGTCAGCGCGGTCGGCCGCATCGTCTCCGGCGCGACCGAGAACAACGCCATGATCGCGAGATAGGCCGAGGCGCCGCCGTGCCCGACCGACGAGTAGAGCGCCGCCGCGATCGCCATCATCGCCGCGATCGCCGCTATCGTCGCGCCGTCCACTCCGCCCCCTTAGCGAGCCGTCGCGAGGATGATCCCGCCCGCCATTTCAGGCATTGCCATGACCCTCGGCCATCGCTTCCAGCCCGGGCCGGTCGAGAACCTCGATGCGGCTCTGCGTCTCCAGCCGGATCAGTCGCAGCGCGCGCAGTTCGGAGAGCATCCGGCTCACCGTCTCCTTGGTGAGGCCGAGATAGTCGGCGATGTCGAGCCGGCTCATCGGCAGGTCGAACCTGGCTTCGCGACGGCCGCTCACCCGCTCGGCGCGGCGCAGCAGATTGAGAAAGAAGCTCGCGACCCGTTCGGCCGCGGTCTTGCGGCCGAGCAGCACCATCTGTTGCTGCGCGGCGGCCAGCTCGTGCGCGGCGAGCCGGTAAAGCTCGCGCTCGACCGATGGGTTGGCGGCGACGAAGCGGTCGAACGCCTCGCGCGAGAACCACCACAATTCCGACGGCATCAGCGCCTCGATGGTAAAGGCATATTCGTCCTCGGCCGTGATGCCGAGGAAATCGCCCGGGAACATGAAGCCGGTCACCTGGCGGCGGCCATCGCCGAGCAGCGTGTAGATCTTGAGCGCGCCCAGCGTCAGCATGAACACGCGCCGCGCCGGATCGCCCTCGTGAAAGACCGGCTGCTCGGCGCGCAATCGTTGCATCGTCCCCATCCGGCGCATGTCGGCGAGGGTCTTCGGCTCGAGGCTGCGGCAGATCGTGATCGGGCGGACCGGACATTCCTCGCACGGATGGCCCGGCGGCAGCGTCGTCAATGCTCCAGTCGGGGTGTAGGACACGGCAGCCTCGCCGAGCGCGCAGGAATGATATGGCTCAACCTGCACATAGCGGATTGGGCATAGGCTTCAAGCTGACGAAATTTCCGCGATGCGAGCCGATGCCGGACCTCCGCCTCTCCCGCCTGGACGAAAGCCGGCTTCCGCTCGCCTATCCGCTGATCCGCTCCGCCGCGCGGGTGAGCCAGGCGCGCTGGGAAGCCTTCGCGCGACAGCTCATCGCGGCGGGCGGCGGCATCCTCGTCGCCAGCGCCGACGACGGCTGCGTCCACGGCGTCGCCGCATTCCGGCGGACCGGCAGCCTGCGCTTCGAACGCGCGCTGCAGGTCGAGATCCTCGTCGCCTTCGAACTGAGCCGGGGCGCGCCGGTCCGGCGGGCGCTGTGCGATGGCCTCGAGGAGATCGCGCGCGAAACGGGCTGCCGCGGCATCGTTTTCACCACCCCGGCGCGCAACGCCGATCCGGCCTCGGCGGGGCGCTCCGGCTGGGAGGCGCTCGGCTGCCGGCTCGAGACGGTCGGCTTCGTGCGCGAACTGGCCGGGGACGCGCCCCTCAGACGATCAGATAGATGGCCAGCGCGACGCCGACGACGGTGACGACCAGCCAGATGACCGGCCAGCCCTCCCCCTCGCCTTCCCGCGCCGATACCGTGGCGACGGGAGGCGGGGTGACGCGCCGGGTATCGTAAACCGTCTCGGTGCCGCGCTTCAGCGCCGGGTTGAGTGGCACTTCCTCAGGCGTGCCGTTCGAGGGATCGCCCATCGGCCGCTCCTCCATGCTCAGCTTCGGCATGAGAGTGGGCCGCGCAGGCCTTCGCGGTCAAGCGCCAATGGACCATGGCGAGCAGGCACGCCGTCCCGGGATCCCCGGCGTCGCGCATGTGCGACACCAGGCTTGCCCAATCCTCCTCCGAGGCGAAGCGGGCAAAATCGGCGACCGCCATGCGCGTCCATGCCGCCGGGGTCATCGCCATGGCCGCCGCCGCCTCACCCAGACGCCCCGCCAGCGCGGGATCGCACTCGTGCAGCCAGGCGTGAAAGGCGCCACTCGACCGCTTCGCCGCGGCGATGAGGTCGCCGAGCATGGCCATCAGGCCGACGCGCCCTCGATCAATATGCCTTCGACCTTGCCCGCGCGGGCCAGCCCGGCGATGAAGCGCGCCGCCTGCACCGACCAGCTGCGCGCCTCCAGCATGTCCGCGATGCGATCGCGCACGACCTCGAACGGCAGGGTGCGGCCGGGGATGCGGCGCTGCAGGCGCAGCACGTGCCAGCCGTAGCGCGAACGGACCGGCTCGCGCGTGCTCTGCCCCTCGGCCAGCGACTCCAGCCCGGACTGGATCGACTCGACCAGCTCGCCGCGCCGGATCTGGCCGAGCGAGCCGTCCTGCTGCGCCGACGCGCAGCCCGAAAAGGCGCGCGCGGCGGCGGCGAAGGCGGCGGCGTCGTCGCCGACATTCGCGGCGATCTCGCGCGCCCGCGCCTCGGCCCTGGCCCAGGCCGCCTCGTCGTCGCCCTCCGGCTCGATCAGGATGTGCGCCGCCTCGAACAGGTCGGCGGTGCGAAAGCGCGCGACATTGGCGTCGTAATAGCGGCGACACTCGGCCTCGCCCGGCTGCTCGGGGTGGATTTCCTCCTCGAGCAACTGGCGCACGAGCGCCTCCTCCTCGGCCTCGGCCCGCCCGCTCTCGTCGCTTTCGGGATCAGGCGCCAGGCCGCGCCGGCGCGCCTCCTGGAGCAGCAGCTCGCGCACCGCTAGCGCGCGCGCCGCCTCCCGCCAGGCGGTCTCGGGATCGGGCGCCGGATGGTGCTGGATCTCGCGCGCGATCGCCTCCGGTTCGATCTCGACGCCGTTCACGAAGACCTCGCCGAAGCCGGGCGGCTCGATCGCCGTCGGCTCCGGCCCGCCGCAGCCGTGGCTCTCGCAGGCGCTCGGCATCGCCGGCGCGCGCCGCTGCGCCGGATCACCGATATTGATGACATCGAGCGCCCGGCTCATGCGCCTGCCTGCCCTTCCTCGACATATTGCCGCATCACCGTGTCGCCGCCATAGCTCGGGGCGCCGCCGGCCGGACCGCGCGTCGGCGACATTTCGCTCCGCCGCCGCGCCCGACGCGCGCGCACGATCTGGTAGCCCGGCCGCAGCAGGAACCAGACCGGCGCGCTCCAGATGTGGACGAGCCGGGTGAAGGGCGTGATCAGGAACAGAGTCAGGCCCAGGATGATGTGCAGCTTGTAGACCAGCGCGACGTTGGCGATCTCCTGCGGCGCGCCCGGATTGAGCGTGAGGATGCCGTTCGCCCAGTTCATGAAGCGCAGCATCTCGGTGCCATCGAGATGCTTCATCGTCCAGAAGGTGGTGAGGATGCCCAGCGTGAGCTGCAGCCAGATCAGCACGAGGACGAGGATGTCGCCGATCGAGGAGCTGCGCCGGATGCGCGGGTCGAACAGCCGCCGGTGCAGCAGCAGGGTGCACCCGACATAGGCGGCGACACCGGCGATGCCGCCGACGACGAGCGCGGCGAGCTGCTTGAAGCCATGGCTGATGCCGAGCGCGTCGATCACCGTCACCGGCGTCAGCAGGCCGACGAAATGGCCGGCAAGCAGGACGAGGATGCCCATGTGGAACAGGTTCGATCCGATCACCGTCTGCCGGCGGCGCAGGAACTGGCTCGATTGCGAGCGCCAGCTATACTGGCTCGCGTCGAAGCGCAGGATGCTGCCGACGACGAGCACGGTGACGGCGAGATAGGGATACCAGCCGAACGCGAGCTGATTGATGAATTCGTTCACTGTCCCGCCTCCTTCGCGACTGAGCGGTTGAACGCGCGGATCCTGGCGACCGCGCCGGTCGGGCCACCCATTTCGTGCGCCGCGCCGGCGCCGAACGTGACCGGCGCCTCTTCCCATTCCTCGTCGATCGCCGGATCGACCGGCGGCGTGTTGTCATCGACCAGCGCGACCTCCTCGGCCCGCGGCCGCGCCCCGCTCAGCGCCACCAGGCCATGGAAGATCGCGGCATAGTCCGAACCGCGCTTGTCGAGCCGCTCGGCGAGCGCGGCATAGACATGGGCCGGCTGCGCCAGCGTCTCGCGCGCCTCCCGCCCGGCCAGGCACGAGGCATATTCGAGGAAGACCGGAACGAAGTCCGGCAGCTCGTTCGCCTCGAGGAAGAAGCCGCTTTCGAGATATTGCTGGCCGAGGTCGATCATCGCCTGGCCGCGCTCGCGACTGTCGCCGTGGACATGCTCGAACAGATGCAGCGAAAGCGAGCGCGATCGATCGAACAGCTCGCTGTAGGTCGCCTGCTGATCGAGCAGGTCCTGCGTCGCGATCCGCTCGAGCAACGGCTTCAGCCGGCGCTGCTCGGCACGCGGCAGCGCGCCTTCCGAACGAATTGCCTCGGCGACCTGTGCGGCATGGGCCTTTAGCTCGGCCGAGGGGTAGCCGAGCAGGGCGGCGAAGGCGCGCAAGGTCATCTTCATCGCGGCAGCTCCAACGGCCGGTGCGGCTTGCGCGACACCTTCTTGGCGCCACCACCGAACAGGTTGACCTTGGTCGAGCCCAGCGTCTCCTCGCGGAATCCGAACCCGGCCGAGCCGCGCAGCACGTAGGCGTCCTCCTCCAGCTCGCGCCGCGCGGTCGGAATGACGTAGCGGTCCTCATAGGCCGCGAGCGCCATGATCCGGTACATCTCCTCGATCCTCGCCCGGCTGAGGCCGACGCGCTCGGGGATGGTCTCGTCGATTCGGCCCTCCACATTCCTGCAGCGCATGTAGGCGCGCATCGCCAGCATCCGCTCAAGCGCGGCGGCGATCGGCTCCTCGTCGCCGGCGGTGAGCAGGTTGGCGAGGTAGCGCAGCGGGATGCGCAGGCTGCGCACGTCGGGCATTCCGTCCCTGGCCGAGATCTTGCCGGCCTCCGCCGCCGACTGGATCGGCGAGAGCGGCGGCACGTACCACACCATCGGCAGCGTGCGATATTCGGGGTGGAGCGGGAAGGCGATCTTCCACTCCACCGCCATCTTGTAGACCGGCGAGCGGATCGCGGCCTCGAGCCATTGATCCGGGATGCCCTCGGCGCGGGCCGCTTCCTGCACCGCGACATCGTTGGGATCGAGGAACAGGCCGAGCTGGGCCGGATAGAGATCCTTCGGATCCTCGACGGAAGCCGCCGCCTCGACCCGGTCGGCATCGTAGAGCACGACGCCGAGATAGCGGATGCGCCCGACGCAGGTTTCGGAGCAGACCGTCGGCTGGCCGGTCTCGATGCGCGGGTAGCAGAAGATGCACTTCTCCGACTTCCCGCTCGCCCAGTTATAGTAGATCTTCTTGTAGGGGCAGCCCGAGACGCACATCCGCCAGCCGCGGCACTTCTCCTGGTCGATGAGGACGATGCCGTCCTCGGCGCGCTTGTAGATCGCGCCGCTCGGGCAGGAGGCGAGGCAGGCGGGGTTGAGGCAATGCTCGCACAGCCGCGGCAGATACATCATGAACGTCTTTTCGAACTGGCCGTAAATCTCCTTCTGGACGCCGTCGAAATTATAGTCGGCCGAGCGCTTGGAGAATTCGCCGCCGAGCATGTCCTCCCAGTTGCCCGACCATTCGATCTTGTTGAGCAGCTCGCCGGTGACGAGCGAGCGCGGCCGCGCGGTCGGCTGCGCCTGCAGTTCCGGCGCCGATTGCAGCCACTCATATTCGAACGTGTAGGGCTCGTAGAAATCGTCGATCTCGGGAAGGTGCGGATTGGCGAAGATTTTCGACAGGATCCGCCACTTGGAGCCCTGGCGCGGGACGATCTTGCCGTTCTTGCGGCGGACCCAGCCGCCCTTCCAGCGCTCCTGGTTCTCCCAGTCCTTGGGATAGCCGATGCCCGGCTTGGTCTCGACATTGTTGAACCAGGCATATTCGACGCCTTCGCGGTTAGTCCACACGTTCTTGCAGGTGATCGAGCATGTGTGGCAGCCGATGCACTTGTCGAGGTTGAGGACCATCGCGATCTGGGCACGGACCTTCATTCCGCCGCCTCCTGCCTGCTTGCCTGGATTGACCTGACGCCGGTGCCCCAGTCGGCGGTGCCGCCGGCGACGTTGGCGCTGTCGTCCGCCGCCTTGTCGAACCAGTTGACCTCGCTCATCTTCCTCACGATCACGAACTCGTCGCGATTGGCGCCGACGGTGCCGTAATAGTTGAAGCCATAAGCGAGCTGGACATAGCCGCCGATCATGTGGGTCGGCTTCATGTTGATCCGGGTCACCGAATTGTGGATGCCGCCGCGCTGGCCGGTAATCTGCGAGCCGACCGTGTTCACCAGCTTCTCCTGCGCGTGATACATGATCGCCGAGCCCGGCATGATCCGCTGCGAGACGATCGCGCGCGCGGTGAGCGCGCCGTTGACATTGAAGACCTCGATCCAGTCATTGTCCTCGATGCCGGCGGCGCGGGCGTCGTCCTCGCTGATCCACACCGTCGGCCCGCCCCGGTTGAGGCTGAGCATGATCAGGTTCTCGGTATAGGTGGAGTGGATGCCCCACTTCTGGTGCGGGGTGAGAATATTGAGCAATATCTCCTTGTTGCCATTGGGGATCTTGCCGATCACCTGACGCACCGTCCGGGTATCGATCGGCGGCCGCCAGGTCGCGAAGCCCTCGCCGAAGGCGCGCATCCAGTGATGGTCCTGGTAGAGCGACTGGCGCCCCGACAGCGTCCGCCAGGGGATCAGCTCGTGGACGTTGGTGTAGCCCGCATTGTAGCAGACATGCTCGCTCTCCAGGCCCGACCAGGTCGGCGAGGAGATGATCTTGCGCGGCTGCGCGGCGACGTCGCGGAAGCGTATCTTCTCCTCCTCCTTGCCTTCGGCGAGGTGGAAATGGCTGCGTCCCGTCGCCTGGCCGAGCGCCTCCCACGCCTTCACCGCGACCTCGCCATTGGTCTCGGGCGCGAGCATCAGGATGGTCTCGCAGGCGTCGATATCGGTGTTGATCCGGGGCCGCCCCGCGGCCGGGCCGTCGGGCACCCGCCCGTTCAGGTCGCCGAGCTGGGAGACTTCCTTCTTCGCGTCCCACGAAATGCCCTTGCCGCCATTGCCGAGCTCTTCGAGCAGCGGCCCCAATGAGGTGAAGCGAGCATAGACTTGCGAATAGTCGCGCTCGACGAGCTGGACGCTCGGCATCGTCTTGCCGGGAATCGGCTCGCATTCGCCCTTGAGCCAGTCCCTCGGCTCGTAGGGCTGGCCGAGTTCGCCCGGCGTATCGTGCTGGATCGGCGTCAGCACCACGTCATGCTCGACGCCCAGCACCTCGGGCGCGACCTCGGAGAACTTCCTGGCGATGGTGCGGAAGATGTTCCAGTCGCTCTTCGTCTCCCAGGCCGGATCCACCGCCGCGGTCAGCGGGTGGATGAACGGGTGCATGTCCGACGTGTTGAGATCATGCTTCTCGTACCAGGTCGCGGTCGGCAGCACGATGTCCGAGTAGATGCTGGTCGTCGACATGCGGAAGTCGATATTGACCATCAGGTCGAGCTTCCCGACCGGCGCCTCCTCGCGCCAGGCGACATCGCGCGGCCGCTCGAGGCCCGCCGCCTCCGCGTCGGTGCCGATCACGCCGTGCAGCGAGCCGACCAGATGCTTCAGGAAATATTCGTGGCCCTTGCCCGAGGCGCCGAGCACGTTCGAGCGCCAGAAGAACATGTTGCGCGGCCAGTTGACCGGATTGTCTGGATCGAGGCTGGCCGGGCGGATCTCGCCCGATTTCCAGCCGTCGGCGATCACCGTCGCCGGATCGGCGCCGCTCTCGCGCAGGCGCCGGCCGAGCTCGATCGGATTGAGCTCGAGCTGCGGCGACGAGGGCAGCCAGCCCATCCGCTCGGCCTTGGCGTTGAAGTCAATGAACGTGCCGCTCCAGTCGCCGGCGGGGGCCAGCGGCGACAGCAGCTCGGCGGTCTTCAGCGCCTCGTAGCGCCACTGATCGGTGTGGGCGTAGAAGAAGCTGGTTCCGTTCATGTGGCGCGGCGGGCGCGTCCAGTCGAGCGCGAAGGCGAGCGGCAGCCAGCCCGTCTGCGGGCGCAATTTCTCCTGGCCGACATAATGCGACCAGCCGCCGCCCGACTGGCCGATGCAGCCGCACATCACCAGCAGGTTGATGATGCCGCGATAGCTCATGTCCATGTGGTACCAGTGGTTGAGCCCGGCCCCGAGGATGACCATCGAGCGGCCGTTGGTCTTTTCGGCGGTGGCGGCGAATTCGCGCGCGACCTGGATGATCGCCTGGCGCGGCACGCCGGTGACCTTCTCCGCCCAGGCCGGCGTGAAGGGCAGGTCGTCGTCGTAGGAGCTGGCGACATTGTCGCCGCCGAAGCCGCGATCGACGCCGTAATGCGCGCAGAACAGGTCGAAGACGGTGGCGACATAGCCGCTCGACCCGTCGGCGAAGCCGATCCGCCTGAGCGGCACGTTGCGCAGCAGCACATCCTCATGGCCGGTGGCGACGAAGTCGTGCGGTGCGCGGGCGCCGAAATAGGGGAAGGCGACCGGCTCGATCGCATCCTCGCTTCCCGCGAGCGTGGTCCGCGCCCGGATCTCGCGGCCGCGCCCGTCCCTCTCCTCGAGGTTCCATTTGCCCTTCTCGCCCCAGCGGAAGCCGGCCGCGCCCAGCGGCGCGACCAGCTCGCCACTGAGCTCGTCGAACGCGACGGTCTTCCAGTCGGGATTGTTGGTCTCGCCCAGCGCATCGGGCAGGTCCGCGGCGCGCAGCAGCCGGTCGGGGACGAGCCGACCATCCTGCTCGACGACCTTCACGAGCAGCGGGAAATCGGAATATTTGCGCGTGTAGTCGGCGAAATATTCGACCTTGCGGTCGACATGGAACTCCTTGAGCACGACATGGCCGAGCGCCAGCGCCAGCGCGGCGTCCGTCCCCTGCTTGGGGTGCAGCCACATGTCGGAGAATTTCGCCGCCTCGTTATAGTCGGGCGCGATGACGACGCTCTTGGCGCCGCGATAGCGGACCTCGGAGTAGAAATGTGCGTCGGGCGCGCGCGTCATCGGGATGTTCGAGCCCCAGACGAGCAGGAAGGCCGCGTTGTACCAGTCGGCGCTCTCCGGCACGTCGGTCTGCTCGCCCCAGGTCTGCGGGCTGGAGGGCGGCAGGTCGCAATACCAATCGTAGAAGCTGAGCAGCGTGCCGCCGATCAGCGACAGGTAGCGGCTGCCGGAGGCGTAGGAGATCATCGACATGGCCGGGATCGGCGAGAAGCCGGCGATCCGGTCCGGGCCATATTTCCTGATCGTATAGGCGTTGGCGGCGGCGATGATTTCGGTCACCTCGTCCCAGCCGGCGCGCACGAAGCCGCCGCGGCCGCGCTTCGACACCCAGTCGCGGCGCTTGTCGAGATCCTCGACGATCGCGGTCCAGGCGGCGACCGGGGTCAGCGTCTTGCGCGCCTCGCGCCAGTGGCGGATCAGCCGCGCGCGCACCAGCGGGTATTTGATCCGCGTGCCCGAGTAGAGATACCAGCTGTAGGAGGCGCCGCGCGGGCAGCCGCGCGGTTCGTGATTGGGCAGATCGGGCCGCGTGCGCGGATAATCGGTCTGCTGGGTTTCCCAGGTGACGATGCCGCCCTTCACGTAGATTTTCCACGAGCAGGAGCCGGTGCAGTTCACGCCGTGCGTCGAGCGCACGATCTTGTCCGCCGCCCAGCGCTTGCGATAGGCGTCCTCCCACTCGCGGCTCTCGTCGGTCAGGATGCCATGCCCGCCGGAGAATTTCTCCCGCTGCCTGCGGAAATAGGTGAGGCGGTCGAGGAAATGGCTCATCCTTGGCTCCTTTACGCAGGAAGGGGGTTGGCGGCCGGACGCGCGCGCCGGCGCTCGGCGTCATGGAGGAGGCCGCGCGGGCCGCTGTAGACGATCCAGGTCAGCGCCGCGCAGCTCACGAAGAAGACCAGGAAGCCCCACAGCGCCATGTCGGCCGTGCCCGTGAACTCGATCGACGAGCCATAGGCCTTGGGGATGTAGAACGCGCCATAGGCGGCGATCGCGGAGATGAAGCCGATCACCGCCGCGGATTCGCGCTCGGCCTGGATGCGGCGCTTGTCCTCGGGCAGGTCCGGCGCGGCGCGGTCGACCGCCTGGCGCATGATCGCCGGCACCATCTGGAAGGTAGAGGCGTTGCCGACGCCGCTCACGAAGAAGAGCAGCAGCACCATCGCGAAGAATCCCCAGAAGCTGGCCGCGTCGAGGAACCAGATCATGCCGAGGATCGCGCCGATCTGGACCACGAACACCCAGAAGCTCAGCCGCGCGCCGCCGAGCCGGTCGGCGATCCAGCCGCTCCCCGCGCGCGACAGCGCCCCGAGCAGCGGCCCGATGAAGGCGTAGCCGAGCGCGTTCTGTTCCGGGAAGACGAGATTGGCGAGCAGCGGGAAGCCCGCCGACATGCCGATGAAGGTGCCGAACGTGCCGGTGTAGAGCCAGCACATGATCCAGGTGTGCGACCGGCCGAAGATCGCCGCCTGGTCGGCGAAGGAGGATCGGGCCGAGAGGATGTCGTTCATCCCGAACCAGGCCGCGAGCGCGCCGGCGATGATCAGCGGCACCCACACGAAGCCGGCATTCTGCATCCAGATGCGGGTGCCGTCGGCGGCGACCTGCGCCTGGCCGCCGAGCGCGCCGAACAGGCTCATCGTGATGACGACGGGGACGAGGAACTGCATCAGGCTGACGCCGAGATTGCCGAGCCCGGCGTTGATCGCGAGCGCGTTGCCCTTCTCCGACTTGGGGAAGAAATAGCTGATGTTCGCCATCGACGAGGCGAAATTGCCGCCGCCCAGCCCGCACAGCAAGGCGAGCACCAGGAAGATCAGATAGGGCGTGTCCGGATTTTGCACCGCATAGCCGATGCCGAACGCCGGGATGAGCAGCGAGGCGGTGGACAGCGTCGTCCACAGCCGCCCGCCGAAGATCGGCACCAGGAAGGCGTAGAAGATGCGCAAGGTCGCGCCCGACAGGCCCGGCAGCGCGGCCAGCCAGAACAGCTGGTCGGTCGAAAAGGCGAAGCCGATCGCCGGCAGCCGCGCGACGACGACGCTCCACACCATCCACAGCGCGAACGAAAGCAGCAGGCAGTAGGTCGAAATCCACAGGTTGCGCCGGGCGACGGGCCGGCCGGCCGATTGCCAGAAGCCGGGCTCCTCCGGCCGCCAGTCCGCGATCGGGCCGGCGCGGCGGGGGCGCATCGCGATCCCCGGCTCGCCGAAGCCCTGCATCTCGGGCAGCTCCGGCACGTCGGCGGTGCCCGCGCGCGCGGCGCGCCGCTCCATGTGCCGGATCGCGAAATGCATCCAGCCGAGCGCGACGCCGACCAGCAGGAAGAGCAGCGCGAAGCAGCTCGTCCACACGCCGGTGACGTCGATGAGCGCGCCGAAGGCGAGCGGCAGGATGAAGCCGCCGAGCCCGCCGATCATCCCGACGAGGCCGCCGACCGCGCCGACATGGTTCGGATAATAGAGCGGGATGTGCTTGAAGATGGCGGCCTTGCCCAGGCTCATGAAGAAGCCGAGCACCCCGATCGTCACCAGGAACGGGACCAGCCCCATCGAGGTGCGGAAGGTGATCGGCCCGCGGACGCCCTCGATGACGTAGGTCGTCGGCGGGTAGGAGAGCATGAAGCAGCACAGCAGGCTGACGCCGAACACCACGTAGATGACGGCGCGGGCGCCATAGCGGTCGGCGAGGCGGCCGCCATACATGCGGAACAGGCTCGCCGGGACGGTGAAGAAGGCGGCGAGCAGGCCGGCCGCGCGGACATCCAGCCCATAAGCGCCGATCAGGTAGCGCGGCAGCCACAGCGCCAGCGCGACGAAGGCGCCGAACACGAAGAAATAATAGAGCGCGAAGCGCCACACCTGCAGGTTCCCGAGCACCGCCACCTGGGCGCGCAGGCCCGGCCTGTCGGCGCCGGCCTTCCGCCCGGGATCCTCGCGCGTCAGCAGGAGGAAGATCACGGCCATCACGACGAGCGCGGCCGCCCAGACCCGCGCGACCGTCTGCCAGCCGGAGGCGGCCATCAGCACCGGCGCGGCGAGCGCGGTGATCGCAACGCCGACATTGCCCGCGCCGAAGATGCCGAGCGCGGTGCCCTGCCGCGCGCTCGGATAGAATTTGGCGACATAGGCGACGCCGGCCGGAAAGGCGCCGCCCGCGATGCCGACGGCGAGCGCGGCGACCAGCAGCTCGCCATAGCTGTCGGCAAGCGAGGTGAGCGCCGTCGCGAGCGCGGCGACGATCATCACCAGCGCGAATACCCGGCGGCCGCCGATCCGGTCCGCCCAGATGCCGAGAAACACGCGGCTCAGCGAACCGGTGAGGATCGGCGCGCCGACGAGCAGGCCGAAGCCGGTTTCGCCGAAGCCGAGCTCCTCCTGCATGCCAAGGCCGATGATCGAGAAGATCGTCCAGACCGCGAAGCAGGCGGTGAAGGCGGCGGCGCTGCTCCACAGCGCCTGGCCGGCGCCCGCAGCGGGTCGATCGGTCACGACAGCGGACATGCCTGGCATCCCCCGAACCTTGCCTCGGCGCGCCTGATGCCGGCGCGCGCGCGGCCTTCGTTGATCGAGATCATTTCGCGCCTGCCGCGCGGCGCGCCGATCCGGGTCCCGGATGCATGGAAGCCGGGACGGCAGCCCGGCACGCGCGTTCGCGCCGATTCGTCGCAAATGCCGGGCGCCTCGAAGCCCGGCTGCCGGGAATATGCCCCGGAGGGGCGTTCGGGCGGGGCGAGGCCGGGGATCCCGTCGGGGCCGCGCATCCTAGCCTCCCGTCACGCTCATATGCCGGGCGACCGCCGGCCCCGCCGCCGGCGCGATGCGGAAATCGTGCCGTCGCGGCTTGCCGGCGAGCAGCCGGTCGAGCAGCGCCGTCACCGCACTGGGCCCGCCTTCGCGCAGCGCGTCGCGCAGCTCCACCTTCTGGTCATGACCGAGGCAGCCATAGACCGTCCCGGTCGCGGTGACCCGGATGCGGTTGCAGCCGTCGCAGAAATTGTGGCTGAGCGGCGTGATCAGGCCGAGCCGGGCGCCGAGCCCGGCGACCTCGTAATAGCGCGCCGGTCCGCCGGTGCGCAGGAGCGACGGCGCGAGCGTGAAGCGCCGCTCGAGCCGCCGCTTGACCATGTCGAGCGGCAGATAGTGGCTGGTGCGGTCCTCCTCGACCTCGCCGAGCGGCATCGTCTCGATCAGGGTGAGGTCGAACCCCTCGCCCGCGCACCAGACGAGCATGTCCTCGATCTCGTCCTCGTTGAGCCCGGCGAGCGCCACCATGTTGATCTTGACCGCGAGCCCCGCCGCGCGCGCCGCCGCGATGCCGCGCAGCACCTTGCCGAGATCGCCGCCGCGAGTGATGTGGGCGAAGCGCTCGGGCCGGCGGCTGTCGAGGCTGACATTGACGCGGCGAACGCCGGCCGCGCGCAGCCCTTCGGCGAAGCGTTCGAGCTGGGTGCCGTTGGTGGTGAGCGCGAGCTCATCGAGCCCGTCGCCGAGGCGTTCGCCGAGCCAGCCCACCAGGTCGAGGATGCCGCGACGCACCAGCGGCTCGCCGCCGGTCAGGCGGATCTTCCGCACGCCCCGGGCGATGAAGATGTCGGCGAGGCCGACGACCTCCTCCAGCGCCATGATCTCCCGCCGGGGGAGAAAGCGCATATGCTCGCTCATGCAGTAGCGGCAGCGCAGATCGCAGCGATCGGTCACCGAGATGCGCACATATTCGATGCGTCGGCCGAAGCTGTCGATCAGTGGCGATTGCGCGTTCATGCCCCCCTTGCTCATCAGGCGGAACCCTTCGACCATCTGGACTACGCTTCGCGTAGCTGCCCGGTTCCGGCGGCCTTTTGATTTGAATCAAAGGGACTTGCCGGCGGCCACGGTAACCGACCGTTCGATGAACAGGCAAGCCGTCAGTCAGGACTGCCTCGCCCGTTACGGCGGCGCGGCGGTGCCCCGCTACACGAGCTACCCGACCGCGCCTCATTTCGGAACCGAGGTCGGCGCGGCGAACTACCGGGCCTGGCTCGCCGCCACGAACCCGGCCGACGCGCTTTCGGTCTATGTCCACGTCCCGTTCTGCCGATCCATGTGCTGGTATTGTGGCTGCCACACGACGGTGACGCAGCGCGCGGAGCCGGTCGACCGCTACATGGCGGCGGTCGAGCGCGAGATCGAGCTGGTTGCGGCGCGGCTGCCGGTGAGGGTCGTGGTGCGCCACCTCCACTTCGGCGGCGGCACGCCGACATTGATGGGCCGCGATTGGCTCGCGCGCCTGATGGACAAGCTTCGCGAGCGATTCGACTTCGCGCCGGATGCCGAGATCGCGATCGAGATCGATCCGCGCACGCTCGCGCCGGACATGATCGCGGCGCTCGCCGGCGCGGGCGTGACCCGCGCCAGCCTCGGCGTGCAGAGCTTCGACCCCGACGTGCAACGGGCGATCAACCGGATCCAGAGCTTCGCGGAAACCCGGGACGCGGTCGCCGGGCTGAGGCGCTCCGGCATCGAGGCGATCAATTTCGATCTGATCTACGGGCTGCCGCGCCAGCACGTCGCCTCCTGCCTCGAGACGGTCGAACAGGCGGTGGCGCTGCGGCCCGACCGCTTCGCCGTGTTCGGCTATGCGCATGTTCCCGACTTCAAGCCGCATCAGCGCAGGATCGACGCGGCGGCGCTGCCGGATCTCGCGGCGCGCTGGGCGCAGTTCGCGGCGATTTCCGCCGCGCTTGCCGACGCGGGCTATGTACCGATCGGCCTCGATCATTTCGCGCTGCCCGACGATCCGCTCGCCAGGGCCGTCGCCACAGGCGCGCTCCGCCGCAATTTCCAGGGCTACACGGCGGACACCGCGCCGCGCCTGATCGGCCTTGGCGCCTCTGCGATCGGAGAGCTGGCGCAGGGCTATGTCCAGAACGAGGTGCGCATCGCCGCCTATGAGGCGCGGATCGCCGAAGGCGCTCTGGCCACCGCGCGCGGCTTCCGGCTGAGCAATGACGACCGCCTGCGCGGCCGGATCATCGCGCGCCTGATGTGCGACCACGAGGTCGACGTCGCCGAAGTCTGCGCGGTGTTCGGCGCCGATCCCGCCGAGATCTACCCCGCCGCGGCGCTCGCGCGGATGGAAGCGGACGGGCTCATCGAGCGGAGGCGCTATCGCGTGCGCATGTCGCCCGCGGCGCGACCGCTGGTGCGCGCGGTCGCCGCCGCCTTCGACGCCTATCTGCCCGCCGGCGACGCGCGACATGCGCGCGCCGTCTGATCAGCCGCATTTGGAATAGCCGCATTCCAAGCAATTGCTGCAGCCTTCGAGCCGCACCATGCCCGGCATGCCGCATTGCGGGCAGCTCGGCCCGGGCCGCGCCGCGTCACCTTCGGCCTCGGCCTCGGCGATGGCCGGCAGCATCGGCTCGACGAGGCCGAGATGGCGCTCGATGATGTCGCCGATCGCGGCGAGCAGCGAGGGGACATATTTGCGGTGCATCCAGGTGCCGCCGCGCGGGTCGAACACCGCCTTCAGCTCCTCGGCGACGAACGAGACATCGCCGCCCCGCCGGAACACCGCCGAGATCATCCGGGTCAGCGCCACCGTCCACGCATAATGCTCCATGTTCTTGGAGTTGATGAAAATCTCGAACGGCCGCGGCCCGTTCGGCGTGTCGATGTCGTTGATCGTGACGTACACCGCATGGGCGCTGTCGGGCCACCTCAGCTTGTAGGTCGTGCCGCTGAGCGCCTCGGCGCGCGGCGCCAGAACCGGCTCCGGCGGCGCAGTCGGTCCGGTCGCCGGCGCGGGCGCGGGAGCGGGCGCAGGCGCGGATTCGGTGGACGCCTTGCCGTCGACAGAGAGAACCGATCCCGTCACCCGGTTCGGGCGATAGGTGGTGAGGCCCTTGCAGCCAAGCTCGTAGCCGGCGACGTAGACGTCCGCGAAATCCTCGAAGCCGATATCCTCCGGGCAGTTGACCGTCTTGGAGATCGAGCTGTCGACCAGGTCCTGCGCGGCCGCCTGCATCATCAGGTGATCGGCGGGCCGCAGCGTCTGCGCCGAGACGAACAGGTCGGGCGGCGGCGGCGCGTCGCCCTTGACGCCGCGCCACACGCGCAGCGCGTAGTCCTCCACCCTCTCCTCGCGCTTCGAGCCATCGGGCTGGCGGATCTTGCGCGTATAGGCATAGGCGAAGACCGGCTCGATGCCGGACGAGACGTTGCCGGCGAGGAGCGAGGTCGTGCCGGTCGGCGCGATCGAGGTGAGGCAGCCGTTCCTGAGACCATGTTCGGCGATGAGCGCGCGGGTCTGCGCGTCCAGCGTCGCGAGATTGGGCCGCTCGAGCATGGTCGCATCGTAGAGCGGGAACGGACCCTTCTCCTCGGCGAGCCGCGCCGACGCGCGATAGGCTTCGCGCTTGATGACGGCGAGCCAGCGCCGCGTGAGCTCGACCGCGCCGGGGCTGCCATAGGCCGCGCCGCAGAACAGCAAGGCGTCGGCGAGACCGGTGACGCCGAGGCCGATCCGCCGCTTCGCCTTGGCCTCGGCCTCCTGCTGCGACAGCGGGTAGCGCGAAATGTCGACGACATTGTCGAGCATCCTGACCGCGATCTGGGTGAGTTCGGCGAGCGCCGCCTCGTCGACCTCGGCGCCGTCCTCGAACGGGCGCTCGACGAGGCTGGCGAGGTTGATCGAGCCGAGCAGGCAGGCCCCGTAGGGCGGCAGCATCTGCTCGCCGCACGGATTGCTCGCGCTGATCTGTTCGCAATAGCCAAGATTGTTGGCGGCGTTGACCCGATCGACGAAGATCACGCCGGGCTCGGCGCAATCGTAGGTCGCGCGCATCAGCCGGTTCCACAGGTCGCGCGCCCGCACGGTGCGATAGGTCTCGCCGCCGAAGACGAGCGGCCAGTCATCGTCATTGGCGAGCGCGGCCATGAAGGCGTCGCTCACCAGCACCGAGATGTTGAAGTTGCGCAGGCGGCCGGGATCACGCTTCGAGTCGATGAAGGCCTCGATGTCGGGATGGTCGATGCGCAGGCAACCCATCATCGCGCCGCGCCGCTGGCCGGCCGAATGGACGGTGCGGCACATCGCGTCCCAGCAATCCATGAACGAGAGCGGCCCCGATGCTTCCGCGCCGACGCCGAGCACCGGGCTGCCATTGGGGCGGATGGTCGAGAAATCCATGCCGACGCCGCCGCCCTGCTGCATCGTCACCGCGGCCTCGCGCAGGTGCGCGAAGATGCCCTCCAGGCTGTCCGGGATGGCGCCCATGACGAAGCAGTTGAACAGGGTGACCGAGCGGCCGGTGCCGGCGCCGGCGATGATCCGCCCGGCGGGGATGAAGCGGAAGTCGCGGATGGCGTCGAAGAAGCGCGCCCGCCACGCGTCGCGCACCGCTTCCGGCTCCGCCTCGGCGACGGCGCGCGCAACCCGCGCCGCGGTCGCCGTGAAATCCTCGTCCGCCTCGCCCTCGCGCGGCACATAGCGATATTTCGCCGCCCAGATTTCCGCGGCGATCGGGACCTCGAAGCCCATCCGTTCCTCCCAATATGTCGTGGCCGCCGCCATGGCAGAACCCGACATGATGTGGATTGATCCATCGCAATGCGCGCCAAAAAAGGCGGCGGCGGCGAACCGGCCCTCGCGCGTCGCCGCGGCGGCCGGCGATTCAGCGATCGAACAGGATGTGCAGCAGCAGGATCGAGTCCGCTCGCGCATGGAGCCCATGCGATGCGCCGCGCTCCAGGTAGAGCCAGTCACCCGGGCGCAGCTCGCGCTCCGCATCGGCCACGAGTCGCACATCTCCCTCAAGGCAGAGCAGCGTGATGAAGCCATCCACCCGATGGGGCGCGATCGACGTTCCCGCCGGCATCACCAGCCGGACCGCCTCGAACCGGTCCGACTTGACCAGCGCCGAGGTCCTGTCGCTCGTCACGCCTTCGAGGCCGTCGAGGAGCGGGACCACTTCGCCCGGCCGCGCGTGGTTCAGGGCCATGATCGTGCCTCCCGGCTGTTGTTGGCGCCGTCCTCCAGATGGGGATTCGCCTCGAGCCCGTCCACCACCGCCTCGATGATTTGCCGGTGGAGATCGGAAAGGCGTCCCTCCGCCGCGTCCTGGCCGTCCACGACGCATGTGCAAAAGGCCCGCGCGACCGCGTCCGGCGCGACTGCCGCGGCGGCGAGCGCCTCATTGCCCTGGCGCGAACGCGCGATCTCGACGGCGCGCCGGATCGCATCGGGCGTGATGACGTCGCCATATTCCATCAGCCCCGCTCCCCGGCCGGGGCCGGCGCCGCCACCCGTCGCGCGGCGCGCCGAACGCGCGCCAGGAGGTCACGCAGGCCCCGGCGCTTCGCGACGGCCAGCCGGCGGACATCGAGCGGCCCCGGCGCCGCCACTTCTCCGCATTGCGGGCAAATCATCGTCGCCTCCCTGATTAATGCGACTGATTCGCATTAGCATTTCTACCCGGCGCGGTCAAGCGCGAAGCGGCGCGCGTGGCCTACTGCCCGTTGTCGGCGCGGGGCGAGAACAGGATCGGACTGTAGGCGACGAGAAAGAGCAGGAACGCGCCCCCCCAGGCGGTCCCGGCGACCTCGAGCCCGAGCATGTAATCGACATGGCCGAGCGTCGCCGCGAGCCGGAGCAGCGCGCCGAGCGTCACCAGCACATAGAGCGCGACCGTCAGCCCGTTCGCGTGGAGCGCGCGCCCGGTATGGCCGAGCGAGGCACGGGTCATGACCGCAAGGATCATCGTCGCCATTGCGCCGGCGGTGATCGCATGGATCGCGGCCGAGCGCGGCACCGCGCCGCCGAGGATCGCCGCGCCGAGCAGCAGCAGCCCGACCGGCACCCAAGCGTAGCCAACGTGGAGGATGAACACGAGCGGATCGGCAATCGCCCTGAGGCCGCTCCAGCGCGCGATGCGCAGCGCCTGGAACAGCCCGGCGCCGACCAGCAGCAGCCCCACCGCCGGCTGCGAGGGCAGCGCCACCCAGCCGACGAGCGCCGCCGCCGTGATCGCGATGGTCGCGAGATCGAAGCGGCCCGGCTGGCCGGGCAGCCCCTCGCGGACGCCGCGCTTGGCGAGCCAGTTGCGCGTGAAGGAGGGGATGATCCGGCCGCCGATCACCGAGATCATCACCACGATCAGCGCGACACCGAGGCGCCAGCCCAGCCCTTCGTCGGGGATGATGCGCGCCGCCGCGAGATGATCGAGCGCGTTGGCCAGGCCGAAGAGCAGCACCATGGCGACGATCGGCACGTTGCGGTTCTTCGCCGCGAACACCTCGCGCGCGCCGACGGCGGCGAGGAGGAGGAAGAAGCCGACGTCGAGCACGGCCGCCGCGCCCTGCCCGATCTCGGACGAGCACAGGACCGCGAGCCGCGCCGCGATCCACAGGCCGAACAGGGCGGCGAGCGAGGCGCCGGCGATCGGCAGGCGGCCGGTCCAGTTCGGAATGGCGGTGAGCAGGAAGCCGGAGACGGCGGCGCCGACGAAACCGAACAGCATTTCGTGACGGTGCCAGACGAGCGGATCGAGCGCGCTCGGCAGGACGATCGCGCCAGCCAGCGCGCACAGCCACAATGCCAGCGCGATGATCGCCCAGCTCGCCGCGCCGAAAAAGAATGGCCGAAAGCCGCCCCGCAGGAAGGCCGGCGCGGCCGACATCCGCGATCGCCGCAGCGCCAGCATCCGTTCACCACGAGTTTCCACGATCACGCTCCTTCGCAAGCGCGGCCGAAATGCATCCTGCGCGGCCCGGGCGAATTGATCTGCCTCACTTCGCGCCGTCGCATCCCCGGGCGCGCCGCGCCGGTCACCTGGAGCCTGGAATATAGGAAGAAAAGCGGGCGATGCGAACGCGGCCGCCGCCAGCAGCACCGCCGCTCGCCCTCGCCTGCCGCAAGCGGGTGCTGGCCGGTCGCCGGCAGGACGGCGTCGCTTCGCCGTGCCCACTGGCGCGATCGCGCGCGCCACCCCATCTCTCGGCCATGATTCCCTTCTCGATCCTCGATCTCGCGCCGATCGTCGAAGGCGGCGACGCCCGCCAGGCGCTGCACAACGCGCGCGACCTCGCCCAACATGCCGAACGCTGGGGCTACAAGCGCTTCTGGATGGCCGAGCATCATTCGATGCCGGGCATCGCCAGCGCGGCGACATCGGTCGCGCTCGCCTTCGTCGGCGCCGCCACCTCGACCATCCGCATCGGCGCGGGCGGCATCATGCTGCCCAACCACGCGCCGCTCGTCATCGCCGAGCAGTTCGGGACGCTCGAATCGCTCTTTCCGGGCCGCGTCGATCTCGGCCTCGGCCGCGCCCCGGGCACCGACCAGGCCGCCGCCCATGCGATGCGCCGCAATCTCTTCGCCGACGAGAACCAGTTCCCGCGCGACGTCGTCGAGCTGATCGACTATTTCCGCGCCGGCGAGGGCCGCCGGGTGCGCGCCATCCCCGGCGAGGGGCTGGACATCCCGGTGTGGATCCTTGGCTCCAGCCTGTTCGGCGCGCAGCTCGCCGCCGCGCTCGGCCTGCC
Organism: Sphingomonadales bacterium; assembly: GCA_040255785.1. Taxonomy (GTDB): domain Bacteria; phylum Pseudomonadota; class Alphaproteobacteria; order Sphingomonadales; family Sphingomonadaceae; genus Allosphingosinicella. The sequence continues at coordinate 42,639 of JBDZVR010000021.1, forward strand.
TTACGCCTTCGCCTCGCATTTCGCGCCGGCGGCGATGATGGACGCGATCCGCCTCTACCGCGAGCAATTCCAGCCATCGCCCCGGCTCGGCGCGCCTTGCGTGATGCTGGGCTTCAACGCGATCTGCGCGGACAGCGACGAGGAGGCGCAATTGCTCGCCACCTCGGTGCAGCAGGCAGTCGTCAACCTGCGCGCCGGCCGCCCGACCAGGCTGCCGCCGCCGGTCAAGGACTATGCCGACACGCTCCCGCCCGGTGCGCGCGCGACGATCGACAATTTCCTCGCCTGCTCCGCGATCGGCGCGCCGGCGACGGTGAAGGCCGCGATCGAGGATTTCGTCGCGCGCACCGGCGCCGACGAGCTGATCCTCACCGCCCAGATCTTCGACCACGCGGCGCGACTGAGGTCGTTCGAGACGGTGATCGGCCTGTTCGCCGGCTGAGGCCCGGCCGATCGCGCCCGCGCGACGACGCCGCGATGACGCCGCGATGACAATTGGCGACAATCCGCGACATTCCGGGACTGGCCGGAGGGGCCGTCGCCGCCCTACATTGCGGCATGGCCGATGAACCCCACATCCTGCTCGTCGACGACGAACGCGACATTCGCGATCCGCTTGCCGCCTATCTCTCGCGCAACGGCTTGCGCGTGACCAAGGCGGAGAACGCGGCGGCGGCGCGACAGCTCGTCTCGGCCTATGCGATCGACCTCATCCTGCTCGATGTGATGATGCCGGGCGAGGACGGGCTCGCGCTCACCTCGTGGCTGCGCGCGACCCACCCGGTGCCGATCATCCTGCTCACCGCGCGCAGCGAGGAGACCGATCGCATCGTCGGGCTCGAAATCGGCGCCGACGACTATGTCACCAAGCCGTTCAGCCCGCGCGAGCTGCTCGCGCGAATCAAGGCGGTGCTGCGCCGCGTCGGCGAAGGCGGCGCGCTGGTGCGGGCGCCCGACGCCGACAGCTATGCCTTCGGTCCGTGGGTGCTGAAATCGGGCGAGCGCGAGCTGGTCGACAAGGACGGGGTGGCGATCCCGCTCTCGACCGGCGAATATAACCTGCTCCACGCGCTGGTGACGCGGCCCCGCCGCGTGCTCAGCCGCGAGCAGCTGCTCGATCTCAGCCAGGGCCGCGAGCTCGCCGCCTTCGAGCGCAGCATCGACAATCACATCAGCCGCCTGCGCAAGAAGATCGAGGAGAATCCTTCCGAGCCGAAGCTGATCAAGACCGTATGGGGTGGCGGCTACATGCTGGCCGCCGAGGTCAAGCGGCTTTGAGGCGCCTGCTGCCGCGCAGCCTGATCGGCCAGATCGCGCTGGTCATGGCGGGCGCGCTGCTGCTCGCCCAGGCGGTCAACTTCACCCTGATCTATACCGAGCGGCAGCGGGTGAGCCGCGCCCAGATCGAGGGGCCGGCGGTGGCACGTTTCGTGCTCGCGGCCCAGCGTGTCGCCGCCGGCCAGGGCCCGGACGCGCGGTCGGCGCCGTTTCGCAGCCGCAATTCACTTCGCCGTCGCCGCCTGTCGGTCGATCCCCTGAGCGCGGTGCCGGCCGGGCGCAGCGACGCCTGGCTGGTCGAGCGGCTGCGCGACGACGCGCGCAGCAATGGCCTCGCCGTGCGCGAGGTGCGCGCCAGCGTCGAGCCGGTCGAGTTGCGGCGCCGCTTCGGCCGCGCCGACAGGGATCGCCCGCGGCTGCAGCGGCTGCTGCTCTCGCTCCAGCTCGCGGACGGGCGATGGGTGAACGGCCGCGCCCTGACCCCGCGGCCGAATATCTGGCTCGCGCTGCGGCCCGCCCTGGCCACCCTGCTCACCTATCTCATCATATTGGGCGCGATGCTCTTCCTCGCGGCGCGGATCGCGCGACCGCTGCGCGATCTCACCGCCGCCGCGCGCCGCTTCCAGGGGCGCGGCGAGGCGCCCTGGGTGGAGCCGCGCGGGCCGGCCGACGTCAGCCGCGCGATCGAGGCGTTCAACGCGATGGGCGCGCGGGTGAGTACGATGCTCGACGAAAAGGACCGGATGCTGGGCGCGATCGGCCACGATCTGCGCACGCCGCTCGCCTCGCTGCGGATCCGCGCCGAGAGCGTCGAGCCGGCCGACGAGCGCGAGCACATGATCGCGACGATCGAGGAGATGACGGCGATGCTCGACGATACGCTCGCCCTCGCCCGCTCGGGCCGCGCGGTGGAACAGCTTCGCTCGGTCGATCTCGTCGCCCTCGCCGACGCGCTGGTCGAAGAGTTCCGGTCGCTCGGCGGCCAGGTCGAGATGGTCGCCAATGGCCGCGAGACGGCGCTGATCCAGCCGCGCCTGCTGCGCCGCGCGCTCCGCAATCTCATCGAAAATGCGCTGAAATATGCGGGCAGCGCGGAGGTTGCGGCGCGGCCATGCGGCGAGGAGGTGGCGATCGAGGTCGCCGATCGCGGCCCCGGCATTCCCGAGGCGGAGCTCGAGCGCGTGCAGGAGGCCTTCTACCGGATCGAACCCTCGCGCAGCCGCGAAACCGGGGGCTCCGGCCTCGGCCTCACCCTCGCGCGCGCCGCCGTGCAGGCCCATGGCGGGCGGCTCGAACTCGAAAATCGTGCCGGCGGCGGCCTGATCGCCCGGCTCGTGGTTCCCCGCGGCGCGGCCACCGCCTGACGACACTGCCTGACGACACCGCCTGACGACACCCCATCACGACAAGAACCTGACAAAAGGATGGGGCCGGGCGGCGCGATGCCGGCCCGGCCCCGCCAGGGGCAGCGCTATTGCGACCGCTGGGGAGCTTCGCCGTGCTGGCTCGGCTGCTGCTGCTGCGCCCGCGCGCGGCGCTGCCGCATGCGTTCCCGCATCTGCGCGCGGGCCTGGCGACGCTCCTCGGCGGTCACCGTCCCGTCGCGATTGGCGTCGAGCCGGTCGAAGCGCTGGAGCGCGCGCTCGCGCATCTGCTCGAGCGTGACATAGCCCTGCTCGCCGAACATGCGCTGGCCGAAACCACCCATGCGGCCGTGGCCGCGATGGTGGCGCATCGCGAAGCGATGGTGGCCACGACGGTGAGCGCCCTCGGCGGCGGCGCCGCGCCGGGCACGGGCGGCCTCGCGTCGCTCACGCATCTGCGCGTGTGCCTGGGCCATTTCCTCGCGGGTGATGCTGCCGTCATGGTTGAGGTCGAGCCGATCGAACCTGCGCTGCTGCATCCGCTCGCGCAGCGCGGCGCGCGCCTGACGCATTTCCTCGGGCGTGACGCGGCCGTCGCGATCGGCATCGAGCCGCTGGAATCGCTGCGTCACCCGTTCGACGACCTGGGCGCGGGTGACATCGGCATTGCGCTGGCCGCGCTGGCCGGGAGCCTCCTGCGCGGAGGCGGCGCTCCCGAGCGCGACGAGCGCGGCGCCGGCGAGAAGGACGAAAGTCTTGGACATGGGGTTAACTCCTCCTGGACATTGCAATGCTGACTTCCTGCCGCGCGCCTGTCCCCCAAGTTTGTCGCGGGCGGCGAACTTTGTCCCGGTTTGTCGCGGCCGCCACCCGGCCCGCGTCGCGAGCGCGGCGCGGCGCGGCGCGGCGCGGCGCGGCGCGGCGCGGATTCATCGCGCGTTTACAATCCGTTGGCGGATTCGATCCGCCGCGCCAGCGCAACGTCTTGTCCCGCTCGGGCGGCGGTTAAGCTGACAGACTCCATCGATCCGCTAAGCTGCCGGCCGGGCAAGAGGCACGGGAGCGACGATGGCGGCGAAATTCGCGAAGCGCATGCGCATGTTGGCGCTGGGCCTGCTCGTGGCGATCGGTGCCCCCGCGGCGGTGTCCGCGGTCGCCGCCGGCGGAGCGCGACAGGCGACGCCGGCGCCAC
>JBDZVR010000022.1:0-46075 GCA_040255785.1 Sphingomonadales bacterium
ACAGGATCATTTTGCGGCTGCGGGGAGGTTCCTCCACCACCTCCATTGCCCGCTGGCGCTCGCGCGAATGTAAGCGGTTCACGAAAAATATCTTGCCGACTGAACAGATCTCTCTGCCACCAGTTTATGTGTCCGGTAACGATTATATCTTGCATGCCGGCCTGGTCGAGCCCGCTCGGATCGGCGAAGTTGACGGGATCGTTCCCCACATAGGCATAGAGGTTCATCCCATCGCCGTAGCCAATGGGATCGGTCTGCATGAACCGGCCCAGGGTCGGCGAGTAGATGCGGGCGCGATAATAGGCCATGCCAAGCTCCGGGAGCCATGCCTGGCCGGTATAGCCGAACCTGCCCGTGTTGGTCGATGCCGGGATGCCGTCCAAAGCGCCGCTAACGATGTGCAGGGGAAGAAGATTTCGCGCGACCAGTGTCGGCGCTTCTATCTTGCCTCACTAACCGCGCTTGTCAGAGGGCTACATCTTATAGAGAACCCGCCAGTTCACTAAAATTGACAATACAATGGCGCATATCAGCAATCCGCTTAGAGCAATCCATCCTAGCGTCTCAGACCTATATAAGCCAAAAACACACGACAATAATATGGCAATTGCCAAAGCAATGATCCTGCCGTGAGGGATGATTCTCAAAAGTCGAGCCGATATTGCTCCAGACTTACGTTCAACCTTGGATATTTCATCCTCCGTTGGAGGGCTGTAGCTGGCCCGCACCTCAATGTATTTTTGCAATACCAATACGAACGCAGGAGCAAGGAGCAAAGCCAAGAGAGTATCGTAGCTTATCACTGATGCAGCCTCGACCAAGCGTTACCCGGACTTTTGCGGACAGAAGGAACCGCCTGAAGCGACGGTGGACTGACCGCTTGAGAACGCTGCGTCTTGCGCCCTTTGCCTCCTATTCCACCCACTCGCGAAGGTGCCATTAGACCGGCGCCCCCAGTCCGCTGCTGCGCCCCCGACCCTTCTGGCGATCCTGCCGCCGGGCACCAACCCGGCCCCAGCGCTGATCGCATCTTCCGCAAGTCCAGCCTTATCACCGATGCTCCAGTGCAGCACGGCTGAGCCTCCGATGCTGATGTATTCCGCAGCAGTTCCAGCGACAGCCAGCGGAGCAAATCCGGTATAGGCGCCCAAAACCTGTGCCCCATCACCAAGGAGCCCTAAGCCATCAAGAGCTCCTTCTCCCAACCTAACCGCTAAGCTCTTAGTCTGGCAGGGAGGATCACTTTGCGGCTATTCAACATTGTCATACCTTCCGGTTAGCTGTCCACTGCGCTCATCGAAGCAGTATACGGGAACACCGCCAACACCACCCGCTTCAAGCTCAAGGCTGACGCAAGCTTGCCCAGCAAAAAATATGACCTTGCCATATCTGTCATTCATTGCCCTGCTCGTCGTAGTGCCAGTTTTCCGCCCCCAATAGGTCGCGGCTTTCTGGATGTATGGTTCATCTGATTGAACGGACACCGGCTTGAGTCTGAGATCGCTGATCAGCTTATGCTGCCATACATTGATGACCATGGACATCAGCGCGGCTAGGGCCAAGCCAACCGTAAATAGCCGTAGCTTCATCTCCTAGTTCCTCGAACATGTCAGGTTGCCCGCGCGATCGATCGCGGCATAGGTGATACCTCGCTGTGCAGCACTGGTCTGATCGGTCCGAGAGAGCGGTGACGGCGGTGGGTTGTTCTGATGAGTATGGACGAACAGACTTGGGGCATACGTTCCGTTGAAAAGAGAGCGAAAGAATCCCGCCTGATTCCGATCGACGGTTCTGCGCGTTATACCCCTCTGGTCCCCTGAGGAGAAAGCGGGCCCTGTTGAATAGCCCGATGAGAAAATATTCTCAGAAACAAAAAATCCGAATTCTGCGTCGTTAGCAGACGCTAAATTTAGCGCAGCGAGAGCGGCCGCTTGAACGACAGGATCGTTCGCTGCTGCATTCCCGGCACAGCTTGGATCGACGTTCACCCTTTGCGGCTGCGGGGAGGTTCCTCCACCACCTCCATTGCCCGCTGGCGCTCGCGCGAATGTAAGCGGTTCACGAAAAATATCTTGCCGACTGAACAGATCTCTCTGCCACCAGTTTATGTGTCCGGTAACGATTATATCTTGCATGCCGGCCTGGTCGAGCCCGCTCGGATCGGCGAAGTTGACGGGATCGTTCCCCACATAGGCATAGAGGTTCATCCCATCGCCGTAGCCAATGGGATCGGTCTGCATGAACCGGCCCAGGGTCGGCGAGTAGATGCGGGCTCTGTAATACCACATGCCAAGCTCCGGGAGCCAAGCCTGCCCCGTATAGCCGAACCTGCCCGTGTTGGTCGAGGCCGGGATGCCGAACTCGTCATAGCTGTTGATGCCGAGCATCGTGCCCGAGCTGTTCGAGGTGGCGATCACGCTGCCGCGTTCGTCGGTGTGATACCAGCGCCGGCTCGGCCATCTTCAGCTACGACGCCAACGGCAACCTCACCTCCGACGGCTCGAACACCTACCTCTACGACGTCGAGAACCGGCTGGTGCAGGTATCGGGTGGCCACAACGCCACCCTGGTCTACGATCCGCTCGGCCGGCTGTTCCAGGTGGGCACGACCCGGTTCCTCTACGATGGCGATGCGCTGGTCGCCGAGTGTAACACGTCCGGCACGCTGCTGCGGCGCTACGTCCACGGCAGCAACGCGGCGGCCGACGACCCGTTGCTGTGGTACGAGGGCGCCACGGTCTCCAGCACGACCCGGCGCCAGCTGTTCGCGGACCATCAGGGCTCGATCGTCGCGATCGCGAACGGGACGGGCACGCTCACCGACCACGACAGCTACGACGAATGGGGAATCCCCGGCTCGACCAACAATGCGAGCGAACGGTTCGGCTATACCGGCCAGGCATGGCTCCCCGAGGTCGGCATGTGGTATTACAAGGCGCGGATCTACTCGCCCACCCTGGGGCGGTTCATGCAGACCGATCCGGTCGGATATGACGACCAGGTCAACCTCTATGCCTATGTCGGGAACGATCCGGTCAATGGCAGTGATCCGACGGGGATGGCGGGGCAGTGCGACACTGGATCGAGAATTGAAGGCAACTCGGCGGGTTGTAAGGTCCTCGATGGGTACCGCATACAGCAACGAGGGGTTCCTACTTCGCGGAACGAGCGTGCGGCCTTGGCATCCGGTGATGCAGATGGCTATTGGGCATCCCGTGAGCGTCGAGGCGATCCGCTGGGTACCGAGGGCGTCCAATTTGGCTTGGGCAGAAGGGGAAGTGGGCTGGTAGAGGGTATCAAGAGACGCCTTTTTGATGCAATTCTTCAAAAACACGGCGCTGTCGTCTATAATGAACACGGCGTTCATGTTGTTTATGGAGGTGACGGTGCGGCTGCAGCACGCGAGTACGGTTCGGTAAGACTCGAGCTAGCTCGGGCTCACATGAACGCAGTGGATCACGACATGAGTGGCATACCCCATTTCCTGTCGGCCTCGCAGATTGCTACCTACCATTGGGCTGTCTTTTCTCGCCACGGCTTAAGTCCCAGCACGTTTGGAGGTTCGCCAATTCTCGGCTCAAGCATTGAGGTATATTTCACTCGCCATATTTGGTGCGGAAGTTGCGATAGATGAAAGCGATACTTAATTTATCGAAATGCCTATCTGCTGCTGCCATTGCAGTAAGTATTCTAATTGCCTTTTTATTAATTGTTAGCGCATCTTCGATGGGCATACATGTTATCAATAAAAATTCCAATACACTTCTTGTTTTTATTTTCTTGATTCTGCCGGTGGCTCAAATTCTAGCTTTCATTGCAGTACAAATAAAGGAAACACTGGCCAGCTTGGTTAAATTATCTCTGTATTCTTTTATAATCATTTCCGAAATAATTGTAATTATAATAAGTTGACTCCTGGAATTACGGTGATGGTGTGGACGGCGCTCTGAGGGCTTGAGTCGCGTGAGCGATTGGCCACGGTGTGACCTATCGAAGGTCCGCCAGGGAGCACCATTCACATGAGCAAGCTATCAGCCGATTTGTTGCGTGTCGAATTACGGTGACAGTTTACATAATGAACGCAAATAGCAAATCAGATTGTAAGCGCCGCAATTCTGTTTGTGTATTCCGGATCTGCAACATCTATTTAGGCCATTTTTCGCCTACGACACCCACCGCAATCCGATCCGCGAGGCGGTGTCGTCGGGCGGCACCACCTACACGCTGACCCAGCGCACGTTCGACGATCGCGGTCAGCTCTCGTGCGAGGCGGTGCGGATGAACCCGGCGACTTTCGCTTCGCCGCCGGCCTCGGCCTGTACGCTGGGGACGGCGGGGAGTTCCGGGGCGGATCGGATCACCCACAATGTCTATGACAATGCCGGCCAGCTCCTCCAGGTGCAGCGCGCCTACGGCACCGCCCGCCAGCAGAACTACGCCACCTACACCTATACGGCCAACGGCCAGCGCGCGAGCGTGACCGACGCCAACGGCAATCGTGCCGAGATGACCTATGACGGTTACGACCGGCAACGCCGCTGGATCTTTCCCTCGCCGACGACGCCGGGGCTCGCGAACCAGGCCGATTATGAGCAATATGGCTACGACGCGGTCGGCAACCGCACGAGCCTGCGCAAGCGCGACGGGACGACGCTCACCTACACCTACGACAACCTGAACCGGATGATCGTGAAGGTCGTGCCGAGCCGCAGCGGGCTCACCGCCGCGCAGACGCGCGACGTCTATTACGGCTACGACATGGCGAACCTGCAGACGTTCGCGCGGTTCGACTCGGCCACGGGCGAGGGGGTGACGAGCAGCTACGACACGCTGGGGCGGCTGCTCTCGAGCGCGACCAACATGGGCGGGACGGCGAGGACGCTGACCTATCAATACGATGCGGCGGGCGATCGCACGCGGGTCACCCATCCCGACGGGCAGTATTTTACCTATGCCTATGACGATGCCGGGCGGCTGACCGGGCTTATGGAGAACGGCGCGAGCTCAGTGATAAGCGCCAGCTACAACCCTGCCGGCCTGCCTGCAACGCTGACCCGCAGCGGAGCAATGACCACGTTCGGCTACGACACCGTCAACCGCTTGAACGCCCTCACCCACGACCTCGCCGGTACGCTATCAGACGTGACCTCGACGTTCGCCTACAACCCGGCGAGCCAGGTCGTCAGCCGGACGCGCAGCAACGATCTATACGCCTGGGACGATGCGGCGCCGATCGACTGGGGCTTCACCCCGAACGGGCTCAACCAATATACCAATATCGACGGGGTCGCCCACGCCTACGACGCCAACGGCAATCTGACGAGCGATGGGCTGAACACCTACCTCTACGATATCGAAAACCGGCTCGTGCAGGTGTCGGGCGGACATAGCGCCACCTTGGTCTACGACCCGCTCGGCCGGCTGTTCCAGGTCGGCACGACTCGATTCCTCTACGACGGCGATGCGCTGGTCGCCGAGTACAACATGTCGGGCACGCTGCTGCGGCGCTACGTGCACGGCAGCGACGCGGCGGCCGACGACCCACTGCTGTGGTATGAGGGCGCCACGGTCTCCAGCACCACACGCCACCAACTGTTCGCCGACCATCAAGGGTCGATCGTCGCCATTACCAATGGCAGCGGCACGCTCACCGATCACGACAGCTACGACGAGTGGGGGTTGCCGGGCACCACCAACCAGGATGCCGAGCGGTTCCAGTATACCGGGCAGGTCTGGCTTCCCGAGGTCGGGCTCTATTACTACAAGGCCCGCGTCTACTCGCCCGTGCTCGGACGGTTCATGCAGACCGATCCCGTGGGGTATGAGGACCAGATCAACCTCTACGCCTATGTCGGGAACGATCCCGTCAATGGCATTGACTTTTCAGGCGAATGCGAAACAAGTTCGGACGCGAACGGCGGCACCAGATACAGCGGCGTTTGTGGTACAAGCACTGAGGCGACCCAATTTGTTGATAGTAGAATGCACGATCAAAATTCGAGAACGTCCGAAGTGGATGCTCGCGCAGTAGAGCAAGGGAGGTTAATTCAAGTACGATTCGATAGCCAAGACGTCGACAATCATGATGTAAATGGAGCGACAACACAAGAAGACGGTAGCGGCACAGTGAGTGTGACCATAGATCGGGGAGATCAGGCACTCGTGTCTGGTCATGACGCAATTACGGGTGACGAAGTTCTCGATCATCGAATGACGGACGAGGAAAGTTTCGAACACGAAGTGGTGGGTCATGCAAATGACATAATGACCGGCCAAAGAGGTGAAAATAACGCTATTAGCGCGGAGAATGCGTATCGAGAAAGGAGAGGTGACAGTTTCCGGCGTGAAGGCCATGGGGGGAGAATAGTTCCTCGCGCAGGCCCCATCCCAAGAGAGCGGAGGCAGCACAGATGAAGTCAATATTGTTCGCAATTTCTTTATCTGTATTTGTATCCAATCCGCCTCCCGTGGTGGCTCCGGAGCGTGCTCTCGACCCCATTGGCACATGTGAGGGGCGCGCCGAGTCGGTAGATATTCGTCGATTAATGTTTCTTAGAAGTACCACCCTAGACGCTGAGATAGATGGAGAACCGGTTCGGATAGAAATAGATAGAGAGCGAATTTCGATTAGATCCATCGCTGATAATCAAGAGATGTATGAAGCAAACGTGGACTATCTTATCGATCCAGATGCAAATCTAGACGTTGCATTAACTCTTGGTCTATTGGATGGCAGGTTAATTCTCTATTGGAGAGAAACGTTCATAAACAAAATATATAGGCAGGGAATTTTTGCCATTAACAAAGACGGAGTGAGCCAGATATGTGAGGGGCGGGGCGGTATCTCCAGTAGCCATTGAAATCATGCTTGACGGAATTACAGCGAAGTTACGGCGACAGTTTACCTAATCTCCGATAGACCACCTACACGCTGACCCAGCGCACGTTCGATTTACGGTATTTACGGTGACAGTGCACTCGATCCCCAAATTGCGACATTCTTGGAAATACAGCGATGGTGTGCCGGTGCCACGGGATCAGGCGATTTCACAAGGCTTGGCTAGCCTCCATGTTCTTCAACCTCGGACTCATGGTTCAGGGCGTCGGTATGGCTAGGAGATGACCGAGCTGACGGGCCAGGCGGCGATGATCCCAGACGGCCAACATGCTGCCGAGCGCACGCCATGCGCATTCGGCGATTTGACATGCACCTTGTAGAAGCGGGTCCGCCCCAGCCGTGCAAGTCCGACTGCGTCATGCGGATCGGTCCTTTTTCTGGCTTCATCGCTTTCAGGCTCTGATGCGCCTGTTGAGCGTCGATGCGGACGGTCGCAACCCCAGTTCGTGTACGCCCCGCGCAACCCATGGCGTCATCGGATCAGTCTCGATATGTCTCGTCAGGCATCGTCGGCTCGCTTAAGGGTTGGCAGACCGCGTCAAGTGCGCGAATCTGGGGCCATGAAGACTTCTCTCGATCACCTGCCGGCCGGAAAGCGGCGCGAGTTGACGCGGGTCGTCGAAATCATCCGCGAGCGCTTTGCCGCCGCGGTTGAGGGGCGCCGCGCGCCGCGCTTCAAGAACGGCAAGCTGCTCAAGATCGTCCTGTTCGGCAGCTATGCGCGCGGCGACTGGGTCGAGGACCCCGTTGGGCGCTATTTCTCGGATTATGACATCCTCGTCGTCGTCGATCATGAGGATCTGACCGACGTGCCGGAATTCTGGCAGGGTCTGGAAGACCAGTTGCTCGACGACCTCGCCGCCGGGGCCTGGCTGCGCACGCCCGTCAGCATCATCTATCACAGCCTTGACGACGTGAACGAGCAGCTGAAGCTTGGTCGTTACTTCTTCATCGACATCATGCGCGACGGCGTCGAGCTGTTTGCCGAGCCCGGATTCCCGTTCGCCGCGGCGGAGCCGCTGATGCCGCAGCAGGCGCGGGACGAAACCGAGGAATATTTCGAGGAGTGGTTCCAGAGCGCTGAGAATTTTAGTCGCTTAGCGACCGAGGCGCGCAAGCAGAACATGCTGAAAGAGAGTGCGTTTCTTCTGCATCAAGCCGCCGAGCGCTACTACCACACGCTCTTCCTGGTCCGGACACTCTACAGTCCGAAGACGCACAACCTGAATCGACTGCGCACCTTGGATCAGGATATGGAGCCGCGTCTCAGGGATATCTGGCCGTTGGAGACCAAGTTCCAGAAGCGCTGCTACGAGCTGATCCGCGCGGCCTATGTGAAGGCGCGCTATTCACGGCACTATCGGATCACCGAAGAGGAACTCGCCTGGATCGAGGAGCGCGTATCGCATCTGCGCGATCTCATCCGCGAGGTCAGCCTTGCGCGCATCGAGGAATTGAACCGGGCGGCATAGCGTTTTCCGCGCTGGCCTCCGGTTCGTCCGCCCCATTGCTTGGAAGCTCGGCTCGATTGTTCGAACCTTGAGCCTGTGTCATGCATGATGCGTCGGGACCGTGACGCAGGGCCGGCGCTCTTGAGCCAGGGGACGCGGTTCGCCGCGTTGGCGTGTGGCGCCGGATCCAGATAGCGGGCGCTTGCACAGGCGTTTCCAAGCCCGACCCCCTTTCCTGCTTTCGTGTACGCCGCCGCCCGCCAGAAAGGGGGGGGCAAGGATCAGGCTCTGGGGCGTTCCCGAGGAGGACTGACCGGCAAGTGGCACGTCGCGGTCGACAGCCGCGGCCGGCCGCTGCGCTTCATCCTCACCGGTGGCCAAGCGAGCGACGCGGGCCATGCGCTGCTCTGATCGCCGGCTTTGCGCCAGCTCATGTCACCGCCGACATGGCGTGTGGCGCCCACACGACACTCGACCATGTCGAAGCGATAGGCGCCCGGCCGATCATCCCGAAGCGCTCGCAAATGACCCGAGCCAGAGACTTCGATCCGGAAAAATACAAGCGGCGCAACATGATCGAGCGCAGCATCGGCAAGCTCAAGCAACTCCGCCGCATCGCCACCCGATACGACCGGCTGTCCGAAAGCTGCCTCGCCTGCGCCTCTACCTGCTTCGCTGGCATTCTGGTGCTGAATGTCGCAACGGCCTGGTTGTTCGGCCATGACGGCCGGCGCTATCGTCGCCGCGCAATGGTGATCTGTCTCCAGACTAAACTGATTCCGTTTCCTGGCTTGCCGCGTCCGGACATACGAATCATGGCGAATGTCCAGCGCGACGAAAGAGACCTGCTGCTCAACTATTATGTCGGGGGCAGGGATGCCGACACGATCCAGTTGCCCGAGCGCCACCCCGATCCTTATGGCGCGCGCCGCGACGGTTTGTGGCTGCAGACCTGCTTCGAGGCGTTCGTCAGGCGCGCGGCCGATCCTGCCTATTGCGAGATCAATATATCGCCATCGGGCGATTGGGCTGGCTATCTGTTCGATCGCTATCGCGAAGGGCGCCGCGCCGCGCCGCCAATCGATGGTCCATACAGCGCTATTTGGGTCGAACGCGGCCTTGGTATCGAGATCCAGGCGACCTACGATATGTCGGTCGTCGAGGAACTGCCGCCAAACGAGCCCTGGCAGCTCAATCTCGCGGCGGTGATTGAGACGCTGGACGGCGCCAAGTCGTGGTGGGCGCTCGCGCATCCCGATCCCGCCAAGCCCGATTTTCACCATCCTGACAGCTTCGCCTTGACGCTGCCGCCGCCTGCCTGAGCGGCCATTGATATTCACCCGCATGCGAGCTTATGGCGGGCCTATGGCCGCCGGCCGCGCTCGGGCAGACGTTCCGGCTTGCCTCGCGGGACGGGAACCGCCAGCAGGTTGAGGCCATGCGCTTCGGAATCGATCGCCTGCTCGCCGAGCCCGATCTGCGCGCGCCGCTCGCCGGGCGCCGCGTCGCCTTGCTCGCTCATCCCGCGTCGGTCACCGCGGACCTGACGCACAGCCTCGATGCGCTGATCGCCGCCGGGGTGAACGTCACCGCCCTGTTCGGGCCGCAGCATGGCGTGCGCGGCGATCTTCAGGACAATATGATCGAGTCGCCCGACTTCATCGACACGACCTACAACATCCCGGCCTTCAGCCTCTATGGCGAGGTGCGCCGGCCGAAGGACGCCTGGATGGAGATGTTCGACGTCCTGCTCGTCGATCTCCAGGACGTGGGCTGCCGCATCTATACGTTCGTCACCACGCTTCGCTACGTGCTCGAAGCCGCCGCGACGCACGGCAAGGCGGTCTGGGTGCTCGATCGCCCCAATCCCGCCGGCCGTCCCGTCGAGGGGATGATGCTCCGCGACGGCTGGGAGAGCTTCGTCGGCGCCGGGCCGATGCCGATGCGCCACGGTCTGACGCTGGGCGAGATGGGACGCTGGTTCATCGCCCATTTCAGGCTCGACGCGGACTATCGCGTCATCGAGATGGCGGGCTGGCGACCGGACGAGAGGCCGGGCTTCGGCTGGCCGGCGGAGCGCGTCTGGGTCAATCCCAGCCCCAATGCAGCCAACGTCAACATGGCGCGCGCCTATGCTGGCACGGTGATGCTCGAAGGCACGACGCTGAGCGAGGGCCGGGGGACGACCCGCCCGCTCGAGCTGTTCGGCGCGCCAGACATCGACGCGCGCCGCGTGATCGCAAAGATGCGCGAGCTGGCGCCGGACTGGCTTGGCGGCTGCACGCTTCGCGACATGTGGTTCCAGCCGACCTTCCACAAGCATGTCGGACAGCTCTGCAACGGCGTCTTCATCCACGCAGAGGGGCCGGGCTACGACCATGCCGCCTTTCGGCCCTGGCGGCTGCAGGCGATCGCCCTCAAGGCGGTTCGCGCGCTCTGGCCGGGCTACGAGCTTTGGCGCGATTTTCCCTATGAATATGCATTTGGCAGGCTGCCGATCGACGTGATCAACGGTTCGCCGCTGGCGCGCGAATGGGTTGACGATCCCGCCGCAACGCCGGCCGACCTCGCCGCAATTGCCGCGCCCGACGAGGCAGCCTGGTGCGAGACCCGCCGCGAGGTGCTGATCTACCGATGACGAACGAATCCGAGGAAGCCCGGATCGACCGCCTGCTCGCCGCCGAGCCGCGCAACATCGACGCGCTTGTGCGGAAGGGCGAGCTCCGCCTCGAAGCAGGCGATCAGCGCGCCGCCTCCGCCTTTTTCGGCACGGCGCTGCGTGCGGCGGGGGACATGGCGATGGTGCCCGCCGGGCTGCGCCTGGCGATCGAGCGCGCGCGGGCGGCGCTCGCCGAACTGCAGCTTCACTATGCGCGCCATCTGGAATCGGCGCTCGCCGCCGCGGGCTTCCCGCCCGGCCGGCGGCCGCCCCGGTTCCAGCGATCGCTGGACCTCATGCAGGGACGGCTCGCGCCGTCGCCCACCATCCAGCGGCCGAGCGCCTACTTCTTCCCCGATCTGCCGCAGCGCCGCTATTACGAACGCGACGAATTTGGCTGGGCGGCGAAGCTGGAGGCGGCGGCGCCGGCGATCCGCGCCGAGATCGAAGCCTATCTGGCGGGCGGCGGTGACGGCTTCGCGCCCTACCTCGTCACCGATCCGTCGCGGCCGCGGCACGAAATTCATGGCCTTACCGACAACCCGGCGTGGAGCACGCTCTATCTCACCGATCGCGGGCAATTCCGCGAGCCGCTCGCCGATGCGTTCGCCGCCACCATCGCCGCCGTGCGCGAGGTCGATCTGCCGCATATCAGCGTGCGCGCGCCTTCCGTCCTGTTCTCGCGGCTGCTGCCGGGCGCGCGCATTCCGCCGCATCATGGCATGATCAACGCGCGGCTGATCTGCCACCTGCCGCTGATCGTCCCGCGGGGCTGCCGCTTCCGGGTTGGCGACGAGGTGCGCGAGTGGCGCGAGGGCGAGCTGCTGGTCTTCGACGACAGCGTCGAGCACGAGGCGTGGAACGACAGCGATCGCGACCGCATCGTCCTCATCTTCGACATCTGGCGGCCGGAACTCGAGGCCGCGGAGCGGGGCGCCGTCGCCGCCCTGTTCGAGGCGGTGGACAGCTATGGGCAGCCGGCCGGGCAATAGCCCCGGCGCAAATCCCGCAGCCGCGACGAAGCTGTCAGCGCCTGTCCGCGCTCGCCGGGTCCCTTCACCCGGACCTGCTCGCCAGCGGTGCATGTGGGCCTTTGCTGTGGCGCGCACCCTCAAGGAGCGGGAATTCTCGCTGGGTCTCGCCCTGGCCTAGGTCTTGCGGCCGAGCGCCCGCATCGCCTCGGTGAGGCCGGCGAGGGTCAGCGGATACATGCGCCCGTCCATCAGTTCGTGGATCATCCGCGTGGAGCGGCTCTGGTTCCACCAGGCCTCGGGAACCGGATTGAGCCAGACCGCGCTCGGCCAGGTCGCGGTCATCCGCCTGAGCCAAACGGCGCCGGCCTCCTCGTTGAAATGCTCGACCGAGCCGCCCGGGTGGCTGATCTCGTAGGGGCTCATTGCCGCGTCGCCGACCAGCGCCAGCTTGTAGTCGCGGCCGAACTTGCGCAGCAGCTCCCACATCGGCGTGCGTTCGGAATATCGGCGGCGATTGTCCTTCCACACCGCTTCGTAGGGGCAGTTGTGGAAATAGAAAAACTCGAGGTTCTTGAACTCGCTGGTGGCCGCGCTGAAGAGTTCCTCGCAAATCCTCACGTGCGGATCCATCGAGCCGCCGACGTCGAGGAAGAGCAGCAGCTTGACCGCGTTGCGACGCTGCGGTCGCAGGCGAATGTCGAGCCAGCCGCGCCGGGCGGTGCCGTCGATCGTGCCGTCGAGATCGAGTTCCTCGGCCGCGCCCTCGCGCGCGAAGCGGCGCAGTCGGCGCAGCGCGACCTTGATGTTGCGCGTGCCGAGCTCGCGGTCGCCGTCGAGGTTGCGGAACTCGCGCTTCTCCCACACTTTGATCGCGCGCCCATGCCGCCCGCGGCCGCCGATCCGCACGCCCTCGGGATTGTAGCCCGAATGGCCGTAGGGAGAGGTGCCGCCGGTCCCGATCCACTTGTTGCCGCCCTCGTGCCGCTCGCGCTGCTCCTCGAGCCGGCGCTTCAGCGTTTCCATGATCTCCTCCCAGGAGCCGAGCGATCGGATCGCCGCCATCTCCTCGGGACTGAGGTAGCGCTCGGCGACGGCACGCAGCCACTCTTCGGGGATGGCGGCCGCGTCCGGCCCGCCTGACGTCGCCAGGCCGTGGAACACCTTCGCGAAGACGCGATCGAAGCGGTCGATCAGGCTCTCGTCCTTCACGAAGGTCGCGCGAGCGAGATGATAGAAGTCCTCTGGCCGCGCGTCGACCACCCCGGCATCGAGCGCCTCGAGCAGGACCAGATGCTCCTTGAGCGAGGCCGGTATCCCCGCCGCGCGCAGCTCGTCGATGAAAGAGAAGAACATCGCGCCCGCTTAGCCTTTCGCCGCCGGGCGCGCGAGTCCGCGCGGGTGGTTAACCGGCTTTAAACCAATTCGCCCTAGCCCGGCGGCGAGCGCTTGAACTGGGGGCCTGAGGGTGGCGACTACGGCAACGGAACGGACGGATGGCGCGGCGATCAGCGCGGTCGCGCGCAATTGCGGCAGCCTTGCGATCGAATGCAGCGACGTGGCGGGTTATGTCGCCGGCGTCACCGAGAGGATTTCCGCCAATCTGCGCATGCTCGACAATCTCGAGGAGGTGACCACCCGCCTGCTTGCCGACCAGGCGCGCGTATCCGATTCGACCGACGAGGCGCGGGTGCTCGCCGAGCAGGCGCGCGAGAAGCTCGACCAGGGCCGCGCCGCGATCGAGGACACGATCAACGTCTTTTCCGGTCTCACCGACCTCGTCGTCCAGCTCGGTGATCGCATGGCCGGCTTCGCCGAGGCGATGACGCGGGTGCAGAATGTCTCGGCGGCGATCGAATCGATCGCGAACAAGACCAACATGCTCGCCCTCAACGCGACGATCGAGGCCGCGCGCGCCGGCGAGGCCGGTCGCTCCTTCGCGGTCGTCGCCGCCGAGGTGAAGAAGCTGGCCCACGATACCCGCGCCGCGACCAGCGAGATCGCCGGCACCATCGCCTCGCTCACCCGCGAGGCCGAGGCGGTGACCAGCGAGATCAAGGTCGGCGTCGAGAAGAGCCGGCTCGCCCAATCGAGCTTCTCCAAGATCAAGGACACGGTCCGCGACGTCTCCGACATCGTCGCCCTGGTCGATCGCCAGACCGATGGCATCGCCCAGGCGACCACCCTGATCGAGCAGAGCGTCGACAGCGTGAAGAGCGGGCTTTCCTCTTTCGCCGCCGACGCCCGCGCCAATGGCGGCCAGCTCCGCCAGACGCAGGAGCGGCTGACGCGGCTCGAGCTGCTGTCGAACGAGATGCTCGACACGCTCGCCTCGAGCGGGGTCGAGATCGACGACACGCCCTTCATCGAGTTCGCGCAAATGGGGATGCGCGAGATCCAGAAACTGATCGAGCGGGCGATCGAGCGCGGCGAGATCGCCGAGGACGACGTGTTCGACACCGAATATGTCCCGATGCCCGGCACCAACCCGGTTCAGTACGAAACGCGCTTCTGCGACTTCGCCGACGCGCATGTCCGGCCGATCCTCGACCGGCTGATGAGCGAGCAGGGACGGCTGATCGCCTGCGCCATCACCGACATCAACGGCTGGCTGCCGACCCACATTTCCGAGCGCTCGCAGCCGCAGCGGCCAGACGATCCGGAATGGAATGCCGAGCATTGCCGCAACCGCCGCAACTTCATCGACGACGTCACCCGCCGCGCCATCGCCAGCGACAAGGAGGCGATGCTCGCGACCTACGGGATGGACCTGGGACAGGGCCGCTACCTGCCGGTGAAGAACGTCTTCGTGCCGCTCTACATTCACGGCCGCCGCTGGGGCAATTTCGAGCTCGCCTACCGCGACGACGAGGTTACGCTCTAGCCTGTATCGGTATTCAGCCGGAAATTGCCCTCGCCCCAGGGGCGAGGCGGCTTGCCAGATTCCACCATCCCCCGAGGCGGGCGGCTCCCCGGGAAGATTCTCGTCGCCCCGGCGGGGAGGGGAGCGAAGGGGTTCGGCGTTCGGGAACATGTCCCGCCACCACCTGTCGCCACCGCCCGGGCTTCGCCTCGCCAGCGCCGCCGGTACGGCGGCTCGACCAGTTCGAGCGTCGCGCCAGCGTCGGTGATCGGCACGGAAGCGCCGTCCGGCTGCCCCGCGTCACCGCGCGCGCGGCGGGCGCGGCGCGGTGCGTTCAGCCGGCGGACCGGCTCATGAAGGCGAGCCGTTCGAACAGCATCACGTCGGCCTCGTTCTTGAGCAGCGCGCCGTGCAGCGGCGGGATCGCGGTCCGCGGATCCTTCGACTGGAGCACCTCGAGCGGCATGTCCTCGTGCAGGATCAGCTTCAGCCAGTCGATCAGCTCGCTGGTCGATGGCTTCTTCTTGAGCCCCGGCACGTCGCGCACCTGGTAGAAGATGTCGAGCGCGCGGGAGACGAGCCGCTTCTGAATGCCCGGGAAGTGGACGTCGATGATCGCCTGCATCGTCGCGCGATCCGGGAAGCGGATATAGTGGAAGAAGCAGCGGCGCAGGAACGCGTCCGGCAGCTCCTTCTCGTTGTTCGAGGTGATGATGACGATCGGGCGCTCGCTTGCCCTGATCGTCTCGCCGGTCTCGTAGACGTGGAACTCCATCCGATCGAGCTCCTGCAGCAGGTCGTTCGGAAACTCGATGTCGGCCTTGTCGATCTCGTCGATCAGCAGCACCGGGACGGCGGGCGCAACGAACGCCTCCCACAATTTGCCGCGCCTGATATAGTTGCGGATTTCGTGGACGCGCTCGTCGCCGAGCTGGCCATCGCGCAGCCGCGCCACCGCGTCATATTCGTAGAGCCCCTGGTGGGCGCGCGTCGTCGACTTGACGTGCCATTCGATCAGCGGCGCGCCGAGCGCCTCGGCAATTTCGTGGGCGAGGACGGTCTTGCCGGTGCCCGGCTCGCCCTTGACCAGCAGCGGGCGGCGCAGCTTGACCGCGGCGTTGACCGCGACCTTGAGGTCATCGGTCGCGACATAGGAGGAGGTGCCATCGAAACGCATGGCGCCGCCTTAGCCGAGGAATCGGCTTAGGCAAATGGTGGCTAGAGCGCGGCGCGGGCCTCGGCGCGCGCCTCGAGCAGGTCCCAGAGCGAGCGCTGCTGCAACGTGAGCTGGCGCGCGCCAAAGGCCAGCGCCCGCGCCGCCGCCGCCTCGCCGCTGGCGGCGTCCGCGACGAGGCGGATGTCGCCCTCGCCGCCGAGCGAGAAGGGCGGGCTGGCGATACCGAGCCGGCGCGCCGCTTCGTCGAGCCGGTCACGCACCGCGGCCCAGTCGAGCGCGAAGGCGAGCGCGGCGCCGAGCGCGCAGCCGATCCGGTCCGACTGGGCGAGGACCGACAGCGCGCTGCGCTGCGCGATCAGCATCGCCTCGTTGCCCGCCGCGCCGGGCGTGCCGGGCACCGGCCCGGCCGCCACGGCAAGCCGGGCGAGATAGGCCCGCTCGGTCGTCATCGCCTCGGCCGCCTCGACCAGCCAGCGGCGCGCGGATGGATTGATCGAGCGCCCGGCGGCATGGTCGATCACGCCGGGATGGCGCCCGTGCAGCGCGCACAGCAGATGGATCATGTCCGCCAGGTTGCGCGGCGCATCGGCGCCGGCGACGAGCGCGTCGCCGAGAACGTAGGGATGCGTGGCCGTGCCCTGGTCCGCGACGCAGGCGCAAAGCAGGTCCGCCGTGCTCTCGCCGCTGGTCGCCGCAACCGACAGTGAAGCCATTCCGCCCTCGTATTCTCCGCCGCGACCCCGGCGGCTGGGAAGGCTGGCCTACACCAGCTGCCGTAAAGAGGAGGTTTACGTGGAAGGCGTTCACTCCAAAATCGCTGAATTCAATGGGTTGGCGATTCGCCCGGGCGGGCCAGCGGGCGGGCCAGGCGCGCTGCGCGACGAGGCCCGTCCGGCTAGGCCGCCACGCCGGCGAGGCACGGCGCGACCTTGCGATCGAGCCCGCCGAAAAGGGGGGGCGCCCGGCGATCAGCACCGGTGCGCTGGCGGCCTGCGCGAGGTCCCTCGACAAGTCCGCCCCGGGCCCCTCCCCGCCGGGGGAGAGGGCGCGCGCATGGGCCTATTGGTCGAGGAAGCTGCGCATCTTCCGCGAGCGGCTGGGATGCTTCAGCTTGCGCAGCGCCTTGGCCTCGATCTGGCGGATGCGCTCCCTCGTCACGCTGAACTGCTGACCGACTTCCTCCAGCGTGTGATCGGTGTTCATGCCGATGCCGAAGCGCATCCTGAGCACGCGCTCCTCGCGCGGGGTCAGGCTGGCGAGGACGCGCGTCACCGTCTCCTTGAGATTCGACTGGATCGCCGCGTCGACCGGGATGACGGCGTTCTTGTCCTCGATGAAATCGCCAAGATGGCTGTCTTCCTCGTCGCCGATCGGGGTTTCGAGGCTGATCGGCTCCTTGGCGATCTTCATCACCTTGCGGACCTTCTCCAGCGGCATGGAGAGCCGCTCGGCAAGATCCTCGGGCGTCGCCTCGCGGCCGTGCTCGTGGAGGAACTGGCGGCCGGTGCGCACCAGCTTGTTGATCGTCTCGATCATGTGGACCGGGATGCGGATCGTGCGCGCCTGATCGGCGATCGAACGGGTGATCGCCTGCCGGATCCACCAGGTGGCGTAGGTCGAGAACTTGTAGCCGCGGCGATACTCGAACTTGTCCACCGCCTTCATCAGGCCGATATTGCCTTCCTGAATGAGATCAAGGAATTGCAGGCCGCGGTTCGTATATTTCTTGGCGATCGAGATGACGAGGCGCAGGTTCGCCTCGACCATTTCCTTCTTGGCGATGCGCGCTTCGCGCTCGCCCTTCTGGACTTGGTTCACGATCCGGCGGAACTCGTTGAGCCCGGTGCCGGTCGCCTGCGCGATCTCGGCGATCTCGGCGCGGATGCGCTCGACCTGGTCGATCTCGCCCTCGATGAAGGCGGCCCATTTCCTGTCGAGCTTGCGAACGCGCTCGGCCCAGCCCTCGTCGAGCTCGTTGCCGAGATAGGCGTCGAGGAACGCCTTGCGCGGCACCTTGTGCCGCTCGGCGAGGCGCAGCATCTGCCCGCCCAGCGTGGTGAGCCGACGATTGTAGCCGTAGAGCTGATCGACCAGATACTCGATCTTGTTGTTGTGGAACTGGACGCTCTCCACCTCGGCGGTGAGCTGTTCGCGCAGCTTCTGATACTTGCGCTCGTCGGCCCCGGGAAACTCCTGGCCGGCGCTCATCGCCTCCATGCGCTGGGCCTGGATGCGCGCGAACTTCTTGAAGATCTCGGTGATCTTCGCGAACTTCGCCAGCGCCTGCGGCTTCAGCGCCTCCTCCATCTGGGCGAGGCTCAGCGTATTGTCGTCGTCGTCGTCGTCGACCGGCCGGCGGGTGCGGCGTTCGACCAGGCTGTCTTCCTCGTCCTCCTCCGCGGCGGCCTCCTCGGGCTCGTCGTCCTCCTTGAAGGTCGGGCCGGTCGTCGTCTCAGAAATGTCGCCGTCGCCCTGCTCGGCGCTCTCGACCTGCTCGGGCGTCGGTCCCTTGGAGAGCATCGCCTCGAGATCGAGGATCTCGCGCAGCTGCATCTCGCCCTTGTTGAGCGCGGTCGACCATTCGATGATCGCGTTGAAGGTGAGCGGGCTTTCGCACAGGCCCCAGATCATCGTGTCGCGGCCGGCCTCGATGCGCTTGGCGATCGCGATCTCGCCCTCGCGGCTGAGCAGCTCCACCGCGCCCATCTCGCGCAGGTACATGCGCACCGGATCGTCGGTGCGGTCGACTGCCTCCTTCTTCTTCTCGACGACGATGGTCTCGACCCCGTCGCTCTCGTCGAGGGCGGTGTCGGCGGCTTCGGCCTCCTCCTCGTCGCCTTCGTCCGATTCGACGATGTTGACGCCCATTTCCGAGAGCGTGGACATGATGTCCTCGATCTGCTCGGAGGACATCTGGTCCTGCGGCAGCGCCTCGTTGAGCTCGTCATAGGTGATGAACCCGCGCTTCCTGGCGCGGGCGAGCATCTTCTTGATCGACGCATCGTTGAGGTCGATCAGCGGCGCGTCGCCAGCCTCGGTCTTCTCTTCGGATCCCGCCGTATTGGTCTTCGCCATGAACTACGCCTATTTTTCCACGCCATCGCCGACGATCAGGCTCGCGAGCAGCCGATTCGCCTCGTCCCTCGCCGCGCCAAGCCGTTTCTGCTCGTCGAACAATGCGTCCGTCATTTCTTCCTTCAACCGCGCCGTCACCTCCGCATAGGCGGCATCGAGCTCCGGCTGGGCCGCCAATGCTTCAACGACCAGAACGAGATCCCTTTGCGCACGATCCGGTGGGGCATCACGTCGGGTGAAGGAAAAAGCAAGCCCTCGCTTGAGACGCGGCTCTTCCAGCAAGGCACCAGCGCTCGTGTTCGCCAATATGGTGGCAAGGCCCTGCGGATCAAGCGCGCTGTCGTCGCCCGCGCGCGCGAGCGCCGCCTCGAGCATCGCGTCGCGCAGCCGCGCCGAAGGGCTGCGCGGCGGGAAGGGCAGGGCGGCGATGGCGTCGGCATGGTCGGCGATCAGCGCCGGAAAGCGCAGCAGGCCGGCAAGCACGGCACGGCCGACATCGGGATCGAGCCCGGTCCGGCCCACCGCGCGGGCCTCGGTCGGCGGTGGGGACGGGGGCGCGAAGCCGCGACGCAAGGCGTGCGCCGCGCCGGCTCGTTCCGACCGCGCGCGCGGACGGGGCGGACGGGTCAGCGCGGCGAATCGGGCGAGCCATTCCGCGCGATACTGGTCGCGCACATCGGGATCGCCGATCGATCCGACATGTTCCATCAGGCGGCGCCTCAGGCCCGCGCGCTGCTCCGGGGTTGCGAGCGGCGCCGCCTCGCATTCGTGCCGCCACAATCGGTCGACCAGCGGCTCCGGCGCTTCCAGCAGCGCGTCGAAGGAGGCGCGCCCGCGCGCCCGGATGAGGTCGTCGGGGTCCTCGCCGGCGGGCATCGTCACGAAGCCCAGCGAGCGGCCCGGGCCGAGGTGGGGCAGCGCCCGCAGCGCCGCGCGCACCGCCGCCTTCCGCCCCGCGGCGTCGCCGTCGAAGCAGAGGATCGGCGTCGGCGAAAGCCGCCAGAGGAGGGTGAGCTGCGCCTCGGTGAGTGCGGTGCCGAGCGGCGCGACGACATCGCCGATGCCCGCCTCGTCGAGGGCGATCACGTCCATCTGCCCTTCGACGACGATGACCCGGCCGGTCTCCCGGCTCGCCGGGGCGGCCCGGTCGAAATTGAACAGGGTGCGGCCCTTGTCGAACAGCGGCGTATCGGGCGAGTTCAGATATTTGGGCTCGCCCGGCCCCAGGATCCGCGCCGAAAAGGCGATCACCCGCCCGCGCGGATCGCGGATCGGAAAGGTGAGTCGGTCGCGGAACCGGTCGTAGGGCTCGCGGTCCGTCTCCTCCGGCGCGATCAGCAGGCCGGCCTCGACCAGCCTGTCCTCGCCCAGCTCGCGCAGCGCCGCCTTCAGCTTGTTGCGCCCCGCCGGCGCGTAGCCGAAGCCGAAGCGTCGACGCGTCTCCTCCGAAATGCCGCGCCGCCTGAGATATTCCCGCGCCGCGCCGCCCTCGATGCCGCCGAGCTGCTCCTCGAACCAGCGCGCGGCCGCGGCCATCACCTCGTAGAGGCCGCTCGCCCGCTCCGCCCGCGCCTTCGCGCGCGGATCGGGGGCAGGAACCTCCATCCCGGCGGCAGCGGCGAGCTCCTTCACCGCGTCGATGAATGACAGGCCGCGCGCATCCGTCATCCAGCGGATCGCGTCGCCATGCGCCTGGCAGCCGAAGCAGTGGTAGAAGCCTTTCTCGTCGTTGACGTAGAAGCTCGGCGTCTTCTCGTCATGGAACGGGCAGCAGGCCTTGAACTCGCGGCCGGCGCGGGCGAGCCGCACCGTTCGCCCGATCAGCGCGGAAAGCGTCGTGCGGGCGCGCAGTTCGTCGAGGAAGGCGGGGCTTAGCGTCATCGGGCTTCGTCGACCTTCGTGCCAGTGCCCTTCGACCGCGCGTTCGCGCGCCGCTCAGGACGAGCGAATTCCTGCACTGTTGCAACTTCCCATCCTCGCTCGTTCCGAGCGAACCTGGTTTCTCGCACCGCCTCGCCCCTCCCGCAAGCGGGAGCGGATCATCGTACCTCAGGCGAGCCGTGCCTTCACGGCGGCGCTGGCCCTGGCCATGTCGAGCCGGCCGGCGTGGCGGTCCTTCAGCACGGCCATGACGCGCCCCATGTCCTTGATCGAGCCCGCGCCGAGCTCGGTCACGATCGCGTCGACCGCGGCGGCGATCGCGTCATCGTCCATCTGCGCCGGCAGGAAGCTTTCGATGACCGCGACCTCCGCCGCCTCGGCGTTGGCCAGCTCGTCGCGGCCGCCCTTGCGGTAGAGCTCGATCGATTCGCGGCGCTGCTTGATCATCTTTTGCAGCACCTCGGTGACGAGCGCATCGTCGTCCGCCGGCGCCTGGCCGCCGCGCAGCTCGATGTCGCGATTCTTGATCGCCGCCTGGATGAGGCGCAGCGTGCCGGTGCGCGGCTTGTCGCCGCTCTTCATGGCGCCGCCGAGCGCCTGCCTGATGTCGTCGCGAATCATGGAATGGCCTTCGACCCGGTAAACCGCCACATTAGCCGGGCCGGCCGGCTTTTAACAGATTGACGGGAACCGCCGTCCCCTCTAGCCGCTGGGTCTTAGCGACATCGCCAACCAGCCAAGACGGAGTGCCCGCCACCATGGCCGACGCCACCAGCACGCCTGTGCCTGAAGGTGCGACGGGCGTATTGGTTCTGGCCGACGGCACGACGATCTGGGGCAGGGGATTCGGGGCGCAGGGCCACGCGGTGGGCGAGGTCTGCTTCAACACCGCGATGACCGGCTACCAGGAGATCATGACCGATCCCTCCTATGCGCGGCAGATCGTCACCTTCACCTTCCCGCATATCGGCAATGTCGGGGCCAATTACGAGGATATCGAGGCGGACAATGCGCACGCGCTCGGCTGCGTCGTCCGCGAGGAC
Source organism: Sphingomonadales bacterium (assembly GCA_040255785.1). Taxonomy (GTDB): domain Bacteria; phylum Pseudomonadota; class Alphaproteobacteria; order Sphingomonadales; family Sphingomonadaceae; genus Allosphingosinicella. The sequence continues at coordinate 22,019 of JBDZVR010000022.1, forward strand.
GTGACCGCGCCCTCCAGTTTCCGCGCCGCGCTGGGCTTCGCCGAATGGCTGCGCGCCAACGGGCGGATCGGCCTCGCCGGCGTCGATACGCGGGCGCTCACCCGGCTGATCCGCGAGCGGGGCGCGCCCAACGCGGTGATCGCGCACAGCGCGGACGGCGCATTCGACATCGAGGCGCTGCTCGCCGAGGCGCGGGCCTGGCCCGGCCTCGAAGGAATGGACCTCGCCAGGGAGGTGACCAGCCGGCAGACGCATAACTGGTCGGGTGGCCTGTGGCGTCTCGGCGAAGGCTTTGCGCCGGGAGCCGAAGGCGACACCCGCCCCCATGTCGTCGCGATCGACTATGGCGCCAAGCGCAACATCTTCCGCAACCTCGAGGCGGCCGGCGCGCGGGTGACCGTCATGCCCGCGACGGCGACCTTCGAAGAGGTGATGGCGCACGCGCCCGACGGCTTCTTCCTCTCCAACGGCCCCGGCGATCCGGCGGCGACGGCGGTCTATGCGCTGCCGGTGATCCGCGCGATGCTGGAGACCGGCAAGCCCTTGTTCGGCATCTGCCTCGGCCATCAGCTTCTCGGCCTCGCCGTCGGCGCGCGCACCGCCAAGATGCACCAGGGCCATCGCGGCGCCAATCATCCGGTGAAGCGGATCGAGGACGGCCGCGTCGAGATCACGGCCATGAACCACGGCTTCGCGATCGAGCGCGACAGCCTCCCCGCCAACGCGCGCGAGACGCATGTGAGCCTGTTCGACGGATCGAATTGCGGCATCGAGCTGACCGACCGGCCCGCGTTCAGCGTGCAATATCACCCGGAGGCGAGCCCGGGGCCGCAGGACAGCACCTATCTGTTCGGCAAGTTCGTGGGGACGATCGAACAGGCCAGGGCGCTGTCCTGATGTCCGAGCGAACCGACATCTCCTTCATCCTCATCTTCGGCGCCGGCCTTGCTCCCTCTCCCCGGCGGGGAGAGGGTTGGGGTGAGGGGGCTCGGCGGTTGGCGGTAATCTCTCACGCCGTACGCCCCCACCCAACCCTCCCCTGCACGGGGGAGGGCATTGGCGGCGGGGATGGCTCAGCGATTGCCGGCGATCCTCAGATGCTGGAGGATCGTTTCGAGGACGCCGTCGAGGCTATCCATCACGTCGCTGTTCCAGAAGCGGATGACCGTATAGCCATGCGCTTCGATGAGGCGGGTGCGTTCGGCGTCGGCCTGGGTGGCCTCGGAATGCTGGCCGCCGTCGAGCTCGACGACCAGCCTGGCGCTCCGGCAGGCGAAATCGGCGACGGCATCGCCGATCGGGAATTGCGTGACGAACTTGCGGCCGTCGAGCTGGCCGGCGCGCAGGCGCGACCAGAGGCGGCGCTCCGCGTCGGTCATGTCGCGGCGAAGTTTGCGCGCGATCGGAGTCAGGCGCTTCCTTGCCAAGTCAGAAACCCCGCACTCAACCCTCTTGCTGGGGAGAGGGCTTTTGAAGCGTGGCAGCCTAGCACCCCCTCTCCCCGGCGGGGAGAGAGTTGGGGTGAGGGGGCTCGGCGGTTGCGCGTAGCCCCTGACGCCCGACACCCTCACCCAACCCTCTCCCTCGAGGGAGAGGGCTTTGAAGATCGCGTCCGATAATGCCCAAGCGTACCGACATCTCCTCCATCCTCGTCATCGGCGCCGGCCCGATCGTCATCGGGCAGGCGGCGGAGTTCGAACATTCGGAGGCGCTGGCGCTCAAGGCTGCCAGGGATTGATGATGTCGACGCCGGTTCGCTCCATCTCCGAGACGTTGCGGGTGACGACCGGCAGGCCCAGCGATAGCGCGTGGCCGGCAATCAGCATGTCGCGTTCACCGATAAGCTGGCCGGCGCGTTTCAGGCGCGCCCGCAGCGCTCCCCAGGCGGCCGCCGCGGCGTCGTCGAAACTCGCCACGCCGCCCGGGAGGCGAACGACAAGATCGTCGTGGAACGACTGGAACCGGCGGCGGCGCTCACCGGACGCGAGCGCGATTCCATATCGGATTTCGCCCAACACGATCGCCGACATCACTGCCCGTTCGAAATTGTCGCGCATCCATGAACCGACCCGTTCGTCCGGGCGAGGACGGACCAGTTCGCTCCAGACGTTCGTGTCAATCAGCACCGAAAACGTCCCGATCTTCATCGACCACGGACTCGGGCAATTCCATGTCGAAGCCGGGCCGCGTTATCGCGATGAGATGGTCGACGAACTCGGCGCCGCTCATCGATCGAATACGCGCGACCCGTTCGTTCTCGTCGCCGGAATATTCGCGCTCCAGCAACGCCCGCAGTTCCGCCTCAAGCGACCGCCCGTTGGCCGCCGCCGCAATCCGCGCGTTACGCTTCACCGCGTCGTCCAGGTTTCGAATGGTCACGCTGCCCATCGCCAGCCTCCCGTGATTGCAATGCAATCAATGTATGCAGTGAAAGCATCGTAATCAATGCCCAAGCGTACCGACATCTCCTCCATCCTCATCATCGGCGCCGGCCCGATCGTCATCGGGCAGGCGGCGGAGTTCGATTATTCGGGGAGCCAGGCGGTCAAGGCGCTCAAGGAGGAGGGCTATCGGGTCATCGTCGTCAATTCGAATCCGGCGACGATCATGACCGATCCCGAGCTTGCCGACGCCACCTATGTCGAGCCGGTGACGCCCGAATATGTGGCGAAGATCATCGAGAAGGAGCGGCCCGACGCGGTGCTGCCGACAATGGGCGGGCAGACCGGGCTCAACACCGCGCTCGCTCTCTTCAAGGACGGGACGCTCGACAGATATGGCGTGAAGCTGATCGGCGCGGATGCGGCGGCGATCGAGAAGGCCGAGGATCGCCTCAAGTTCCGCGAGGCGATGGAGAGGATCGGCCTGGAATGCCCGAAGAGCCGGATCGCGCACAGCCTGGATGACGCCATGGCGGCGCTGGAGCATGTCGGGCTGCCGGCGATCATCCGGCCGAGCTTCACGCTTGGCGGGACCGGCGGCGGCATCGCCTATAATCGTGACGAGTTCGTGGCGATCGTCGCGGGCGGGCTGGAAGCCTCGCCCACCACCGAGGTGCTGATCGAGGAATCGGTGCTGGGTTGGAAGGAATATGAGATGGAGGTCGTCCGGGACCGGAACGACAATGCCATCATCATCTGCGCGATCGAGAATGTCGATCCGATGGGCGTCCATACCGGCGATTCGATCACAGTCGCCCCGGCGCTCACGCTGACCGACAAGGAATATCAGCTCATGCGGGGCGCGAGCATCGCCGTGTTGCGCGAGATCGGCGTCGAAACCGGCGGCTCCAACGTCCAGTTCGCGGTGAATCCCGAATCCGGGCGGCTCGTCGTCATCGAGATGAATCCGCGCGTGTCGCGCTCCTCGGCGCTCGCCTCCAAGGCGACCGGCTTTCCGATCGCCAAGGTCGCGGCGAAGCTCGCCGTCGGCTATACGCTCGACGAGATCGACAACGACATCACCGGCGTCACGCCGGCGAGCTTCGAGCCGACGATCGACTATGTGGTGACGAAGATCCCGCGGTTCGCCTTCGAGAAGTTCCGCGACAGCGAGCCGCTGCTGTCCACGTCAATGAAGTCGGTCGGCGAAGTGATGGCGATCGGCCGCAGCTTCCATGAGAGCCTGCAAAAGGCGCTGCGCGGCCTCGAGACGGGGCTGAACGGGCTCGATGGGGTAAAGGCCCTTTACGGCGCGCCGAGGGAGGAGATCGAGGCGGCGCTGGCGGTGCCGTCGCCCGACCGGCTGCTCGTCGCCGCGCAGGCGCTGCGCGAGGGGCTGACGGTCGAGGAGATCCACGCCGTCACCAGATATGATCGCTGGTTCCTCGAGCGGCTGCGCGAGATCGTCGAGGCCGAGGAGGCGATCTGCCGCGACGGCCTGCCCGCCGACGCGGAGGCACTGCGGCGGCTGAAGGCGATGGGCTTCTCCGACCGCCGCCTCGCCGAGCTCAACCTCAAGTCCGCCAACGTCGCGGGCGGCGCGCAGAAGACGCGCATCCGCTCGCCCGGCCTGCTCCACGATGCGGTCAAGGCGATGATCGGTGCGACCACCGAAGAGGAGGTGCGCCGGCTGCGCCAACGGCTCGGCGTGCGCCCCGTGTTCAAGCGGATCGACACCTGCGCCGCCGAGTTCGAGGCGAAAACGCCCTACATGTACTCGACCTACGAGGCGCCAAGCTTCGGCGCGAGCGAGGATGAGGCGCGGCCGAGCGAGCGCCGCAAGATCGTGATCCTCGGCGGCGGCCCGAACCGGATCGGGCAGGGGATCGAGTTCGACTATTGCTGCGTCCATGCCGCCTATGCGCTCAAGGACGCCGGCTTCGAGACGGTGATGGTCAACTGCAACCCCGAGACGGTGAGCACCGACTACGACACGTCCGACCGGCTCTATTTCGAGCCGCTCACCGTCGAGGACGTGCTCGAGATCCTCCATGTCGAGCAGTCGAAGGGCGAGCTGGCCGGCGTCGTCGTCCAGCTTGGCGGGCAGACGCCGCTCAAGCTCGCCGCGGCGCTGGAGAAGGCGGGCATCCCGATCCTCGGCACGTCGCCGGATGCGATCGACCTCGCCGAGGATCGCGAGCGCTTCGCGCGGCTCGTCGAAGGTCTCGGCCTCAAGCAGCCGCGCAACGGCATCGCCCGCTCGCGCGAGGAGGCGCTGAAAGTGGCCGAACGCATCGGCTACCCGGTGCTGACGCGTCCCTCCTATGTGCTCGGCGGGCGGGCGATGGAGATCGTCGATTCGCCCGAGCAGCTCGACAATTACATCGAAACGGCGGTGCAGGTGTCGGGCGACAGCCCGGTGCTGATCGACCAGTATCTGCGCGACGCGATCGAGGTCGATGTCGACGCGCTCGCCGACGGCGAGGCGGTCGTCATCGCCGGCGTGATGCAGCATATCGAGGAGGCCGGTGTCCATTCCGGCGACAGCGCCTGCTCGCTGCCGCCCTACAGCCTGTCCGACGCGATCGTCGCCGAGATCGAGCGGCAGGCGCGGGAGCTGGCGAGGGCGCTCGGCGTCGTCGGGCTGATGAACGTCCAGTTCGCGGTCAGGGATGGCGAGGTCTACCTGATCGAGGTCAACCCGCGCGCCAGCCGCACCGTGCCGTTCGTCGCCAAGGCGATCGGCCAGCCGGTCGCCAAGCTGGCGGCGCGGCTGATGGCGGGCGCGAAGCTGAAGGATCTGCCGCCCATTCGCCAGATCTCCGGCCATGTCGCGGTGAAGGAGGCGGTGTTCCCCTTCGCGCGCTTCCCGGGCACCGATCCGGTGCTCTCGCCGGAAATGAAGTCCACCGGCGAAGTGATGGGAATCGATCGCGATTTCGCCATCGCCTTCCTGAAGTCGCAGCAGGGCGGCTGGGTCGAGCTGCCGGACGGCGGCACGCTGTTCGTCTCGGTCAAGGACGGCGACAAGCCGGCGATCGTCGCACCGGTCGGGGAGCTGGTCGCGCTCGGCTTCGAGGTCATCGCGACCGGCGGCACGGCGGCCTATCTCGCCGGGCAGGGAATCGAGGTCGAGCGGGTCAACAAGGTCGCCCAGGGCCGCCCGCACATCGTCGACCGGATCAAGGATGGCGGCGTCGACCTCGTCTTCAACACCACCGAGGGCTGGCAGAGCCACCGCGATTCCGCCTCGATCCGCGCCACCGCCGTCGCCCAGAAAATCCCCTATTTCACGACCGTGGCGTCGAGCGTGGCGGTGGCACGCGCCGTCGCGGCGCGACGGGCGCGCCAGCTTGAAGTGCACGCGCTGCGGGACTATTATCAGGCGTCCTGACGTTCATCCTGCAATTCGAAAATGCGGTTTGGGTGGTCTCTGCACCGGGGTCACCCCCCGCACAAGTTTTGACGAAAGGCAATCAAATGGCGACGGTCGAAAAGCTGCCGATGCTGGCCGAAGGCTATGAGAAGCTGCAGGCGGAGGTGCGGCACCTGAAGCAGGTCGAGCGGCCCGCGGTGATCAGCGCGATCGAAGAGGCGCGCGGCCATGGCGATCTGTCGGAAAATGCCGAGTATCACGCCGCCAAGGAGCGCCAGGGCCAGATCGAGGCGATGATCGCCGATCTCGACGATCGCCTGAGCCGCGCGGTCGTGATCGACCCGAAGTCGCTGTCGGGCGACAAGGTCGTGTTCGGCGCCACCGTCTATCTGATCGACGAGAACGACCAGGAGCTCAAATACCAGATCGTCGGCGAGGCCGAGGCGGACGCCAAGGCGGGCCGGATAAGCTATGCCTCGCCGCTCGGGCGGGCGCTGATCGGCCGCTCGGTCGGCGACGAGGTCGAATTCTCCGCTCCCTCCGGCGACAAATATTTCGAGGTCGCCCGGATCGAATTCGTCTAAACGCCCGTGCGCCCGCCGGACAGTTGGGCGCGAGCGCGCGTGACGCTCGCGATCCTGCTGGTCACCGCCGCGTGCTGGCTGCTGGCGAGCGTGCTCGGCCGGGGCGACTGGGCGACGATCTGGGGCGGCTTCGTGCCGGCACGGATCGGGGTCGCAAGCGGCCCTGGCCTGGCGCCGGCCTGGCTGACCCCGCTCACCGCGACTCTGGTTCACGGCGGCATCGTTCACCTTGTCTTCAACCTGGCGATCCTGGCCTTTTGCGGCCGGCCGACCGAGAACCTGCTCGGGCCGGTCGCGCTGGCGCTGCTCTACCTGGCTGGCGCCTATGCGGCGGCGGCGGCGCAATATGCGCTCGATCCCGCCGCGCCCTATCCGATGATCGGCGCGAGCGGCGCGATCTCGGCCGTGCTTGGCGCCTATGCCGTCCTGTTCGGGCGCAACAAGGTGCGCGTCGCCAGCCGCACGCTCGCGATGCTGCTCAACGCGCTATGGCTGCTCGCCACCTGGCTGGTGCTCAACCTGATCGTCGGGCTGACGCTCGGCAGCGCCGGCATCGCGGTCGCCTGGGCGGCCCATGTCGGCGGGTTCGCCGCCGGGCTGGTGCTGGCGCGGCCGCTGTTCGAGTGGCGCTACCGCAACGCCTGAGCGCCCGCCGGGTCTTCGTCCGGCTCCGGCTGGAGCAGGCGGTGGAGGTGGACGACGACATATTTCATCTCGGCGTCGTCCACCGTCTTTTGCGCCTTCGCCTGCCAGGCGTCGCGCGCGCTCGCGAAATCCGGGTAGATGCCGACCATGTCGATGGTCGAAAGATCGAAATCGAGGCCGCGCGGGTCCCTGACCCGGCCGCCGAACACGAAGTGAAGCTTGCTCATGGCCGCGCGCCTAGGGAAGGCCCGCGCGATGCGCAAGGCGCTCAATCGTCATTTTCGGGGCGCGAGCCGACCGCTTCGGCGAGCGAGGCGCCGAGCGAGTTGACGATATGGCCGGTGAACTGGTCGGCGCGTTCGCGCCCCGCCTCGAGGCCCTTCTGCGCCGCCTCGCGCGCGGCGTCGGTGAGCTTGCGCCCGGTCGCGCCGAGCCATTCGCGCTCGCGCTCGGTGCGCGGCAGCACGTAGCCGAGCAGGGCGCCGAGCGCGAGCCCGCCGACCACCGCGGCGGCCGGGTAGATGGCGAGCTGGTCGGTCACCTCGCGGGCGGTTTCGGTGGTGCGGGCGCGGGCGGCCTCATAGGCCGAAAGCGCGCGCTCGCGCGCGGTCTCGATCGCGTCGGCGGCGCGGTCACGAACCGGCGCGCGCCGTGCCTCGCTGTCCTTGCTGTCCTTGCTGTCGGGGGCGGTCATTCCTTGCTCCTTCGATTTCGATTCTGCCCGCCCCGGCCGACGAGCCGCGAGATCGCGCGCCGCGCCGGCCGACGGGCGAAGAACAATGCGACGGCGCCAAGCGCCAGCGCGACGGCGCCGGGCCTGGCCCGGATCGCGGCGGCGGCATCGGCGGCCTTGCGGGCGGCCCGGTCCTTCGCCTCGTCCCATGCCGCATCGACCAGGCTCGCGGGACGCAGCCGCTCGCGCGCCTCGGCGAGGCTCGTGTCGAGCCGCGCCCGCGCCGCCAGCGCCGCCGCGCGGGCGCGGGCCAGTTCGGCGGCGCTCATGGCAGCGGATCGGCGTCGCGCAGCGCCGCCTTCTCCTCCGCCGAATCCTCGGTCAGCCCCTTGACCTCGCGCCAGCCGCGCCGGGCGAGCCAATAGCCGACCGCGGCGAGCGGCAGCCCGACAATGAGGCCGGCGAGCAGCGGACCGACTGCGAGTGACAGGCGCACCAGCGCGGTGATCACCAGCGCCGTCATTGCCGCGAACAGGCAGAACCAGCCGATCGCCAGCGCCACCAGCGCCCTGCGCGCGCGCTCGGCGCGGTGGGCGGCGATCGCCTTCATGAGCGCGATCTCCGCCTCCGCATAGGCGCGTGCGTCCTCGATCAGGCGGCGGACCGCCTGGGTGACCGATTCCTCGCGCGGCCGCGGCCCCCCGTCGCTCAACGGCTCAATCCCCGCTTTCGCTGGACGTGCCGTCGGCGTTGCGCAGCAGGCGGACCAACGCGAAGCCGACCACCGCGGCGGCGGCGATCGCCACCGCCGGGCTCTTGCGCACGATCTCGCGGCCGTCGTCGACGATCTCGTCGACGCTCTTCTCGCGGACCTTGCCGGAGAATCTCGACACCGCCTCGGCGGCGCGATGGGCATAATCGCCATATTCCTCGCCGAGCCGCTGCTCGATCGAGCGGGCGGCATCCTCGATGACCGCGCTGATGTCGTCGAGCAGGTTGCTCGCCTTGTCCTTACGCTCCCCGGCATAGCTCTTGAGCCTGCCGCCGGCCTGGTCCTTCAGCGTCGCGACCTGCTCGCGGACCTGGCCGACAAGGCGGTCGGTCGCCTCGCGCGCGCTCGCCTTGAGCATGTTCGCCGGAGGCTCGGCGACGATCGCGTCGGCGCCTTCGGAAGAGTCGGAATCTGGCCGGGGCATATGCATCTCCACGGGTTCGAACAAGGTTGGGCCGTCCGCCAGACAACATCTCCGCGCGGCTTGCGTTCCGACGATCGGCGCGTTGGAGTTGCGCGCCGCGCGTCGGCCCGATAACGGCCCTTGACCCGATATACCCATCCCCATCCCGTTCGATAAGAGGCCGACGAACATGACCGCGATCATCGAGCTGCACGCCCGCCAGATTCTGGACAGCCGGGGCAATCCGACGGTGGAGGTAGAGGCGCTCCTCGAGGACGGCAGCTTCGGTCGCGCGGCGGTGCCTTCCGGCGCCTCGACGGGCACGCGTGAAGCGGTCGAGAAGCGCGATGGCGACAAGCGCCGCTGGGGCGGCAAGGGCGTCACCCAGGCGGTCGCCGCGGTCAATGGCGAGATCGCCGAGGCGCTGCGCGGCATGGACGCCGAGGACCAGGCCGAGGTCGACGCCGCGATGATCGCGCTCGACGACACCGAAAACAAGGGCCGGCTCGGCGCCAACGCGATCCTGGGCGTCAGCCTCGCCGTCGCCAAGGCGGCGGCCGACGCGCGCGGCATGCCGCTCTACCGCTATGTCGGCGGCGTTTCGGCGCACGTCCTGCCGGTGCCGATGATGAACATCCTGAACGGCGGCGCCCATGCCGACAATCCGATCGACTTCCAGGAATTCATGGTGATGCCGGTCGGCGCGCCGAGCTTCACGGAGGCGCTGCGCTGCGGCGCCGAGATCTTCCACACGCTCAAGCGGAAGCTGCACGCGGCGGGGCTGGCCACCTCGGTCGGCGACGAGGGCGGCTTCGCGCCGAACCTCGCCTCGGCGCGCGACGCGCTCGACTTCATCGTCCAGGCGATCGGCGAGGCGGGCTATGCGGCCGGTGAAGACGTGCTGATCGCGCTCGATTGCGCGGCGAGCGAATTCCGCAGCGGCGACGCCTACCGGCTCGACGGGGAGGGGCGCGCGCTGTCCTCGGAGGAAATGGTCGCCTATCTCGCCGAGCTGGTCGAGGCCTATCCGATCGCCTCGATCGAGGACGGCATGGCGGAGGACGACTGGGACGGATGGGCGCTGCTGACCGAACGGATCGGCGGCAAGGTCCAGCTCGTCGGCGACGACGTCTTCGTCACCAATCCCGCGATCCTGCGCCGCGGCATCGAGGCCGGCGTCGCCAACTCGATCCTGGTCAAGGTCAACCAGATCGGCACGCTCAGCGAGACGCTGGCGGCGGTCGATCTGGCGCACCGGTCGGGCTATACGGCGGTGATGTCCCACCGCTCGGGCGAGACCGAGGACGCGACCATCGCCGACCTCGCCGTCGCCACCAATTGCGGGCAGATCAAGACCGGCAGCCTCGCGCGGTCGGACCGGCTCGCCAAGTACAACCAGCTGCTCCGGATCGAGGAGGAACTGGGGGCGGCGGCGAGCTATCCGGGCAGGGCGATCTTCCGCCGCTGACCGGCCCGGCGGGGGCGCGATTCGCGCCGGACGACGCCCGCTGCGCCGAATTTTCCCGCGTCGCGCGTCAAACTGCTTGATTCGCGTCGGTTTTGCTGATTCTGTGGCAGCGCGATGACGATCAAGCGCAACATCTTCTCGATGATCCGCGGCGCCTTCCTGCCGGCGCTGGGGCTGCTCGTCATCGGCAACTTCGTCGGCTACGCGGTGCTCGGCGAGAATGGCGTGCTCGCCTGGGGCGGCTATCGCCATGCCAAGGCCGAAAAGCAGCATGAGCTGGCCCGGCTGCAGGCGGTGCAGGCGCGGCTGGCGCACCGCGCGCGGCTGCTCGATCCGCGCCACACCGATCCCGACCTCGCCGACGAGCTGGTGCGGCGCGAGCTGGGGCTGGTGCGGCCCGACGAAGTGATCCTCGAACTTCCACCGGAGCCGGCCGCCGGCCGGCCCGCGGCCGGCGCGGCGCGCTGATCGCGGGCTGAACCGGCCCGCGCCGGAGCCGTTGCGCCCGGCGGTGTTTGCGGCCATATGGCCTGCAAATCCCGGACATCCCGGCAACTGGAGGAAGTAGCATCGTGGCCAAGGCCGCATCGCCGCGAAAATCCGCACCCAGGCGCAAGACCGCGAGATCATCGGCCCCGCCGCCCACGCCGAACCGGGAGCGGCCGCCCGAGCCGGGACGCTACAAGGCGAGCAAGGACGAGCTGCTCGAATTCTATCGCCAGATGCTGCTCATCCGCCGCTTCGAGGAACGCGCCGGGCAGCTCTACGGCCTCGGCTTGATCGGCGGCTTCTGCCACCTCTATATCGGCCAGGAAGCGGTCGCGGTCGGATTGCAGTCGGCGCTCGACAATGAGCGGGACAGCGTCATCACCGGCTATCGCGATCACGGCCACATGCTCGCTTACGGCATCGATCCCAAGATCATCATGGCCGAGCTGACCGGGCGCGCCGCCGGCATTTCCAAGGGCAAGGGCGGCTCGATGCACATGTTCAGCGTCGCGCACCGCTTCTACGGCGGCCACGGCATCGTCGGCGCGCAGGTACCGCTCGGCACCGGCCTCGCCTTCAAGCACAAATATAATGGCGACGGCGGCATCTGCCTCACCTATTTCGGCGATGGCGCGGCCAATCAGGGCCAGGTGTACGAGAGCTTCAACATGGCCGAGCTGTGGAAGCTGCCGATCGTCTATGTGATCGAGAACAACCAATATGCGATGGGCACCAGCGTCAACCGCTCCTCGGCGGAGGACCAGCTCTATCGGCGTGGCGAATCGTTCCGCATTCCGGGGCTGCAGGTGGACGGCATGGACGTGCTCGCCGTGCGCGGCGCCGCCGAGACCGCGTTCAAATGGGTACGCGAGGGCAGGGGTCCGATCCTGCTTGAGCTCAAGACCTATCGCTATCGGGGCCATTCGATGTCCGACCCGGCCAAATACCGTTCGCGCGAGGAGGTGCAGGCGGTGCGCGAGAAATCCGACCCGATCGACCAGGCCGCGCGCGAGCTCGAAGGGATGGGCGTCGCCGAGGAGGAGTTGAAGGCGATCGACAAGGAGATCCGCCAGATCGTGGTCGAGGCGGCTGACTTCGCCGAGCAGTCGCCCGAGCCGGATGAGAGCGAACTCTACACGGATATATTGGTAGGCCGCTACTGATGTCGATTGAACTGAAGATGCCCGCGCTGTCGCCGACGATGGAGGAGGGTACGCTCGCCAGATGGCTGGTGAAGGAAGGCGACAAGGTGTCGTCGGGCGACGTGCTGGCCGAGATCGAGACCGACAAGGCGACGATGGAGTTCGAGGCGGTCGATGAAGGGGTGATCGCGCGGATTCTGGTTCCCGAGGGCACGGACGCGGTGAAGGTCGGCGCGCCGATCGCGATCCTTGCCGCGGATGGCGAGGAGGTTGGCGAGGGCGCCGCGTCGACTGGCGCAGCCCCTGCCGAGGCCGAGCCGCCCGCGCCGTCCACGCCGCCCGCGCCGCCGCCGCCACCCGCGCGGGAGGCGCAGCCGGAGGCGGCCGGGAAGCAGCCGCCCAAGCCCGAATCCGCGAGCCCGACGCCGCGCCGGATGGAAACCGCCGCGCGCGATCTCGTCGCCGCGGTCGCCGAGACCAGCGACGGGCCGGAAGCGCAGGACGGCGCCGAGATGGTCCGCATGACGGTCCGCGAGGCGCTGCGCGACGCGATGGCGGAGGAAATGCGCGCCGATGACCGTGTCTTCGTGATCGGCGAGGAGGTTGCCGAGTATCAGGGCGCCTACAAGGTCACCCAGGGCCTGCTCGACGAGTTCGGCCCGCGGCGCGTGATCGACACGCCGATCACCGAATATGGTTTCGCCGGGCTCGGCACCGGCGCCTCGATGGGCGGGCTGAAGCCGATCGTCGAGTTCATGACCTTCAACTTCGCGATGCAGGCGATCGACCACGTCATCAACTCGGCGGCGAAGACCAATTATATGTCGGGCGGGCAGATGCGCTGCCCGATCGTGTTCCGCGGGCCCAACGGCGCCGCAGCGCGCGTCGCCGCGCAGCATAGCCAGAATTACGCGTCCTGGTACGCGCACGTCCCTGGCCTCGTCGTCATCGCGCCCTATAGCGCGGCCGACGCCAAGGGCCTGCTCAAGGCCGCGATCCGCTCGGACGACCCGGTCGTGTTCCTCGAAAATGAATTGCTCTACGGCCAGAGCTTCGACGTGCCTAAGGTCGACGACTATGTGTTGCCGATCGGCAAGGCCAGGGTGGTCCGCCCCGGCACGGACGTCACCATCGTCAGCTATTCGATCGGCGTCGGCGTGGCGCTGGAGGCGGCCGGGCAATTGGCGGGCGAAGGGATCGAGGCCGAGGTGATCGACCTGCGCACGCTGCGCCCGCTCGACACCGCGACGGTGCTCGCCAGCCTCAGGAAGACCAACCGCATGGTCTGCGTCGAGGAAGGCTGGCCGGTCTGCTCGATCTCCTCGGAACTGGCCGCGGTGGCGATGGAGCAGGGCTTCGACGATCTCGACGCCCCGGTGCTGCGAGTCACCGACAAGGACGTGCCGCTGCCCTATGCGGCCAATCTCGAGAAGCTCGCGCTGATCAGCGTCGAGGACGTGGTGAGCGCGGCGAAGAAGGTCTGCTATCGCTGAGCTCGATCCGGACCGGCGGCTCGCGCTGGTCTACGTGCCGAGGCCGCGCCGGGCGGCGATCGAGGCGCTCTGGCGGCTCGACGCCACGCTGGGCGCGGTGCTCGTCACCGGCACCGACCCGTTGCTCTCGCGCATCCGTCTCGCCTGGTGGCGCGACGCGCTCGAGAAGCTTGATCGCGCGGCGGCGCCGGCTGAGCCCGTGCTGCGGGCGCTTGCCGACCATGTTCTGCCCGCGGGGGTGGCCGGCGCGGAGCTCGCCGAGCTGGAGCAGGGCTGGACCGCGATCGTGCCGGGCGAGCCGCTGACCGGAGAGACGCTGGCGCTTTACGCCGGCCGGCGCGGCGGCGCGCTGTTCGCGCTGTCGGCCAGGCTGCTCGGCGGCGCGGCCGATCACGTCGAGGCGGGGGGGCGCGCCTGGGCGCTCGTCGATCTCGCCCGCCACAGCTCGCGGCGCGCGGAGGCCGAAGCGGCGCTCCGGGCGGCGGCGGAGACGTCGATCGGGGGCCGCTGGCCAAGGCCGCTTCGCGCGATCGGGATGCTCGCGCTGCTCGCGCAACGCGACGCGCGGCGCGGGCTCGACCGGCTCGAACGCTTCGGCGCGCCATTGCGCATGTGGCGGATGATCGCGCACCGGCTTTCCGGGCGATAGCGCGTCCTCCCCCGGGCGGGTGGCCTTCAATTTTGCTTGAGCTATATTATCCCTCTTCATCGAGGGGGGAGGAGATATGCTGCGATTCCTCGCGGGTGTCGGCTCGGCATTGCTGCTGGTCCTTGCCGGATTCTTCGCCTGGAAGAGCATCGCCCAGCGCGATTCGCCGGAATTGCCGACGCCGCCGCCCGCGCGGCCTGCCACGGCACAGGCGACGGCGCCCGAGCGGCCGCCGGAGGCGGACGAGCGCAGCCGCGAGCAACGTCGCTTCGACCGCGCCGACCGCGACAATGACGGGCTGATCCGGCTCGATGAGCTCTATGCGCCGCGCCGGCGTGCCTTCGCCCGGCTCGACGTCGACGGCGATGGCCGGCTCTCCTTCGAGGAATGGGCGGTGCGGACGCGTCGGAAGTTCGAGGATGCCGACGCCGATCGTGACGGTGTGCTGACCCGCGCCGAATATGCCACCACCGCGCCGCGTCGCCGCGCCTCGCGCGTGCGCAACGCCCGCTGCGATTGCGCAAGCCCGGCCTCGGCCGACGATTGATGGGCGCCGGATCGCTCGCGAGCGAAGCCTAATCCGCCGCCCGTGCCAGCCAGGCGGCGAGGTCGGCGCGGGCGCGGTCGGTGTAGAGCTTCTTGCGGTCGGCCTTCCTCGTCCGGCCCGCGTCGAGCGGCGGGAACAGGCCGAAATTGACGTTCATCGGCTGGTAGGTCGCCGCGTCCGCGCCGCCGCTGATATGGCCGAGCAGCGCGCCGAGCGCCGTGGTCGCGGGCGGCGGGAGGAGCTGCGCGCCCCGCAGCTCGGCTGCGGCGAAGCGGCCGGCGAGCAGGCCGATGGCGGCGCTTTCGACATAGCCCTCGCAGCCGGTGATCTGCCCGGCGAAGCGGATGTGCGGCGCGGCCCTGAGCCGCAGCGTCTTGTCGAGCAGGCGCGGTGAATTGATGAAGGTGTTGCGGTGCAGCCCGCCGAGCCGCGCGAACTCGGCCCTTTCGAGGCCGGGAATGGTGCGGAACAGGCGGACCTGCTCGCCATGTTTCAGCTTGGTCTGGAAGCCGACCATGTTCCACAGCGTGCCGAGCGCGTTGTCCTGCCGAAGCTGGACGACCGCGTAGGGCCACCGCCCGGTGCGCGGATCGTCGAGGCCGACCGGCTTCATCGGCCCGTAGCGCAATGTGTCCTCGCCGCGCTCGGCCATCACCTCGATCGGCATGCAGCCCTCGAAATAGGGCGTGTCCTTCTCCCACTCGCGGAAGGCGACCTTTTCGCCATCGAGCAGGCCCTGGCGGAAGGCGAGATATTGCTCCTTCGTCATCGGGCAGTTGATGTAATCGGCCTCGCCCCCGTCCTTGTTGGGCCTTCCCCAGCGGCTCGCCTTCCAGCAGATGTCCATGTCGATCGTGTCGCCGTGGACGATCGGCGCGATCGCGTCGAAGAAGGCGAGGGCGTCGCTGCCCGTCGCGCGGCCGATCGCCTCGGCGAGCGGCGCGGCCGTGAGCGGGCCGGTGGCGACGATCGTCATCCCCGCGCCGGGAAGGCCGTCGACGCGCTCGCGCACGATCTCGATGTTCGGATGGGCGACGAGGCGCGCCGTGACCTCCGCCGAAAAGCCCTCGCGGTCGACCGCGAGCGCCGAGCCCGCCGGCACGCGGTGCGCGTCGCCGGCAGTCATGATCAGCGAATCGAGCGCGCGCATCTCCTCGTGCAGCAGCCCGACCGCGTTGCTGCCGGCATCGTCGGAGCGAAAGCTGTTGGAGCAGACCAGCTCCGCGAGCGCATCGGTCTGGTGGGCGGGCGTCGTCTCGCCGCCGCCGCGCATCTCGGACAGGCGCACCTTCACGCCCGCCTGCGCGAGCTGCCAGGCCGCCTCGGAACCCGCCAGCCCGCCGCCGATGATATGGATGTCGTGCGTCATGCCGCGATGACGATAGCGGATCGCGGCTCAGCCCGCGACCGGCAGCCGGATCGCGCCGTCCGCCGTGCGCTCGAGCGGGCCATGGGCGACGATCTCGTTCAGAGTCAGCCGGGCGTGGAGATGGGGGAAGTGCTCGCCGCCGCGCGATCGTTCCCAGCGCAGCGCCGGGCCGGCCGCGGCAACATCGACCGCCGCCAGCCAGAGCGGCTCGCGGCCGGCGAAATGCGCGGCCAGCGTGCCTTCGAGTTGCTCGGCGGTGGAAAGATGGATGAAGCCGTCGCGCCGATCATCCGGCGATCCGTCGAAGCGATCCGCCTCCAGCGCGGCGGCCTCGTCCGCCGTCAGCACCTTGTAGACGAGCCGTGGGAGGTCGCTCACGCGTCCGCGTCCGCGCCCGGATCGCCGGCCCCGGCCGGGCCGTCGGGCCGGGCCGCGTCGTCATTGCCCGCGTCGCCCGCATCGCCCTCTTCGTGATTTTCCTCGAGCCGTTCGGCGGAGACGACGAATTCGTCCTCGGCGACGTTGAAGAGGCGCACGCCGGCGCTCTTGCGGCCGATCACGCGCAGCCCATCGAGCCCCAGGCGGATCAGCTTGGCCTGGTTGGTGACGAGCATGAGCTGGTCGTCCTGCGTCGCCGGGAAGCTGGCGACGACCGGGCCGTTGCGCGCGATATTGTCGATATTGGTGATGCCCTGACCGCCGCGCCCGGTGCGACGATATTCGTAGGCGGAGGAGAGCTTGCCGTAGCCGTTGGCGCAGACGGTGAGGAGGAACTGCTCGCGCGCCTTCAACTCGTCATAGCGTGCGTCGTCCATCACGCGTGGCTGGCGCGTGCCCTCGCTATCCTCGCCCTTCCATGGCGCGTGGCGGAGATAGTCCTCGCGCTCCTGCTGGTCGCGCATGCCGCCGCGGTGGAGGATCGACAGCGAGATCACCTCGTCGCCCTCGGCGAGGCGGATGCCACGCACCCCGGTCGAGCTGCGGCCCTGGAACTCGCGGACGTCGTCGCCCTTGAAGCGGATCGCCTTGCCCTGGCGGGTGGCGAGCAGCACGTCGTCATTGTCGCCGAGCAGGGCGACGCCGATCAGCCGGTCGTCCTCATCCTCGCCCTCGAACTTCATCGCGATCTTGCCGTTCGAGGGAACGTTGGTGAACGCGTCCATCGAATTGCGCCGCACCGAGCCACGGGCGGTCGCGAACATGACGTGGAGCTTGCCCCACTCCGCTTCGTCCTCGGGCAGCGGCAGCACGGTCGAGATGGTCTCGCCCGCGGCGAGCGGGAGCAGGTTGACCAGCGGCCGCCCGCGCGTCGTCGGCCCGCCCTCGGGCAGCCGCCAGACCTTCAGGCGATAGACCCGTCCGAGCGAGGAGAAGAACAGGACGGGATTGTGGGTGCTGGTGACGAACAGCTCTGTCACCGCATCCTCGTCCTTGGTCGCCATGCCGGCGCGGCCCTTGCCGCCGAGATGCTGCGCCCGGAACGTGTCGAGGCTGGTTCGCTTGATATAGCCCTGCATGGTCACCGTGACGACCATGTCCTCGCGCTCGATCAGATCCTCGTCCTCGATGCCGTCGGCGGCGGCGGTGATCTCGCTGACGCGCGGTGTCGCGAAGGCTTCGGCGATCTCGTCGAACTCGGCGCGCATCACCGCGTAGAGCTTCGCGCGGTCGCCGAGAATGGCGAGCAGCTCCGTGATCGACGTTGCCAGCTCTCTGAGCTCGCCGGCAATCTCGTCGCGGCCGAGCGCGGTGAGGCGGTGGAGGCGAAGCTCGAGGATCGCGCGGACCTGGACATCGGACAGGCGATAGGTCTCGCCCGCCACCTCGGTCTCGACCGCCTCGACGAGGCGGATATAGGGAGCGATCTCGGCGATCGGCCAGTCGCGCGCGATGAGCGCCGCGCGCGCCTCGGCCGGCGAGGCGGAGCCGCGGATGATCCGTACCACCTCGTCGAGGTTGGTGACCGCGATGACGAGGCCGAGCAGGATGTAGGCGCGCTCGCGCGCCTTGGCGAGCTCGAACTTCGAGCGGCGGGTGATCACCTCCTCGCGGAATCGCACGAAGGATTCGACGATGTCCCTGAGGTTCAGCGTCTCCGGCCGCCCGCCGCGGATCGCGAGCATGTTGGCCGGGAAGGAGGATTGCGCCGGCGTGTGCCGCCAGAGCTGGTTCAGCACCACTTCGGGGGTTGCGTCGCGCTTGAGCTCGATGACGATGCGCACGCCCTCGCGGTTCGATTCGTCGCGGATGTCGGCGACGCCCTCGATGCGCCTGTCCTTGACCGCCTCGGCGATGCGCTCGACGAGGCCGGCCTTGCCGACCTGATAGGGGATCGAGGTCAGCACGATCGAGCGCCGGTCGCCCCGGCCCTCCTCGATCACGTGGCGCGCGCGCATCAGGATCGAGCCACGCCCGGTCTGGTAGGCGGCGCGGGCGCCGGCCTGGCCGAGGATCAGCGGCCCGGTCGGGAAATCGGGCGCGGGGATATGCTCCATCAGCCCTTCGACGGTGATGGCGGGATCGGCCATATAGGCCTTGCAGGCAGCGATCACCTCGCCGAGATTGTGCGGCGGGATGTTGGTCGCCATGCCGACCGCGATCCCGCCGGCGCCGTTGACGAGCAGGTTCGGGAAGCGCGCGGGCAGCACCTGCGGCTCCTGCCGCGAGGCGTCGTAATTGGGCGTGAAATCGACGGTGTCCTTGTCGAGATCGTCGAGCAGGGTCATCGCGACCTTCGCCAGCCGCGCCTCGGTGTAGCGCATCGAGGCCGGCGGATCGGGGTCCATCGAGCCGAAATTGCCCTGGCCGTCGATCAGCGGCACCCGCATCGACCAGTCCTGCGTCATCCGCGCGAGCGCGTCGTAGATCGCGGCGTCGCCGTGGGGGTGGTAGTTGCCCATCACGTCGCCGACGATCTTGGCCGACTTCCGATAGGGCCGGCCCGGTGTCATCCCACCCTCGAGGCTGGAGAAGAGGATGCGCCGGTGGACCGGCTTCAGCCCGTCGCGAACGTCGGGCAGCGCGCGCGCGACGATCACGCTCATCGCGTAATCGAGATAGGAGGACTTCATCTCCTCGACGATGGAAACGGGTGAGATGTCGGACGAATCGAGTACGGGCGGTTCGCTGGCCAAGACGGGTTCCTGATCGTGGGTGTTGGCGCCGAGGGCGCTGGCGGAAGGATCGGCAGCCTAGCCGATGGCCGGCGCCGGCGCCACCCCGCGCGCGCACGCGCGCACGCGAGGGGCGCTTCCCAGATAGGCGTTCGGCCGGCGATGTCCAGCCCGACCGGTCTGGCGGTGCGTTCGCCGATGGCCTACTAGCAAGGCGGCAGGGGAACCGTTAGAAGCCGGCGCCGTTCACACCGGCCGGGGCGCGGGCGTGCACGCGGCCGGGGCGCGCAAGGAGGCTCGATGGCGATTTCGAAGGTCGCGCTGGCGGCGATGGTGGCGGCTGGCGGGTTCGCCGACGTCGCTGCGCAGGCGCCGGCGACGGCGGGGGCGGTCACGGTGAGCCGCGCCGAGCGTGATGCGCTGAGCGCGCTGCAGGCCGCCGCGGCCGGGAGCGATCGCGCCGCCCAGGACACGGCGCTGGCGGCCGCGCGCACCGCCGCGCAAAGCGCCGAGGCGCGCTATGTCCTCGCCCGGCTGGAACTCAGGATCGCGCGCCAGCGCGGCGACGCCGAGGGAATGGCGCGAGCGGTCGATACCCTCGTCGCGAGCGATCGGGTGCCGCCGGACGAGCTGGTGCCGCTGCTCGCCAACCAGGTCTCGCGCGCCTACAGCGCCGGCGAATTCGAGCGCGCCGACGCGCTGCTTGCGCGGATGGCGGCGCTGCGTCCCGACGATCCCGTCATCGCCGCCGACCATGCCCAGCTCAAGGCGCGCCGTGGCGATCGCGCCGCGGCGGTCGCCGGCTTCGCCCATGCGATCGAGCTGCAGCGCGCGGCCGGCCAGGCGGTGCCGCAAAGCTGGTATGCGCGCGCCGCCGCGCTCGCCTATGACGGGCGGATGATGGACCAGGCGATCGCCTTCGCGCGCGATCTCGCCGTGCATTATCCAAGCCCGGCGAACTGGCGCGACGCCATCCTCGTCTATCGCGCCGCGCAATCGCCGCCGCCGCCGCCCGCGCCCCCCGGCGAGCGGCCCGCGGCCCAGCCAGGGCCAGCCGACCGTGAGCTCGACCTCGATATCAGGCGCCTGATGCGCGCCACCCACGCGCTCGCCGGCGAGCGCGACTATCTGGATTTCGTCGATCAGCTCGTCGAGGCGGAGCATATGGGCGAGGCCAGGGCGGTGCTCGACGAGGGGGTCGAGCGCGGGATGCTCGATGCCAGCGAGCCCGCCGTGCGCCAAGTTCGCGCCCGCGTGACGCCGCGCGCCGCGCGCGAACGCGCGGGGCTTGCCGCCCTGCGCGGCCGCGCCGCCTCGGGCAGTGGCGCGCAGGCGCTCGCCGCGGCCGATGCCTATTTTGGTGATGGCCAATATGCGGTAGCGGCCGAGCTCTACCGGGCCGCGCTGCAAAAGGCCGACGGTGACGCCGGCCTGCTCAACACGCGGCTCGGCGCCGCGCTTGCCCAGGCCGGGCAGCGTGGCGAGGCCGAGGCAGCATTTCGCGCGGTTTCCGGGCCGCGCGCTGGCCTTGCCGCCTTGTGGCTGGCCTGGCTCTCGCGGGCGGCCGCGCAATCGCAATAGGGCCGTCCATTTCGAAGCAGCGTCCGGCGGGCGCGAAGGAGATCGAGAAAGATGAAGTTCCTGAGTTCGAGTTCGGTGCTGGCGCTGGTTGCCGGCTTCACCCTGGTCGCCGGCGCCGTGCCGGCAAGCGCGCAGGATGCGTTCCAGTCGCTGCGCAGCAGCCAGCGGAGCAGCCGCCAGCAATCCGGCCAGGAGCAGCAGCAACAGCAGCAGCAGGACCAACAGCAGCAGCAACGGCAACAGGGCCAGCGCCAGATCAGCGGTCTCAACCGCGCCGAGAGCAATGCCGTGATGCCGGTCTACGAGGCGGTCCAGGCGCAGAACTGGGAGGCCGCGCGTGCGGGGCTGCCGGCCGCCGAGCAGGGCGCCCGCTCGGCCCAGGGCCGCTATGTCATCGGTCAGCTCAAGCTGCAGATCGCGCGCGGGACCAACGACAACGCGCTGATGGCGCAGGCGGTCAACGAGATGATCGAGAGCGGCGCGGCGCCGGCGGACCAGCTCGAGGTGCTGCGGCGCGTTCAGCGCGAAATCTCGCTCAACCAGGCGGCGCGCAGCGATCCGGCCGCGGCCGAGGCGCAACTGACCCAATTGCTGGCGGATGAGCCCAACAATCCGGAGCGGATGATCCAGCTCGCCGAGGTGAAGGAGCGGCTCGACAAGCATGCCGAGGCGGTGGACCTCTACCGGCGGGCGATCGCGGCGAGCGAGACCGACGGCGGCAAGGCCGACCAGAATCTGTACCGGCGCGCCCTGGCGATCGCCTATCGCGGTCAGCTCGGGCCGCAGAGCATCGAGCTGGGCCGCGATCTGGTCGCCGCCTATCCGAATGCCCAGAACTGGCGCGACGCGCTGCTCATCTACCGCCAGTTCAGCGATCTGGACGGTGCGATGGCGCTCGACCTGTTCCGGCTGCAGCGCGCTGCCCACGCCCTTTCCGGCGAGGCCGACTATGTGGGCTTTGCGCAGCAGTTGCTGCGCAACGGCCTGCCCGGCGAGGCCAAGGCGGTGCTCGACGAGGGGCTCGCGGGCGGCACGATCCAGGCGGGCAGCGCCAACGTCGCCCCGGTCCTCGCCCAGGCCAACGGGCAAGTGGAGGGCGATCGCGCCGGCCTTGCCGGCCAGCGCGCCCAGGCCATGGCGGGCAATGCGCGCCAGGCGCGCGCCACCGGCGATGCCTATTACGGCTACGGCCAATATGCCGAGGCCGCGGCGCTCTATCGCGCCGCGCTGGAGAAGGGCGGCGATGAGGCCGACCTGGTCAACCTGCGGCTGGGCGCGGCGCTCGCCGGGGCGGGACAGAGTGCGCAGGCCGAGGCGGCGCTGCGGGCGGTGAACGGCCCACGCGCGACGCTCGCCGCCTATTGGCTGCTGCTCCTCGCGCAGCCGCCGCAGGGCTAGCCAGGGCCAGGCCAAGGCGCCGCTCGCGCGTCCCGAATTGCGACGCGCGAAATGTGGCGCTTGCCGCCGGCGGCGCGCCGTGCCTACGCCTTGTCCGTGAGGGACACGGGCAGAGGCTGCGCATGCGTTTCGACGACATGATCGCGACCGCGCTGGCGCAGGCGGGCGGCGATCCGGCGCGGCGCGCCACGTGCTGGCGCCAACTGGTCGACCTGCTCGCCCAGCGGCGCGGCGGCGAGGCGGCACAGGAGGCCGCGGCGGCGCAGGCCTATGGCTGGCTGCGCGCGCATCGCGGCGAAATCGATCCGGTGCTGCGGCGCAAGGCGGCGCGGTCGCTCGCCGGCCTTTCGGTCGATCCCGAAATGGTCGTCTTCTTCTGCGAGGACCAGCCGGGGATCGCCGCTCCGCTCGTCGCCGCCGCGCGGCTCGATGTCGAGCAATGGCGCGCGATCCTGCCCCGGCTGGGCCCGGCGGGACGCGCACTGCTGCGCCACCGCCGCGACCTCGATCCCCGCATCGTGCGCGCGCTCGCCGCGTTCGGGCCAACCGATTTCGTGCTGACCGGCGCGGTCGCCGCCGCGACGCCGAGCAGCGAATCGCAGATTCGGGAGCTGGTCGAGCGGATCGAGAGCTACCGCCGGCGCAGGGGCGCGGCGGGTGGGGAATCGCCGCCGGCCGACGAGGCCGGGCCGCCGCGCGAGGCCGAGCCGGTCGAAGGCTTTCGCTGGGAAGCCGGCACCGATGGCGTCATCCACTGGGTCTCCGGCGTCGCGCGCGGTGCGATTCTCGGCCTTGGCATTGCCACCATCGCCGCGCCGGGGCGCTACGGAGTCGATGGTCAGGCCGCCGGCGCCTTCGCCAGGCGGGCGCCATTCCGCGACGCCCGGCTCACCATCGCCGGCGAGGGGCCGGCGGGTGGCGAATGGCGGATTTCGGGCGTGCCGGTCTTCGATCCCGCGCGCGGCGCCTTCCTCGGCTACCGGGGCGCGGCGCGTCGGCCCCGGATCGACGAGGTCGCGCGACCGGCGGCGGCCGTGCGCGGGCCGTTCGGCGAGGCCATGCCCGCCGACGCCGTGCGCCAGCTCGTCCACGAATTGCGCACGCCGCTCAACGCGATTGCCGGTTTCGCCGAACTGATCGAGGGCCAGTATATGGGGCCGGCGCCGGCGCCCTATCGCGACAGCGCCGGGCGGATCATGGGCGATGCGCGCCGGTTGCTCGGCGCGATCGACGATCTCGATACCGCCGCGCGGATCGAAACGAAGCGGCTCGAGCTGGCGGCCGGCCCGGTCGACGCCGGCGCGACGGTCGAGCGGCTGCACCAGGGCTATGCCCGCGCCGCCGCCCAGCGCGGCGCCGCGCTCGCGCTCGACATCGCCGACGAACTGCCGCCGCTCAGCGCCGACCAGGCCGCCATCGAGCGGATGTTCGGCCGCCTCTTCGCCGCCACCATCGGCCTTGCCCGCGCCGGCGAGCGGCTGACCATCGCGCTCGCCGCCAAGCGTCGCGGCGGCGCGCCGTGCGTCAGCCTGTCGATCGACCGGCCGGCGGCAATTGCGGGACTCGGCCAAGCGGCCTTGCTCGATCCCGGCTACACGCCGGAGGGCGACTGGCCGGACGCGCCGGCGCTCGGCCTCGGCTTCGCGCTGCGGCTGGTGCGCAACCTCGCCGAGGCGGCTGGCGGATCGCTCGAAATCGGCCCGCGACGCATTTCGCTCGATCTCCCCGCTGCCCCGACGGGCGAGAGCGCCGCCGACGCCGGCTGACGACGCAGCGCTGGCAAAGCCTTGCGCGCTTCGATAGAGGGGCGGTTCGCCGCGCCGGGCCTGTAGCTCAACGGTAGAGCCAGCCGCTCATAACGGCCAGGTTGCAGGTTCGAATCCTGCCGGGCCCACCAGCGCGCGGCGCGCGGGGAAAAATGGTCGGGGAGACAGGATTCGAACCTGCGACCCTCTGCTCCCAAAGCAGATGCGC
>JBDZVR010000023.1:0-46059 GCA_040255785.1 Sphingomonadales bacterium
GTGCGAGGCGGTGCTGCGCGCCGCCGAGGCGAAGCTGGTCGAGGCGGGCGAGGCGCTCGCCGCCTGCCGCGAGGCGCGCGCCGGCGCCGTCGCCCGCGCCGAGGCGCAGGAGGCGCGCCGCGCCGAGATGGCGCGCATTTCCGGCGAGAAGTTCGAGTGCCCGCCGCCGCTGCTCCCCGAACGACTCGGCTTCGAGGCGGCGGCGATCGGTGCGGTCGAGGCGGAATCGGCGCGGCTCGACCGGCTGGTGCGGGACCGCGAGCGGCTCGGGCCGGTCAATCTCGTCGCCGAGTCGGAGCTGGGCGAGCTGGAGGAAGGCCGCCGCGCCAGCCAGGCCGAGCGCGAGGAATTGGGCCAGGCGATCCACCGGCTGCGCGGATCGATCGGCAGCCTCAACCGCGAGGGCCGCGCGCGGCTGCTCGCCGCCTTCGAGAATGTGGACCGCCACTTCCGCAGCCTCTTCACCACCCTGTTCGAGGGCGGCCAGGCGCATCTCGAGCTGGTCGATTCGGACGACCCGCTCGAGGCCGGGCTCGAGATCCTCGCCCAGCCGCCGGGCAAGCGGCTGTCCAACCTCACCCTGCTTTCGGGCGGCGAGCAGGCGCTGACCGCGGTTGCGCTGATCTTCGCCTTGTTCCTCACCAATCCGGCGCCGATCTGCGTGCTGGACGAGGTCGACGCACCGCTCGACGACGCCAATATCGAGCGCTTCTGCGACCTGCTCGACCGGATGGCGGGAGAAACCGACACCCGCTACCTCATCGTCACGCACAACGCGGTGACGATGAGCCGGATGCACCGACTGTTCGGCGTGACGATGGTGGAAAAGGGCGTGTCGCGGCTGGTGAGCGTCGATCTCGGCGGCGCCGAGCGGCTGCTCGCGGCGGAATAGGTCAGGCCGCGTCGCGCGCCTGCGCGAGCAGGTCGGCGAGGCCGGCGCGGCGTGCCAGCAGGTCCTCCAGCGTGTAGCGGTCGAGCGCCGCCATGAACGCAGCGAGCGCCTCGTTGAGCGCGGCGGTGAGGCCGCAGGCGGCCGCGATCCGGCATTCGTCGCAATCGGCGAGATCGAATCCGCCCTCGGTGTGGCGCACCACCTCGCCGACATTGATCTCGCGCGCCGGCCGGCCCAGCCGCACCCCGCCGAAGCGGCCGCGCACGCTTTCCAGATATCCCGCGTTCACCAGGTCGTTGACGACCTTCATCAGGTGGTTCTGGGAAATGCGGTGGCCGCGCGCGATCGCCGCGATCGGAAACAGCTCGTCCGGCCGCGCCGCGAGGTGGAGCAGCACGCGCATCGCATAGTCCGTATAGCGCGTGAGGCGCATCGGCATCCGTCTCCCTTGTCGACCTAATATGCATCCGCCTTGCATCTTTCAAATCGCGCCGATAGATGCGCTCGAAATACATGATTTGGAGCGACTCATGGGTGACGCGGCCACGATCGAGGGCGTCGATGACGAGAGCCTGAGCCGGCTGGTCCACCTCTTCTATGCGCGGGTGCGCGAGGATCCCGGGCTGGCGCCGGTGTTCGATGCGGCGATTTCGGATTGGCCGCATCATCTCGCCAAGATGGTCGATTTCTGGTCGGCGATGATGCTCGGCACGTCGCGCTATCGCGGCAACCCGCTGATGATGCACATCAAGCACAAGGCGCGCATCACGCCCGACCTGTTCGGACGCTGGCTGGAGCTTTGGACGCGCACCAGCGACGAGCTGATGCCGCCCGCCGCCGCCGCCGCGCTGCAGGCCCGCGCCGCGCGGATCGCCGAGAGCTTCCAGCTCGCCATGTTCTTCCGCATCGATCCGGCCCGTCGGGGTGCGGACCCGGTTGGCTGATCGCCAGGGAAGGGAATGGCAGGGAAAGGAAGAATGAACGTGTCCAACGCGCCCTTCGTCGACATCGGCGCCCATCACGAGCCGGTCGATCTATCCGACCGCGTCGCGCTCGCCTTCACCAAGGCGCTGCGCCTGTGCGCCGACACCTTCTTCGCCAAGCGCTACGGCCATCGCGCGGTCGTGCTGGAGACGGTCGCGGCGGTGCCGGGCATGGTCGGCGCAACGCTCACTCACCTCAGGTGCCTGCGCCGGATGTGCGATGACCGGGGCTGGATCCGCACCCTCATGGAGGAGGCGGAGAATGAACGGATGCACCTGATGACCTTCATCGAGGTCGCCCGGCCGACCTTGTTCGAGCGGCTGGTGATCCTCGCCGCGCAGTGGGTCTTCTATTGCGCCTTCTTCCTCATCTACCTGGCAAGCGCGAAGACCGCGCACCGCATCGTCGGTTATTTCGAGGAGGAGGCGGTGATCAGCTACACCCTCTACCTCAGGGAGCTGGACGAGGGCCGCAGCCCCAACCTGCCGGCGCCGGCGATCGCGCGCCACTACTGGAAGCTGCCCGAGGATGCGACGCTGCGCGACGTCGTCCTGGTCGTGCGCGCCGACGAGGCGCACCATCGCGATGTGAACCACGGCTTCGCCAGCGAACTCGCCGGCGGCGAACCTCCGCGCGAAATCGCGCCCTACCCCGAGCACGCCGACGACATCCGCCTCGCCGCCTGAACCGGGCCGGCACGCGCCCTCGACGATCCGCCTCGCCATCGATCTTGCCGGCTTGCCCTTCCGGGCGGGGACATCGGCCGGCCAGTGCATTCGCGCCGGCCAGAGCGACGCGCGCTTGCGCCTGCTGGGCTTGAACCTGGCTCCCAGCCGCGTCCCGCGCCGCCTCGCGGCGCCGGATGATGCAAGCCATCGGAACTCGGCTGCTTCCGCGCCTGGGAGAAAGTGGTGCCCAGGAGAGGACTCGAACCTCCACGCCCTTGCGAGCGCCAGCACCTGAAGCTGGTGCGTCTACCAATTCCGCCACCTGGGCACGGGGCAGACGGCGGCGTTAAGGGGCGGCGCGGAGCTTGTCAACGCGGTGAGGCGGCGGCGTCGTCGCAGCGGCCGCCGCGCCGCCCGGAATCGCCGCGATCGAGGCTTGGCCGCGCCTTGAAAAGGTGGCGGCGACGGGGCAAGGACGGAACGCGTTTCGGCTCCCCAAGGCGAGGAAGACATGGCGGTGAAGACTGAACGGCTGGTCACCCTGTTCGGCGGTGGCGGTTTCGTCGGCCGCTATGTCGCCCAGGCGCTGCTGCGCGCCGGCGCACGGGTCCGGATCGCGCAGCGCGATCCCGGCCAGGCCTATTTCCTTCGGCCGCTGGGCGGGCTCGGCCAGGTGCAGTTCCTGCGCGCCGACGTCACCGATCCCGCATCGGTCGCTGTCGCCTGCGCCGGGGCGGACGCGGTGGTGAACCTGGTCGGGACGCTCCAGGGTCCGTTCGAGGCGATCCATGTCGCTGGCGCGCGCAACGTCGCATCGGCCGCGGCGGCCGCGCGCGCCGCGGCGCTGGTGCAGATATCGGCGGTCGGCGCGGATGCAACGAGCGAAAGCGCCTATGCGCGCACCAAGGCGCTTGGCGAGGCCGCCGCGCGCGAGGCGTTTGCGCAGGCGACGATCGTCCGCCCCTCGACGGTGTTCGGGCCCGAGGACGATTTCGTGAACCGCTTCGCCCGGCTGGCCCGGCTGGCGCCGGTCATCCCGGTGGTGCGCGCCGGCTGGAAGATGCAGCCGGTCCACTGCGCCGATCTCGGCCGTGCGATCGCGGCGGCGGCGCTCGCGCCCGAAGCCCATGCCGGCGAGACCTATGAGTTGGGCGGCCCGCAGGTCATGTCGATGCGCGAGTTCCAGCAGTGGATCGCGCGCGCGATCGGCCGCGGCGGCAAGCCGCTGGTCGCGGTGCCGGACGGACTCGCCGGGCTCGGCGCGCGGCTGTTCGGCTGGCTGCCGCTCGCCCCGCTCACCTGGCAGCAGTGGCTGATGCTGCGAAAGGACAATATCGCGAGCGGCCCCGGCTTCGACGCGTTCGGCATCCGGCCGAGCCCGCTCGCCGCGGCCGCCGACGAATGGCTCGTCATCTATCGCCGGCGTGGCCGGTTCGCGCGGCCGCAGGCCTATTGAGGCGCGCCGCCGCAGGACAAGCGCGCCGCGACGCCAATGCCGGCGCTCAGCGTTCCCGGTCGCGGCAGCCGCGCTGGTGCCGGATGCCGCGCAGGAATCCGCGCCGCGCGATGCCGGCGTCCACCGCCTCGTTGAGCCGCCGGTCGGCGGCGGCGGAACCGGTGAGCTCGCGTACGACGCCGCGGAAGGGGATCAGCGAGTTCACGATCGAGCGTCCGCCCGCGGCCGCGATCCGGCCGGCGCGCGTGCCGCGCTGTTCGGACGGGCTGTCGAAGTCGGGGCCGAGCACCTCGTCGAGCGCCGCGATCGCCGCGGCGAGCTGGCGGCAAGTGCGCAGGCCATCGAGGCGATAGGGATCGGCGCGGGCCTCGGCGAGCAGCGGCGGCACGCGGATGCGCTCGACGCCGACGTCGCGCGCCGGCTGGGTCACGATCTCCTGCGCCTGCCCAAGCGTCCCGCCTTCGGGCTGCGCCGGTCCCTGCGCGGCCGCTCCCCCGGCCATCGCGGCCAGCGTCAGCGCGGCCGCCCGTCGCCAGCTTCGATGCATCACCGCCTCCGTTTGCCGCGCCATCATCGCGCCAAAACGTGGCGTCTGCCAAGCCCCATTGCGGGAAATGCGCGCCGCCCCTAGGGCGCCGGGATGGACACCATCCTCACCATCATCCTGCTCGCCATTGTCGAGGGGGTCACCGAATTCCTGCCGGTTTCCTCGACCGGCCACCTGATCCTCGCCGGCGCCCTGCTCGGATATGACGAGCATCACTGGATCGTGTTCAACATCGTGATCCAGCTGGGCGCGATCCTCGCCGTCGTCGTGCTCTACTGGCGCACCTTCTGGGCGGTGCTTGTCGGCCTGTTTGCGCGGCAGGCCGAATCGTGGCGCTTCGTGCGCAACATCCTTGTCGCCTTCCTGCCCGCCGCGGTGATCGGGCTCGTCCTGCACGCGCAGATCGAGGCCATGCTCGGCAGCCCGACGCTGGTCGCTGTGGCGCTGATCGCCGGCGGCGTCGCGATCCTCGGCATCGAGCGCGCCGTCCCGCCGGGCGAGGAACGGGGCGTCGCCGACATCGGGCTCGGCAAGGCACTGGCGATCGGCTTCATCCAGTGCCTCGCGATGATCCCCGGCGTCAGCCGCTCCGGCGCGACGATCATGGGTGCGCTGGCGATGGGGGTGGAACGGCGCACGGCGGCGGAGTTCAGCTTCTTTCTCGCCATCCCGACCATGCTCGGCGCGACCACGCTCGAACTGTGGAAGAACCGCCACGATCTCGGCGAAGTGGGCATAGGCGGGATCGCGCTCGGCTTCGTCGTCGCCTTCATCGTCGCCGCGATCGTGATCCGCTGGTTCATCGGCATCGTCTCGAAGCGCGGCTTCGGACCCTTCGCCTGGTATCGCATCGTCGTCGGCTTCGCGGCCCTGGCCTGGCTGGCACGCGTCGGCTGAGCGCGCGCTCGTCTGAGCGCGCGCTCGGCCGCGTGTGCGCTTGGTTCACAGCCGCCGCGCCGGTCCTGGCCGAACAGGCCAACCGACTCCGTGAGTCGCCCGATGCTGGAGTGGAGGCGGCGTTCGGCCTCCCCCACGAGGTTCGAGCACGTCGCCGTGGCGAGCACCTGCCCCGGCGGGTCAGCTACCGGCCCGCGGCGAAGGGATCGAGCTCCATCTGCGCCTCTTGGCAGCGCACCATTTCCCTGACCGCGCGCGCGGAGTTTGTCAGGTCCAACCGAAGGATGGGCCTGCCGTTCCAGGTGACGACCATCGCCTGCTCCGTCATGAATTCGTTGATGAAGTCGGCGTGGTCCACCGTTACAGCCAGCCCCGGTATGTCGCTCCGCCAGATACCAGTGGCCGTACCTGTCCAGGGAGTGTGACGACCCAGCGTGATGGCGATCGGATAGCTCGAGTCCTCGACGATCGAGCGCCAGTGAGCGTCGAGGATCGTGATGTAAACGATCCCATCCCGCTGCAGGCCGAGCCGCAACAGTCTGTCGCCTTCGTATAGCACGCCGATGTAGCAGAGGTTGTCGAGGCTGTGATCGACGCGAATTTCCCACGAGCCGGCATAGGAGAAATGAGAGGTGTCCGAGTTGGTCGAATTCGTCCGGGCAGCCTGGCGCTGATCGTTCGAACCAAGCAGATCGAACGTGATGCCGTGCCGACCGGGAGTGGCCGGATCGAGCCACAGGAGCCGGTCGGGCGGCGCCGCCGTAGCGAAGACGACAGCTTCCGTCGGAAAGTCGAGCTGTGTCAGATAGCGGCCGATGAGCGCGTTGGCGACGCCGTCCTCGAGCGACATGCCCGTTTCGTTACGGTAGCCAGCGTGGAAGCCGACCTGCCCGTTGGACTGCAAAAAGCGGCGCGTTCCCCCGAGCCAGATGAGCGCGCAGGACGAGGCGCACAGATCGCCGTCGAGAACGGCGGTCACTTGCTCGTTCATGCGGATGCTGAGGCCGATCTGCAGCGCGGGGATCAGTGCTCCGCCCTCGCTGTTCAGGACCACGATCGCGCCTGGGTTGGCGTCCGAGATCCTCATGAACCGGCTCTGGTCGCCGTCCTCGATCGAGCCATCGACCAGGATAATGGTCGATCCTTCAATGATCTGGGTACGGATGTCAGCCGCGCGAGTCGGCGCAGCGATGGCCAGACTGGCCCCGACGAGTGCGAGCATCGCTGATCTGATGGCGTCCATGAAGATCACCATTCGCAAATAACGAACTTCAGAATCCGCTTCGTGCGTGAGTATTCATGATAGCCGATGAATACTGCCGATCCCTTACCGGGAGCCGAGCGCCCGGCTTGGCTTCGTCGCGCGAGCATTGTGTCGCGCGAGCATTGTATTGTCCCGCGTGCGCCCGAACCCGGGTCGTCGTCGCGCCTGCATCACTGCGTCGCGCGGCGCGAGCCACCGCAAGGGCGCCTCCATCGACCTCCCCCACAAGGATCGAGCGCGCGCCATTTGCCCGGTTTACTGGCGCGGCGCGGGCGCTAAAGCTCGCCCCATCCATGTGGCATCTCTATCAGTTCCCGCTCTGCCCCTTTTCCCGCAAGGTGCGGCTCATGCTCGCCGAAAAAGGCATCGCGCATGAGCTTCGCCGGGTTTCGCCCTGGCTGCAGGATGACGAGTTCGCCGATCTCAGCCCCGCCGGCGAGACGCCGGTCCTTGTCGAGGAATCGAAGGGCGTCGTGCTCATCGATTCGCTCGCCATCTGCGAATATTTCGAGGAGACGGTCGACAAGGCGCCGCTCATTCCCGGCACCGCCCCGAACCGCGCCGAGGTGCGCCGGCTCGTCGCCTGGTTCGACGGGCGGATGCATCGCGAGGTCGTCGCGCCGCTGATGGAGGAGCGGATGAAGAAGCGGCTGATCAGCCGCGCGCCGCCCGAGACCGCCGAGCTCAGGAAGGCGATGATGGCCGCCAATGGCCACCTCGACTATATCGACTATCTGCTCGATCACCGCCGCTGGCTCGCCGGCCCGGCGCTGACGCTCGCCGATCTCGCCGCCGCGGCGCAGCTCTCGGTCGCCGACTATCTCGGCGGCGTTGACTGGCGCGGCCACCGCCAGACCGCGGACTGGTATGCGGTGATGAAGTCCCGCCCCGCCTTCCGCCCGCTGCTCGCCGAACGCATGGAGGTGATCCAGCCGCCGGCGCATTACGACAAGGTCGATTTCTAGGGTGGATTCCCAGGCTGTGGCGGGCGCGGCCGCGTGTGCGCTCGGCGCCACGCGCGATGGCGGTCGGCCCCGACGCTGTGACCATGGCGGCGACGCGCGAGGCCGGCTGGGATCCGCCCCTTGCGCCCTCGTGCCGCGATCGGCCGAAAATTCGGCTGGCGCCGCCTTGATCGCGCCTTGCGCAGGGTCCACATCGCAGCCATGCTGATTCGGACCGAGACGACGCCCAACCCGGCGACGCTGAAATTTACCGCCGGCCGCAAGGTCATGGACATGGGCACTCGCGAATTCACCAGCCCGGAAGAGGCCGGGATTTCGCCGCTCGCCGCCGCGCTCTTCTCCATCGGCGACGTCACCGGCGTCTTTTTCGGTCGCGACTTCATTTCGGTGACCGCGGCGCCCGGGGTGGACTGGCGCGGGCTGAAGCCGCAGGTGATCGAGGTGCTGCTCGATCATTTCGCAAGCGGCGCGCCGCTGTTCAACGCGCCGAGCGCGGGCGACATCGACGTGCCGGCCGAGGACGCGCCGGTCGCCGATGACGATCCCGCCGACGCCGAGGTGATCCAGCAGATCCGCGCGCTGATCGACACGCGCGTGCGCCCGGCGGTGGCGAAGGATGGCGGCGACATCGTCTATCGCGGCTTCAGGAACGGCACCGTCTTTCTCGCCATGCACGGCGCCTGTTCGGGCTGCCCGTCCTCGACGATGACGCTGAAGCACGGCATCGAGAGCCTGCTCAAGCATTACCTGCCCGAGGTGGAAGCCGTCGAGGCCGTTTGACGCCGCGCCGCTTTTGGTCATTGCTGGCCCATCGACCCGGCGACGGAGAGGCGCATTTCCACGATCCTGGTCATCGACACCGCGACCGCGGCCTGCTCGGCGGCGCTGCTCGATGGCGACGGCACGGTCCTGGCCGAGCGCCATGAGATTGTCGGTCGCGGCCATGCCGAGCGGCTGATGCCGCTGATCGCCGCCCTGCTCGACGGGCGGCGGCCCGATGCGATTCTCGTCGATTGCGGGCCGGGCAGCTTCACCGGTGTTCGCGTCGGCATCGCCGCGGCGCAGGGGCTCGCGATCGGCTGGGGCGCGCCGCTCGCCGGCTATTCCTCGCTGGCGCTGCTCGCGGCGGCGAGCGGCGCCGACGCGGTGACGGCGGCGCTTCACGCGGGACATGGCGAGATTTTCCTGCAAGATTATGGCGGTGACCCGATCGGCCCACGCACCGAGCTTCGCTCGCTGCCGCCCGAGGCGGCGGCCGTGGCCGCGCGCGCGCCGCTGGTGGTCGGATCGGCCGCGGCCGACCTCGTCGCCGCGCGCGGCTGGGGCGAGGCGCGCCCGGCCTTGCCGCGCGCCGCCGATGCCGGCCTGCTGCCGCCCGATCTGCGCGCGCTGCCGCCCCGTCCGCTTTACGGCCGCGCGCCCGATGCGAAGCCGATGAGATGAGCCGCGCCCCCGACATCACCGACGGCGGGCCCGCCGACCTCGCCACCGTCATGGCGGTGATGAACGACAGCTTCGATCCGCGCTTCGGCGAGGGCTGGACGCCGTCGCAATGCGCCGGGCTGCTGCCGATGCCGGGCGTGTGGCTGCGGCTCGCGCGCCTCGACGGTGTCACCGCGGGCTTCGCGCTCGCGCGCATCGTCGCGGACGAGGCGGAGCTGCTCCTGCTCGCGGTCGAGCCGGGTGCAAGGCGCCGCGGCGTCGGCCGCGCCCTGCTCGCCGACTTCATCGCCGGCGCCGGCGCTCGCGGCGCCGGGCGGCTGCATCTCGAGGTGCGCGACGGCAACCCGGCGATCCGGCTCTACCAGGCCGCCCGCTTCATGCTCGCGGGACGCCGCCGCAACTATTATCGCGGCGACGACGGGCGCTACTACGACGCCTTGACCCTTGTCCGCCTTCGCGGCCCGCGCGACTGACAAGAAAAGGCTCGCGCGCGACCCGAAGCAATGGCAGGCCAGTTCGCGTCGCGGGCTGAGCAAAATCTTCCACGCCAACATTTTATGTTTGGATCTCCGGCCGATTCAGCTTGTCAGAATGGTAGAGATAGCCTTAATCTGGCCAAGCACTCGCGGGCCAAGAGCGGGCGCGAACTCTGATCACGTAACACGGGTATCGAGACCATGGATCATCAGGATGAATTCGGGGAAACCTTGATCACGCTGACCGCCGACATCGTGTCGGCGCACGTCAGCAACAACAGCGTCGCCGTTTCTGATCTGCCGCTGCTGATCGGAAATGTCCACGCCGCGCTGAGCGGTCTCGGGCCCCGCGCCGAGGAACCGGCGCCGAAGCCGGAGCCGGCCGTGTCGATCCGTTCGTCGGTCAAGCCGGACTATATTGTCTGTCTTGAAGATGGGAAAAAGTTGAAGATGCTGAAGCGTCATCTGATGACCCATTACAACATGACGCCGGACGATTATCGCAAGAAATGGGGCCTGCCCGCAGACTATCCGATGGTCGCGCCCAATTATGCCGAGCAGCGCCGCGCCCTGGCCAAGAAGATCGGGCTGGGGACGAAGCGCCGGCGCACGGCGCGCAAGTAGCGCCCCGCGAGTGGTAGCGCGGTTCAATCCGCCGCCCGGCGCGACCGGGCGGCGGGCCTGCCGCGCGCTTTGACCCGGGGGCGAACTGCGCCTACATTGGGCCGATGTCCCGGACCATCGACATCGAGGCATTGTGCGCCGAAAAGGGCTTGCGGATCACCGAGCAGCGCAAGGTGATCGCGCGCGTCCTTTCCGAGGCTGAGGATCATCCCGATGTCGAGGCGCTGCACGCGCGCGCCGCCGCCGTCGATCCCGGCATCTCGATCGCCACCGTCTATCGCACGGTGCGGCTGTTCGAGGAGGCGGGCATCCTCGAGCGCCACGATTTCGGCGACGGGCGCGCCCGCTACGAGGCGGCGGCCGAAACCCACCACGACCACCTGATCGATGTCGAGACCGGCAAGGTGATCGAGTTCGTCGACGAGGAGCTGGAGGCGCTCCAGCGGCGGATCGCCGAGCGGCTCGGCTATCGCCTCGTCGATCACCGGATGGAACTGTACGGCGTCGCGCGGAGCCGCGACAATTAGGGTCTCGCGCTGCTGATGCGGCTCTACTGGCGCGCGCTGGCGATTGGCGCCGGGCTGCCGGTCTATGTCCCGCTTCACTATCTCTCGAGGGCGCTGCTGCGCCGGTCGCGCTGGCCGCACGCCTTCCTCGCTTATGCCGGCCGCCGCTGCGGGCTGCGCGTGCGCGTGGAGGGCGAGCCGGTCGCGGGCCGCGTCCTTTATGCCGCCAACCATGTCAGCTGGCTCGACATCCTCGCCATCGGCGGCGCCGCGCCGGCGGTGTTCATCGCCAAGGACGATGTCGCGCGCTGGCCGGTGATCAACTGGCTCGCCGACCTCAACGACACGATCTACGTCGCGCGCGCCGCGCGGCGGCAGGCACGCGACCAGGCGGAGCGGCTGCGCGCGGCACTGGTCGGCGGGCGTGCGGTCGCCTTCTTCCCCGAGGGGACGACCGAGGGCGGGCGCGAGGTGCTGCCGTTCCGCCCGAGCCTGTTCGCCGCGATCTTTCCGCCGATCGAGGGGATGAGCGTGCAGCCCGTCGCGATCGACTATGGCGAGATCACCGCCGCTATCGCCTGGACGGGCGAGGAGAGCACCGGCGCCAACGCGAAGCGGGTGATGAACGATTTTCGCCGTATCGACGTGACGATCCGCTTCCTGCCGCCGATCGATCCGCGCGCGGCGGGCGATCGCAAGGCGCTGGCGGAGCTGGCGCGCGAGCGGATCGTCGCGGCCCTCGGCGCTTCCGCTTCGCCCCCCGATCGCCTATAGGCGCCAGCCCATGGCCAATCCCCGCACTTTCAGGGTCCAGTCCTTCGGCTGCCAGATGAACGTCTATGACGGCGAGCGCATGGCCGAGCTGCTCGCCGCCGAAGGCATGCGCGCGGCCGCAGGCGGCGAGGCGGCGGACCTTGTCGTGCTCAACACCTGCCATATCCGCGAAAAGGCGACGGAGAAGGTCTATTCGGAGATCGGCCGGCTGAAGCGCCCGGACGGCTCGCGGCCGATGGTCGCTGTCGCCGGCTGCGTCGCCCAGGCCGAAGGCGAGGAGATCGCCCGCCGCGCGAAGGTCGACGTGGTCGTCGGTCCGCAGGCCTATCACAACCTGCCCGCGCTGGTCGCGCAGGCGGCCGGCGGCAGGCTTGCCATCGACACCGACATGCCGCCCGTCTCCAAGTTCGAGGCGCTGCCGACGCGGCGCAAGGTCGCCGCTTCCGCCTTTCTCACCGTGCAGGAAGGCTGCGACAAGTTCTGCACCTATTGCGTCGTTCCCTATACGCGCGGCGCCGAGGTCAGCCGCCCCTTCGCGGCGGTGCTGGACGAGGCGAGGGCACTCGCCGACGCGGGCGCGCGCGAGATCACCCTGCTCGGGCAGAACGTCAATGCCTGGTCGGACGAGGGCAAGGGGCTGCACGACCTCATCGAGGCGATCGCGCAGATCCCGTCGATCGCGCGCATCCGCTACACGACCAGCCACCCCAATGACATGAGCGACGGCCTCATCGCCGCGCATCGCGACGTCGACAAGCTCATGCCCTATCTCCACCTGCCCGTGCAGGCGGGCAGCGACCGCGTGCTGAAGGCGATGAACCGCAGCCACACGACGGCAAGCTACCTGAGGATCCTCGACAAGGTCCGCGCCGCGCGGCCCGACATCGCCCTGTCGGGCGATTTCATCGTCGGCTTTCCAGGCGAGACCGAGGCGGACTTCGCCGCGACGCTGGAGCTGGTCGACGCGGTGGGCTACGCCCAGGCCTTCTCGTTCAAATATTCCGCGCGTCCCGGGACACCGGCGGCCGAAATGGAGGGGCAGGTGCCGCCCGAGGTGGCCGACGATCGGCTCCAGCGCCTGCAGGCGCGGCTCAACGCGCAGCAGGAGGCGTTCAACCGCGCCAGCATCGGCCGCCGCACCGAGGTGCTGATCGAGCGCAGGGGCCGCAAGCCGGGCCAGATGCTCGGCAAGTCGCCCTGGCTGCAATCGGTCCATTTCGAGACCGACGCGCGGATCGGCGAGATCGTGCCGGTGGAGATCGTCGCCGCCGGGCCCAACTCGCTCGCCGGCGCGGCGCCGGTTCGCGCGATCGCCTGACCGTGGCCGCCCTGCACCGGCGGCGCCGCGAGGGCGAAGCGCGCCATCTTTGCTCTGGCAATTCGTCCCGCGCCGCCCCACTTTCGCGCGGTGCATCCCGCCACTGAAAGGTCCCAATGAGCCGCAAGCCCGCCACCGGGGCGGCGCCGACGCGCGCCCGTGTCGAAATCCAGTTCGATCAGCCGCATCTGCTCGGCCCGCTGTTCGGCGAATTCGATCGCAACCTGGTCGCGATCGAGGACCGGCTCGGCGTCTATATCGCCGCCCGCGGCAACAAGGTGCAGATCGAGGGCGAGGCCGAGGACGCGGCGCGCGCCCGCGAGGTGCTGGTCGGGCTCTACAACCGGCTCGACGAGGGCCAGGACATCGATGCCGAGACGGTGAACGCGATCATCGCCATGTCCGGCCAGCCGACGCTCGACGGGATCGTCGCGTCGGAGGTGGTCGAGCCGCCGAAGGTGATGATCCGCACCCGCAAGAAGACGATCGTCCCGCGCTCGCGCACCCAGGCGGTCTATATGGAGGCGCTGGCGCGCGACGACATGATCTTCGCGCTCGGGCCGGCCGGCACCGGCAAGACCTATCTCGCCGTCGCGCAGGCGGTGCAGCAGCTGATCGGCGGCAGCGTCGATCGCCTGATCCTTTCCCGCCCCGCGGTGGAGGCGGGCGAGAAGATCGGCTTCCTTCCCGGCGACATGAAGGAGAAGGTCGATCCATATCTGCGCCCGCTCTACGACGCGCTCTACGACATGCTGCCGATGGACCAGGTCGAGCGGCGCATCGCCAGCGGCGACATCGAGATCGCGCCGATCGCCTTCATGCGCGGCCGGACGCTCTCCGACGCGTTCATCATCCTCGACGAGGCACAGAACACGACGCCGCAGCAGATGAAGATGTTCCTGACCCGGTTCGGCATGCGCAGCCGCATGGTGATCTGCGGCGATCCGGAGCAGACCGACCTGCCGCCCGGCGTGACCTCCGGCCTCGCCGACGCGGTCGCCAAGCTCGAGGGGATCGAGAAGATTTCACTCGTCCGCTTCGGCCCCGGCGACGTCGTCCGCCATCCCCTCGTGGGCAAGATCGTCGAGGCTTATGAAGGGAAGGGGAAGTGACCGGGGTGTGCGCCTTCGTCGCCGCGCGGCGGTGCTGCGTGGACCGGTGGACCGCGCGTGCGGTGGCGGCGCGACCCTGCCGCTCCGGCCCGGCTCTCCCGGGAACGAGGGTGCCGTGGCCGTGATCGTCGATGCCGACATATCTGCGGAGTGGGACCATCGCACCGACTGGTCGGCGCTCGCCGGGCGCGCGGTGATCGCCGCGGTGCGGCAGAGCCGCCACGCGGCTCTCGCCGGGGGCGACGCCGAGGTTTCGGTCAAGTTCACCTCCGACGAGGAGGTGCGCGCGCTCAACGCCCGATGGCGCGGCAAGGACCGGCCGACCAACGTCCTCTCCTTTCCGATGGCCGCGCCGGCGGAGCTCGCGACGGCGCCGATGCTCGGCGACATCGTGCTCGCCTGCGGGGTCTGCGCGGCCGAGGCGGAGGAGAAGCGCGTCGGAATCGCGGCCCATGCCGCGCATCTGGTGGTGCACGGCACGCTCCACCTGCTAGGATACGACCACGAAACGAGCGACGCCGACGCCGAGGAGATGGAAAATCTCGAGCGGCGCGCGCTCGCGTCGCTCGGCATCGCCGATCCCTATCAACAGCCCGAGGTGAACCGTTAGCATCGATGGAAGACGACAGTCCCGGCGGCCGGGAAGAAGGACGCACATTCTGGGGCGGGCTGCGCGCCTTTCTGTTCGGCGACGATGGCGAGGCGACGCTGCGCGCGGAGATCGAGGAAGCGATCGAAAGCCATGAGGGCGAGGCGCCGCGCGTCGGCGACCTCTCGCTCGCCGAGCGGCAGATGCTCCGCAACATTCTCCATTTCGGCGACAAGACCGCCGGCGACGTGGCGGTGCCACGCGGCGACATCGTCGCGGTGCCGGCGAGCGCCAGCTTCGAGGAGCTGGTCGCGACGCTGACCGAGGCGGAGCACAGCCGGCTTCCGGTCTATGAGGACAGCCTCGACCGCGTCATCGGCATGCTCCACATCAAGGACGTGTTCCGCCACCTCGTCTCGGGCGCGGGCGCGCCGGACATCGGTTCGCTGATGCGCACGCCGCTCTTCGTCCCCGAATCGATGGGGATGCTCGATCTGCTCGCGCAGATGCGCGCGCGGCGCACCCATCTCGCCATCGTCGTCGACGAATTCGGCGGCACCGAGGGGCTGATCACGATCGAGGACGTGGTCGAGGAGATCGTCGGCGAGATCGAGGACGAGCATGACGAGGAGCCGGTCGGGCTGCTGATCCCGCTCGACGACGGCATCTGGGAGGCCGACGCGCGGGCGGAGCTCGAGGATGTCGCCGAGACGATCGATCCGCGCCTCGGCGAGGTCGAGGAGGATGTCGACACGCTCGGTGGCCTCGCCTTCGTGATCGCCGGCCATATCCCGCAGCCGGGCGAGGTGCTCGATCATCCGAGCGGCTGGAAGCTCGAGGTGATCGACGGCGACGCGCGCCACGTCAGCCGCCTGCGGCTCCACGCGCCGGCGCCGGCCGCCGGGGATTGAGCGCGCCCGGTCCGCCTTCCCGGCCATCCCCTCCCGCCAGCGGGAGGGGAATGTGCCTGCGGCCAAGCCCGATGATTGCCTCGCCGCGGCGGTGCGCATAAGAGCCCCCGATGGCTACGACGATCGAAGAGCTCGAACAGCGCCGCGAACGCGCGCGCCTGGGCGGTGGCGCGAAGCGGATAGAGGCACAGCACGCGAAGGGTCGCCTGACGGCGCGCGAGCGGATCTCGGTGCTGCTCGATCCGGGCAGCTTCGAGGAATATGACATGTTCGTCGAGCATAATTGCGCGGACTTCGGCATGGAGGCGCAGAAGTTTCCGGGCGACGGCGTCGTCACCGGATCGGGCACGATCAATGGCCGCCTCGTCTATGTCTTCGCGCAGGATTTCACCGTGTTCGGCGGCTCGCTGTCCGAGCGGCACGCGCAGAAGATCTGCAAGATCATGGACATGGCGATGAAGGTCGGCGCCCCCGTGATCGGACTCAACGATTCCGGCGGCGCGCGCATCCAGGAGGGCGTCGCCAGCCTCGCCGGCTATGCCGAGGTGTTCCAGCGCAACGTGCTCGCCTCCGGCGTCGTCCCCCAGATCAGCCTCATCATGGGCCCCTGCGCGGGCGGCGCGGTCTATTCGCCGGCGATGACCGACTTCATCTTCATGGTGAAGGATTCGTCCTACATGTTCGTGACCGGCCCGGACGTGGTGAAGACCGTCACCAACGAGGTGGTGACGCAGGAGGAGCTGGGCGGCGCGATCACCCACACGACCAAGTCCGGCGTCGCCGACATGGCGTTCGAGAACGATATCGACGCCCTGCTCGCGACCCGCGACTTCTTCGATTTCCTGCCGCTTTCCAACCGCCACGATCTGCCCGAGC
This sequence comes from Sphingomonadales bacterium, assembly GCA_040255785.1. Lineage (GTDB taxonomy): Bacteria > Pseudomonadota > Alphaproteobacteria > Sphingomonadales > Sphingomonadaceae > Allosphingosinicella. The sequence continues at coordinate 16,303 of JBDZVR010000023.1, forward strand.
GGCCATGCGAGGATCCCTGGGACCGGATCGAGGAAAGCCTCGACACGCTGATCCCGGACAGCGCCAACAAGCCCTACGACATGCACGAGCCGATCGCCAAGATCCTCGACGACGGCGAATTCTTCGAGCTCCAGCCCGCCCATGCCGCGAACATCATCACCGGCTTCGGCCGGATCGAGGGGCGCACCGTCGGTATCGTCGCCAACCAGCCGATGGTGCTCGCCGGCGTGCTCGACATCAAGTCGTCGAAGAAGGCCGGCCGCTTCGTGCGCTTCTGCGACGCCTTCGACATCCCGATCATCACCTTCGTCGATGTCCCCGGCTTCCTCCCCGGCGTCGCGCAGGAGCATGAGGGGATCATCAAGAACGGCGCCAAGCTGCTCTTCGCCTATGCCGAGGCGACCGTGCCCAAGATCACCGTCATCACCCGCAAGGCCTATGGCGGCGCCTATGACGTGATGGCCTCCAAGCATCTGCGCGGCGACCTCAATTACGCCTGGCCCACCGCCGAGATCGCGGTGATGGGCGCGAAGGGCGCGGTCGAGATCATCTTCAGGAAGGATATCGGCGACCCCGAAAAGATCGCCGCGCGCACCGCCGAATATGAAGAGCGCTTCGCCAATCCCTTCGTCGCCGCGAGCAAGGGCTTCATCGACGAGGTCATCATGCCGCACTCGACGCGGCGGCGGATCGCGCTGGGGCTAAGAAAGCTCAGGGACAAGCAGCTCGAAAATCCTTGGAAGAAGCATGACAATATCCCGCTGTGACCGGCCGCGCGCTCCTTTTCGGCCTCGCCATTTTCGCCGTCCTGGTCGCGATCATGCTCGATGCGGGCATGTTCATGCACGGCGATTGATCGCGCGGGGCGCGATATGAAGCTCGGCCGCCTCAACCATATCGGCGTCGCCACGCCGTCGATCGCGGCGTCCGTCCAGCGCTATCGCGACCTGATGGGCGCCGAGGTCGTGCGCGAGCCGTTCGACATGCCCGAGCAGGGGGTGAAGGTCTGCTTCATCGACACGCCCAATGCGCAGATCGAGCTGATCGAGCCGCTGGGCGCGGATTCGCCGATCGCGAAGTTCATCGCGAGGAACCCGGCCGGCGGGCAGCATCATGTCTGCTTCGAGGTGCCCGACATCGCGGCGGCGCGGGACTGGTTCGAGGGCAAGGGCGCCCGCATCCTTGGCCCCACCCGCATCGGCGCGCACGGCACGCCGATCTTCTTCCTCCACCCCGGCGACATGGGCGGGGTGCTGACCGAGATCATGGAGACGCCGAAGGATGCACACTGAACTGCTCGCCCCCTCTCCCCGGCGGGGAGGGAAGGATGGTCATGCCTGAGTCCGGGCCCACCCGCGCCGATTGGGAGGCCGCCGCCGCGAAGGAGGTGAAGGGACGCGATCTCGTCTGGCGCACGCCGGAGGGAATCGCGGTCAAGCCGCTCTACACGGCCGAGGACGTGGCCGGGATCGACCCTGGCCTGCCCGGCTTTCCGCCCTTCACGCGCGGCGTGCGCGCCTCGATGTATGCCGGGCGGCCGTGGACGATCCGGCAATATGCCGGCTTCTCCACCGCCGAGGAATCGAACGCCTTCTATCGCCGCAACCTCGCCGCCGGGCAGAAGGGCCTCTCGGTCGCCTTCGATCTCGCCACCCATCGCGGCTATGATTCCGATCATCCGCGCGTCATCGGCGATGTCGGCAAGGCCGGCGTCGCGGTCGACACGGTCGAGGACATGAAGATCCTCTTCGAGGGCATCCCGCTCGACCGGATGAGCGTCAGCATGACGATGAACGGCGCGGTGATCCCGATCCTCGCCTTCTTCATCGTCGCCGGCGAGGAGCAGGGCGTCCCCCAGGAGAAGCTGGATGGCACCATCCAGAACGACATCCTGAAGGAGTTCATGGTCCGCAACACCTATATCTATCCGCCCGGGCCATCGATGCGGATCGTCGCGGACATCATCGCCTACACGGCCCGGCACATGCCGAAGTTCAACTCGATCTCGATCTCCGGCTACCACATGCAGGAGGCCGGGGCGACGCAGGTCCAGGAGCTCGCCTTCACCATTGCCGACGGGCGCGAATATGCGCTGGCCGCGATGGAGAGCGGGCTCGACATCGACGCCTTCGCCGGGCGACTCTCCTTCTTCTTCGCGATCGGCATGAACTTCTTCATGGAGATCGCGAAGCTGCGCGCCGCGCGCAAGCTGTGGCATCGCGTGATGACCGATCTCGGCGCCAAGAGCGACCGCTCGAAGATGCTGCGCACCCATTGCCAGACGAGCGGCGTCAGCCTCACCGAGCAGGATCCCTACAACAACGTCATCCGCACCACGATCGAGGCGATGGCGGCGGTGCTCGGCGGCACCCAGTCGCTCCACACCAACAGCCTCGACGAGGCGGTCGCGCTGCCGACCGATTTCTCGGCGCGGATCGCCCGGAACACGCAGCTCGTGATCGCCGAGGAGACGGGGATCGCCAACGTCGTCGATCCGCTCGGCGGCTCCTATTATGTCGAGGCGCTGACCCAGCAGCTCCACGACGATGCCTGGGCGCTGATCGAGCGGATCATCGCCGAGGGCGGCATGGCGAAGGCCGTCGCCGCCGGCTGGCCCAAGGCGATGATCGAGGAGGCGGCAGCGGCGAGCGCGGCGCGGGTCGATCGCGGCGAGCAGGTGATCGTCGGGGTCAACAAGTATCGCCTCCCCGACGAGGGGGAGCTCGACATCCTCGCCGTCGACAACCACGCCGTGCGCGAGGCGCAGGTCGCGCGCCTTCAGCGGGTGAAGGCGGGCCGCGACGAGGCCGCCTGCCGCGCCGCGCTCGACGCGCTGCGCGAGGGCGCGCGTGGCCGCGGGAACCTGCTCGGGCTCGCCGTCGAATGCGCCCGCGCGCGCGCGACGCTGGGCGAGATCAGCCGGGCGCTTGAGGACGTCTTCGGCCGCCACGACACCCGGCCGACGCCGGTGCGCGGCGTCTATGGCGGCGCCTATCGCGGCGATTCGCGCTGGGCGCGGCTCACCGAGGGCGTCGACGCGCTCGAGCGGCGGATCGGGCGCAAGCCGCGCCTCCTCGTCGCCAAGATGGGCCAGGACGGCCACGATCGCGGCGCCAATCTGGTGAGCTCCGTGTTCGGCGATCTCGGGTTCGAGGTCGTCCCCGGCCCGCTCTTCCAGACGCCGAAGGAAGCGGCCGAGCTGGCGATCGGGGAGGGCGTGGACATGGTCGGCGCCTCCAGCCTCGCCGGCGGGCACAAGACACTGATCCCGGAGCTGATCGGCCACCTGCGCGAGGCGGGCCGCGGCGACATCAAGGTCGTCGCCGGCGGCGTCATCCCGGTGCAGGACTACCAGTTCCTGCGCGATGCCGGCGTCCAGGCGATCTTCGGCCCCGGCACCAACCTGGTCGCGGCGGCGGGCGAGGTGCTGCAGCTCCTCGGCCACAATCTGCCGCCGAGCGACGAGGCCGGGGAGGCCGTTGAATGAACGGCGCGCGCGCAGATGTCCGCTCCTCCCCTTCGGGCAATGGGGCCGAGGAGCGGGGCCGCACCGACTGGACGCGCGAGGAAATCGCGGCGCTTTTCGACCTCCCGCTCCTTGACCTCCTCTTCGAGGCGCAGACCGTCCACCGGCGCTTCCACGCGCCGAACGAGGTGCAGCTTTCCACCCTGCTCTCGATCAAGACCGGCGGCTGCCCGGAGGATTGCGGCTATTGCTCGCAGTCCGTCCATGCGGCAAGCGGGGTCAAGGCGACGAAGCTGATGGACGTGCGCGCGGTGATCCAGGCCGCCGCGCAGGCGCGCGATCATGGCTCGACCCGCTTCTGCATGGGCGCCGCCTGGCGCAACCCCAAGGACCGCGACATGCCCGCGCTCGTCGAGATGGTGAAGGGCGTGCGCGCGATGGGCCTCGAAACCTGCATGACGCTGGGCATGTTGAGCGAAGGCCAGGCGCGGACGCTCGCCGAGGCGGGGCTCGATTATTACAACCACAATATCGACACCGCGCCGGAGCGTTATGGCGAGGTCATCACCACCCGCGCGTTCGAGGATCGGCTGGAGACGCTGGGCCATGTCCGCGCCGCGGGCATCAGCGTATGCTGCGGCGGTATCGTCGGCATGGGCGAGGCGCGCGAGGACCGGGTTTCCTTCCTCCACGCGCTGGCGACGCTCCCGGCGCATCCCGAAAGCGTGCCGATCAACGCGCTGGTACCGGTCAAGGGCACGGTGCTCGGCGACATGCTGGCCGATACGCCGATGGCGAAGATCGACGATATCGAGTTCGTCCGCACCGTCGCGGTCGCGAGGATCACGATGCCGCGAAGCATGGTCCGCCTCTCGGCGGGACGCGAGAGCATGAGCGAGTCGACGCAGGCGCTCTGCTTCATGGCGGGCGCGAACTCGATCTTCACCGGCGACAAATTGCTGACTGCGCCCAATGCCGGCGACAGCGCCGACGCGGCGATGTTCGAGCGGCTCGGCATCGTCGCGATGGCGGCCGCGTGACCGCCCTCGCCGCCTGGCCCGCGCTGGCGGTGGCGGCGCTCGCGCTGCCCGCCTGCTCGCGCGAGGCCCGCGAGGCGCCCGAGGCGCCGCGGGTGCGCCTGTCGACCGAGAATCCGGACGGCAATGCGCGCGCCGTCGCCGAGTTCGCGCGCGACGTGTGCATCGCCCATATCGGCGATCCCGGCGCGATCGCCGAGGCGGTCGAGGCGAAGCGCTGGCCGGCCGAGGAGAATGTCGCGAGCGCCGGCCAGCTGGTGACGGTCCGCGATCTCGAACATGGCCGCATCGCCTATTCCGCCATCCCCTTCTCGGCGCCAGGCGGTCGCTTCGACGATTGCCAGATCGAGCTGGACGGCGCGGTGGCGCCGTCGCTCGCGCGGGTGCGCCCGCTGCTCGAGCGCGCGCTGCGTGGTTTCGAGCCCGAGCTGAAGGCGGGCGGCGCGGACCGCGTCGAATGGAGCTGGCGGGTGCCGCCCAGCGGCGAGCGCCAGCTCAGCATCGCCGCCTCGGCCCCGAGCGGCGGCGCCACCCGCCCCGGCCTCGTCATCCACGTCAGCAGCGCCGATTACACGCTGGGCGCCGCCGCATCGCCGATCGAGAGCGATGTCAATGCCATGGCCGGCAACGATGCCGCCACGTCCGGCAATGTCGCCGCGCCGCCGCGATGAGCCGGCGTCACAATCCACCCGTCCAGCCGTGAGTCACTGACCGCATGTTCAAGAAGATACTGATCGCCAATCGCGGAGAAATTGCGTGCCGGGTGATCCGCACCGCGCGGCGGATGGGGATCGCGACGGTGGCGGTCTATTCGGACGCCGACGCACGCGCGCCGCACGTCAAGCTGGCCGACGAGAGCGTCCGGCTCGGCCCGCCGCCGGCCGCCGAATCCTACCTGCGCGCCGACCTCATCATCGAGGCGTGCAAGGCGACCGGGGCGGAAGCGGTCCATCCCGGCTACGGCTTCCTGTCCGAGCGCGAGAGCTTCGCGCGCGCGCTCGCGGACGCCGGCATCGTCTTCATCGGCCCGCCGCCGGAGGCGATCGCGGCGATGGGCGACAAGATCGAATCGAAGAAGCTCGCCAAGGCGGCCGGCGTCAACGTCGTGCCCGGCCATGTCGGCGAGATCGCGGACACCGAGCAGGCGGTGCGGATCGCCGCCGAGATCGGCTATCCGGTGATGATGAAGGCGAGCGCCGGGGGCGGCGGCAAGGGCATGCGCCTCGCCTGGTCCGAACAGGACGTGCGCGAGGGCTTCGAGGCGACGCGGCGCGAGGGCCAGGCGAGCTTCGGCGACGACCGCGTGTTCATCGAGAAGTTCGTCGAGAGCCCGCGCCACATCGAGATCCAGGTGCTCGGCGACCGGCACGGCAACATCGTCTACCTGAACGAGCGCGAATGCTCGATCCAGCGGCGCCACCAGAAGGTGATCGAGGAGGCGCCCTCGCCCTTCGTCACGCCCGAGATGCGCCGGCGCATGGGCGAGCAGGCGGTCGCGCTCGCCCGGGCGGTCGGCTATTACAGCGCGGGCACGGTCGAGCTCATCGTCTCCGGCGCCGATCCCAGCGGCGAGAGCTTCTACTTCCTCGAAATGAACACGCGCCTGCAGGTCGAGCATCCGGTGACCGAGGAAATCACCGGGCTCGACCTGGTCGAGCAGATGATCCGGGTCGCCGCCGGCGAAAGGCTCGCCTTCACGCAGGAGGATGTGAAGATCGACGGCTGGTCGGTCGAAACCCGCGTCTATGCCGAGGATCCCTATCGCGGCTTCCTGCCGAGCACCGGACGGCTCGTGCGCTACCAGCCACCGGCCCAATCTCCCGCCCGCCCGCCGGACGGGTCGGAGACAGGCGTCGCGGGCGATCGGGACCATGCCCGGCCCCGCGGCGTGCCGCGAGCGGGAGGGGAGAGCGGCGGGGACGACGCCATCATCCGCGTCGACGACGGCGTCGAGGAAGGCGGCGAGGTGTCGATGTTCTACGATCCGATGATCGCCAAGCTCATCACCCGGGCGCCGACGCGGATCGAGGCGATCGACCGGCAGATCGAGGCGCTGGATTCGTTCCGCATCGAGGGCATCGGCCACAATATCGACTTCCTTTCCGCGCTGATGCAGCACCCGCGCTTCCGCGCCGGCAACATCACCACCGGCTTCATCGCGGAGGAATATCCCGAAGGCTTCACGGGCGCGCCGCCGGATCCGACGCTGGTTGCCGATCTCGCGGTCATCGCCGCGCTCGCCGGGCATGAGGCCGATCGGCGCGCCGGCTCGGTCAGCGGCCAGCTCAACGGCCGCGTGCCGGTGCCCGACGAGCGCGTGGTGCGCCTCGCCGGCGCCGAGCACCGCGTGCGGCTGCGGTCGACCGACGGCGGCATGCTCGCGCATGTCGACGATGCGGGGCCGCACGAGCTGATCGGCCGGCTGCGGCACGGCCAGGGCCTGTTCAAGGGCACGGTCGACGGCCGCAAGCGCATCGTCCAGGTCGCCCGGGCCGGACGGCGCTGGCGGCTGACGACTCGCGGCGCGAGCCATATCGCCGAGGTTTTGCCGCCGCATGTCGCGGCGCTCACCCGCTACATGATCGAAAAGGCGCCGCCGGACCTTTCCAGATACCTCATTTGCCCGATGCCCGGGCTGCTCACCCGGCTCGACGTCGCCGAGGGCGACCGCGTCGAGGCGGGCCAGCCGCTCGCGGTGGTCGAGGCGATGAAGATGGAGAATATCCTGCGCGCCGAGAAGGCGGCGACGGTGAAGGCGATCAAGGCCCGGCCGGGGGACAGCCTCGCGGTCGACGCGGTGATCCTCGAATTCGAATAGTGGGTTGCCCTCGCGCCACGGCGCGGTCACATTCGACCGCGCCGGCGCAACGAACTTCGTCGCCGGCGGTTGAGCCGCCCATGATCCGAACCAGCTTTCCCGTCCGCTCCGCCGCCGCGTCGCTCGCGGCCGCGATCTTCGCCTTCGCCGCGCCTGCCGCCGCGCAGGAGGACGGCCGCGGCCACATCGTCACGATCGGTGCCGGCGCGCAGGTCTATCCGGCCTATCCCGGCGCGGACAGCTATGGCGTCTTCCCGCTCCTGCTCGGCGACCTGCGGCGGCCGGGCGCGCTGATGACGTTCGAGGCGCCCGACGAGGGCTTCGGCTTCGGCCTGCTCGGGGGCGACAGCGCGGTTGATATCGGCCCGGTGCTGATGTTCCAGGCGAAGCGCGAGGAGGATGATGTCGGCGCGCCGGTCGGCGATGTCGGGCTGACGCCGGAGGTGGGCGGCTTCGTCCACGCCTGGCTCGGCGAGCATGTGCGGCTGCGCGCCGACCTGCGCCATGGCCTCGGCGGCCACAAGGGCATGATCGGCGATGTCGGCGCCGATTTCGTGGCGCGCGACGGCAATCGCTACATCTTCTCGATCGGGCCTCGCCTGCGCTTTTCCGATGGCGCCTACCAGAACGCCTATTTCCGCGTCACCCCGGCCGTGGCCGCCGCGAGCGGGCTCGCCGCCTTCGATCCCGACGGCGGCGGCGTTCATGCCGTCGGCGTCGTCTCCGGGCTCACCTGGCGGCTGGGGCGCGACTGGGGCGTTTATGGCTATGCCGGCTATGACCGGCTGGTCGGCGACGCCGCGCGCTCGCCGATCGTCCGCGATCTCGGCGCGCGCGACCAGTTCTCGGCCGGCCTTGCCCTGTTCTACGAGTTCCACGTCGGCCTTTGACCGGGGGCGCGATCAGGCTCTAGGGTCGCCGCCATGAAGAGTCCCGCCTTGCTCGCCCTTCTCGCCGCAGCCGCCGCTTTCGTCGCGCTGCCCGTTCCCGCCGAGGCCGCGCTCACGCCCGCCGAGCAGCGCATCGCCGAGGCGGTCCAGCGCGATGCCGACCGCAACCTTGCCCTGCTCGAGCGGCTGGTCAACCAGAACAGCGGCACGCTCAACCTCGCCGGCGTGCGCGCGGTGGGCGAGATGGTGCGCGCCGAGCTCGAGCCGCTCGGCTTCGAGGTGCGCTGGGTCGACATGAGCGAGACGGGTCGCGCCGGCCATCTCGTCGCCGTCCATCGCGGCAACGGCCGCGGCAAGCGCATCCTCCTCATCGGCCATCTCGACACGGTGTTCGAACCGGGCTCGCCCTTTCAGCGCTTCACCCGCGAGGGCGACCGCGCCATTGGTCCCGGCGTCGGTGACTGCAAGGGCGGCGATGTCGTCGCGATCGCGGCGCTGCGCGCGATGCATGAGGCGGGCACGCTCGCCGATGCCGACATCATGGTCGTCATGACCGGCGACGAGGAGCGGCCCGGCTCCCCGATCGCGACCGCGCGCCGCGACCTGATCGAGGCGGGTCGCTGGGCCGATGTCGCGCTCGAGTTCGAAAATCTCGCGCGGGAGGGCGGGCGCGAATATGGCACGGTCGCGCGCCGCTCCTCGACGAGCTGGACGCTCGCCACCCACGGCCGCACCGGCCACAGCTCGGGCGTGTGCGGCGAAGCGCTCGGCTGCGGCGCGATCTACGAGATGGCGCGCATTCTCGATGCCTTCCGCCGCGAGTTGCCGGAGCCCAACCTCACCTACAATGTCGGGGTCATCGCCGGCGGCACGCCGGCCACGATCGACGATGCCGGCCTGTCGGTCACCGCCTCGGGCAAGACCAACATCGTCGCGCAGACGGCGATCGCGCGCGGCGACATCCGCACGCTTTCGGTCGAGCAGGAGCAACGCGTCCGCGCTCGGATGCAGCAGATCGTCGCCCGGCACCTGCCGCATACCGGCGGCACGCTGACCTTCGCCGGGGATGGCTATCCGCCGATGGCGCCGACCGCCGGCAACCGCGCCCTGCTCGCGAGGCTCAATGAGGTGAACCGCGATCTCGGCCTTCCCGAAATGGCCGAATATGATCCGGCCCGGCGCGGCGCGGCGGATTCGAGTTTCGTCGCCGCCGATGCCGACACGCTCGCCGGCCTGGGCGTCGCCGGCGGCGGCAGCCACGCGGCGGGCGAATGGATCGACATTCCCAGCCTCGCCAGGCAGGCGACGCGCGCGGCGATCCTGATGACGCGGCTGAGCCAGGAGCCGCGTTAGGCCCGCTTCGCCGCCAGCAGATAGTTGAGCGAGGTGTCGGCGGTGAGCTGGAAGCCGCGGGTGGGGCTCCAGCCGAGGCCGGTGACGTCGCTCACCGCCAGCCCCGCGGCGGCGAGCCGCGTGGTGAGCTCGTCGGGGGTCAGGAACCGGTTCCAGTCATGCGTGCCCTTGGGGATCCGCCCGGTCCCCTCGCCGATCGTGATCAGCGCCAGTTTCGAGAGCGTCGTGCGGTTGGGCGTCGAGAGGATGAGCAGGCCGCCGGGAGCCAGCGCGCCCGCCAGGCCGGCGAGGAAGGCGTCCACATCCGCGACATGCTCGACTACCTCCAGGCAGGTGACGAGCTCGAAGCGGCCCTCCAGCGCCTCGACGCCGCCGACGCGATAGTCGACCGCGAGGCCCTGGCCCTCGGCATGGGCGCGCGCCGCCGCGATATTCTCCGCCGCCGCGTCGATCGCCGTCACCGCCGCGCCGAGGCGGGCGAGTGGCTCGGCGATCAGCCCTGCGCCGCAGCCGACGTCGGCGGCGCGCTTGCCGGCGAGCGCCTTCAGCTCATGCTCGTCCACCCCCCAATGCTGGTCAATCCGCGCGCGGATATAGGCGAGCCGCGCCGGCCCCAGCTTGTGCAGCATCGCCGAGCTGCCCTCCGGGTCCCACCAGTCGGCCGCGAGCGCGCCGAAATGGGCGGCTTCCCTGGGGTCGATCGTGGCGCGCGCCTCGCTTGCATGTGCCATGCGCGCTCCCTATCAGTGCCGCCTTCCTTTTCCCAAGGGTTTCCGACTCCCGGCCATGGCGCGCATCGTGATGAAGTTCGGCGGCACCTCGATGGCCGGCATCGAGCGCATCCGCCATGTCGCCGGGCTGGTGAAGCGCGCGGCCGAGCGCGGCAACGAGGTCGCGGTCGTCGTCTCGGCGATGGCCGGGGAGACCGATCGGCTCATCCAGTTCTGCCGCGAGGCCGCCTCGCTCTACGATCCGCGCGAATATGACGTCGTCGTCGCCTCGGGCGAACAGGTGACGAGCGGCCTGCTCGCGATCACGCTCCAGGGCATGGGGATGAACGCGCGCTCCTACATGGGATGGCAGCTTCCGATCCGCGCCTCCGGCCACGCCGCCGCCCTGATCGAGGGCATCGACGCCGAAGTGCTCGAAGGGGTCTTCGCGCAGGATGGCATCGCGGTCATCCCCGGCTTCCAGGGCATCACCGCCGATGGCGACCTAGCGACGCTGGGCCGCGGCGGCTCGGATACCTCGGCGGTCGCGCTCGCCGCCGCGCTCAAGGCCGACCGCTGCGACATCTACACCGACGTCGACGGCGTCTACACCACCGATCCGCGCATCGTGCCGCGCGCGCGCAAGCTCGAGACGATCACCTATGAGGAGATGCTGGAACTGGCGAGCGTCGGCGCGAAGGTGCTCCAGACCCGCTCGGTCGGGCTCGCGATGCGCACCAACATGCCCCTCCAGGTCCTGTCATCGTTCGAGGACAGGCCCGGCACGATGATCGTCGGGGAGGATCATCCGGAATTCGAGGCGATCGAGGACAGCATCATGGAACGCAACGTCATCACCGGCATCGCCTATGACAAGAACGAGGCGCGGATCACGCTGACGGGCATTCCCGACCGGCCCGGCGTCGTCGCCGCCGTGTTCGGGCCGCTCGCCGAGGCCAACATCAACGTCGACATGATCGTCCAGAACATCCCGCGGCCGGGCGAGGCGAGCGACCTCACCTTCACCGTGCCGAAGCCCTCGCTTGCCCACGCGGTCGCGGCGCTGGAGAGGGCGAACGGAAATATCGGCTTTGTCGAGATCATCACCGACACCAATGTCGTGAAGGTGAGCGCGGTCGGCGTCGGCATGCGCTCCAACGCCGGCATCGCCGCGACGATGTTCCGCACGCTCGCCGATCGGGGCATCAACATCGTTGCGATCACAACCTCGGAGATCAAGGTCAGCGTGCTGATCCCGGAGGAGTATCTCGAGCTTGCCGTGCGCGTGCTCCACACCGCCTACGGCCTCGACGCCGAGGACGCCGCGTGAGCGCCCGCGAGCACGCGCCCTGCGGCGGCGGCGGCGAGGCGGCGTCGACGGCCGGCGCGGCGTCGAACAGCGGGCGCGACCGCCTCGCGCGCCTGATGGCGCGCGGCGCCGACTTCCTGGGCTGCGAAATCGCGATCATGGGCGGCGCGATGAGCTGGATCTCGGAGCGCAACCTCGTCTCCGCGCTCTCCAACGCGGGCGCGTTCGGGGTGATCGCCTGCGGCGCCATGACGCCCGACCTGCTCGATACCGAAATCGCCGAGACGAAGGCGCGCACGTCGCGGCCGTTCGGCGTCAATCTCATCACCATGCATCCCGCGCTCGACGCTCTGATCGATGTCTGCGCGAAGCACGAGGTCGGCCATGTCGTCCTCGCCGGCGGGCTGCCGCCGCCCGGCGCGATCGATCGGGTCAAGGGATTCGGCGCCAGGCTGGTCTGCTTCGCCCCCGCGCTGGCGCTGGCGAAGAAGCTGATCCGCTCCGGGGTCGATGCGCTGGTGATCGAGGGGATGGAGGCGGGCGGCCATATCGGGCCGGTCGCCACCTCGGTGCTGGCGCAGGAGATCCTGCCGCCGCTGGGCCGGGACGTGCCGATCTTCATCGCCGGCGGCATCGGCCATGGCGGCGCGATCGCCGGCTATCTCGAAATGGGCGCGGCCGGTGTCCAGCTCGGCACGCGCTTCGTGTGCGCGCACGAATGCATCGCCCATCCCAATTTCAAGAAGGCGTTCATCCGGGCCTCGGCGCGCGACGCCGTCACCTCGGTCCAGATCGATCCGCGCCTGCCGGTGATCCCGGTGCGCGCGCTCAGGAATCGCGAGATGGAGAATTTCGCGGCCAAGCAGCGCGAGGTCGCCAACCTGCTCGACGAGGGCAGGATCGAGATGGCCGAGGCCCAGCTTCAGATCGAGCATTACTGGGCCGGCGCACTCAAGCGCGCGGTGATCGAGGGCGACGTCGAGACCGGCTCGGTGATGGCGGGCCAGTCGGTCGGCATGGTGAAGGAGGAAGCGAGCGTCGCCGAGATCCTCGCCCAGCTCACCGACGAGGCCGCCGCCGCGCTCGCCCGGCGTTCGGTCTAGGAAGCGATCGACCTTCAGCCGGAATGGCCGCACCCTGAGCGGTCCACGGCGGCAATGCCCGCTCTCCCGGCGGCGAGAGGGCGGATGAAGCGGTCCGGCGTTCCGGGAACATGGCCACCGGACCAGGCCCGCGCGGTCCCCGCGCTGGCGCCGCCGCCGCTCAGGTGCACAGCGAGAGCCAGGCGATCTCCATCACCGTGCCACTCTCCACCGGCAGCGGATTGTCCGGATAGGGGCGCGATTCGACGACCTGGCCGAGCGGGCCGAGCCGGCGGCGTTCGGTCGCGTTGATCGTGCGCGCGGCGCAATCGACGACGAGGTGGAAGATGTCCTGGCTCGCGGTGCCGTCGGGATCGGCGAGGCGGAACCAGGCCGAGCGGCTGGCGCCCCGCCGCTCGATCGTCGCCGCGTCGATCGCGATCGACTGGCCGGAGGCGGCGCGGCCGAGGTTGAGCCAGCTGGCGCTTGCCTGTGGCGGCGGCGGCGCGACGATCACCGGCACCGGCGGCGCGGTCGAAACGCCGCAGGCCTGGTTGGCGGTATCGAGCGCGGTGCGGATTTCGGCGTGGCGCAAGGTGGAGGCGACCCAGCGCAGGTCGCGCGCGGTGAGCCGGTTCGATTGGTAATAGCCCTGGCGCACCGTGGCGGCGGCGTCGGCGAGATCGCGCAGGCGATGGACCCGAAGCGCCGTGCCCAGCCGCTCGCCGACGCAGCGGGCTTGCCCGGCATCGTAGCCGAAGCGCAGCAGTTGCGGCATCACGATCGACGCTCGCGGCTGGGTGAAATCGGTGACGCGGCCCATGCAGCCGCCCGCGAGGCAGACGGCGGCAAGGGCGAGCAAGGGGCGGCGCGCGGGCTTCACGTCATGTCCGTTAGCAAGCGCGCGCCGCCTGCGCACCCCGTCGGGGCCCGGTGCATCGCGGGTTCAGCCGGCCCCGTCCTGCCGCAGCATCGCGGTCAGCGCGTCGAGCGAATAGGGCTTGCGCAGCAGCTCGAAGCCGTGGCTGCCCTGCTCGGCGAGGACGTGGCTGTAGCCGCTGGTGAGCACGATGCGCAGGTCCGGCCAGCGCCGGCGGATCTCGCGGGCGAGGGTGACGCCGTCGTCGCCCGGCATCACCACGTCGGTGAAGACGAGGTCGAAGCTGTCGCGCGCCCCGGCGAGCGTGGCGAGCGCGGCCGATGCGTCCCGCACCCAGGTCACCGTCTGGCCGAGCTCGCGCAGCAGCTCGGTCGCGAAGGTGCCGACATCCTCATTGTCCTCCACGAGCAGGATGCGCTCGCGCGCCGGCGGCCTGATCGGCTCGGCGGGGGCCTCCACCTTCGCCCGGGCGGCGCGATCCTCGGGGACGAGCGGCAGGTAGAGGGTGAAGGTGGTGCCCCGTCCCGGCGCGCTGTCCACCGTGATTTCCCCGCCCGACTGGCGGGTGAAGCCATAGACCTGGCTGAGCCCCAGCCCAGTGCCCTGGCCGACCTCCTTGGTCGTGAAGAAGGGTTCGAAAATCTGCGACAGCGCCTCGGGCGCGATGCCGGTGCCGTCGTCGGCGATCGAAATGGCGGCAAAGGGGCCGGTCGCCGGCGGGCCCGACGCGGTCGGCGCCATCGCGGCGCGGCGCGCCGTGATCAGCAGGGCGCCGCCGCTCGGCATCGCGTCGCGCGCGTTGATCACCATGTTCAGGATCGCGGTCTCGAACTGGGCCGGATCGGCGAGCACGGTGCCGGCATCGGTGGACAGGTCAAAGGTCAGGCGGACGCGCGACCCGAGCGTCGTCGTGATGATCTGCTTCAGCCGCTCGAGCCGCTCGGTGACGGCGAAGCGCTCGTTGTGGAAGGGCTGGCGGCGCGCGAAGACGAGGAGCTGGCCGGTGAGCCGCGCCGCGCGGTCGGCCGTGTCGGCGATCGCGGTCAGGTAGCGCTCGCGCTTCGCCTCGGGCAGGGCGGGCTGGCGCAGCATGTCGATAGAGGCGCGGATCACGGTCAGCATATTGTTGAAATCGTGGGCGACGCCGCCGGTCAGCCGGCCGACCGCCTCGAGCTTCTGCGCCTGGACCAGCGGCTCTCGCGCGCGCTCCAGCTCCTCCTGGGCGCGGCGGCGTTCGGTGACGTCGCGGGTGATCTTGGCGAAGCCGATCAGGCGCCCGTCATCGTCGTGGATCGGATCGATGACCACGTTCGCCCAGAACAGGCTGCCGTCCTTGCGGCGGCGCAGGCCCTCCTTTTCATACTTGCCCTCCTCGCGCGCCTTCGCCAGCGCGCGGGCCGGCTCGCCGCTGGCCCGGTCCTCATCGGTGTAGAAGCGCGAGAAATGCTGGCCGATGATCTCGTCCGCCCGGTAGCCCTTGATCCGCTCCGCGCCGGGGTTCCAGCTGGCGACGCGGCCTTCGACGTCGAGCATGAAGATCGCGTAATCGTGCATGCTCTGGACGAGCATGCGGAATTGCTGCGCGCTCTCGTCGAGAGCGCGCACGGTGCCGGCATCCTCGTCCGGCCGGGCCTCGTCCGCTTGCTCGTTCTTCGTCAAATGCCGGCCGCCTTCTGCCCGTTGCAACCGGCAAGCCGGCCGCAGGTTCCCGCACTGGCGCGTTTCTCGATCGGACGCTATCCTGATGGCGGGCCGCGGCCTCCACCCGAAGGAGTCGTTCCGATGAGATTGATCCCCATTCTCGCCGCCGCCGCGCTCGCCGTGATGCCGGGCGCCGCCATCCCCGCGCTGCCGGTCGGCGCCCAGGCGCCCGATTTCACCACCACCGGCGCGCTCGCCGGCCGGCCGTTCCGGCTCAACCTTGCCGAGCAGCTGCGCCACGGCCCGGTCGTGCTCTATTTCTATCCGCGCTCCTTCACCCAGGGCTGCACGCTCGAGGCGCACGCTTTTTCGGAGGCTGCACCCCGGTTCCGCGCCGCGGGCGCGCGGGTGATCGGCATGTCGGCGGACGACCAGGAGACGCTGCGGCGTTTCTCGGTCGAGGCGTGCCGCAACGCCTTTCCGGTCGCCGCCGCGAACGTGGACACGATCCGCGCCTATGACGTGCCGATCGCCCCGGGTCGGACCGACATGACGAGCCGCACCTCCTATGTGATCGCCCCCGACGGGCGGATCATCTACTCCTATTCCGACATGAACTGGCAGCATCACGTCACCAACACGCTGAACGCCGTGCGCGAATGGCGGCGCACCCATCCCGCCGGAAGCTGATCAAATCGGGAACCGGAATCGCGGTTCGGCCATTGATGCGCCCGGAGGGCTGGCGGTGACGCCGCTCCCGGGCGTTGCGGCCGCTTGTCGCCGGGCGCCCGTTCGCGACCTGGAAAGGGGATTGGGATGAGAAGTTTGACCCTTGGGGCGATCGCCCTGGGCCTGTGCGGTCTCGCCGCGTGCAACAACAGCACGCCGCAGGAGAACGCCGCCGCGAATTACGAGGATTCGATCTACAATCAGGCGGATCAGCTCGACGACCTTGCCGGCAATACGACCAACGACATCGTCGCGGACAATCTCAGCAACACGGCCGACATGATGCGCGAGAACGCCGACAATACGGCCGACGCGATCGAGAACGGCACGATGGCGCCGCCCGACGAGCCGAACGGCATGTAGTCGCGTCACGCAAACCGGAAGGAAGGGGCGTTCCCGGCGGGGGACGCCCCTTGCTCGTGGCGATTCAGGCGTCCGCGCGGTAGATCGCCGCCGCCGCGTCCGCCAGCGCGGTCATCGCCTGACGATAGGGGAAGGGTCCGTGGCTGATCCGCGCGATCCCGGCGCGCGCGATGTCCGCGCTGGCCGGGGCGCCCGGAAAGGCCATGAAATTGACCGGCAGCGACGTGCCCGCACACAGCCTTTCCAGCAACTCGAGGTCGGCGAGGCCCGGCACGAAGAAGCCGCTCGCGCCGGCGTCGGCATAGGCGGCCGCGCGCTCGAGCGCCGCCTCGACCATCGCCGCGTCGTGCGTCTCGCGCGGCGCCTTGAGGAAGATGTCGGTGCGGGCGTTGATGAAGAAATCGGGCCCGACGGCGGCGCGCGCCGCGCTGATCCGCGCCGCCTGGTCGACGATCGCGTGGAGCCCCTCGCCGCCGACCATCTGGTCCTCGAAATTGCAGCCGGCCGCGCCGGTCGCGGCGAGCCGCGCCATGTTGCGCCCCACCTCGTCGGGCGCGTTCGCATAGCCGCCCTCGAAATCGACCGTCACCGGCAGGTCCACCGCTGCGACGATTCGCGCCGCATTGGCGAGGGCGAGGTCGATCGGCAGCCCCTCGCCGTCGGGAAAGCCGTTCGCCGCCGCGACCGACCAGCTCCCAGTCGCGATCGCCCGCGCGCCCGCCTCCGCCACGACGCGCGCGCTGCCCGCGTCCCAGGCGTTGTAGAGGATGACCGGATCACCCGGCCTGTGCAGCGCGGCGAAGGCGCGCGCCCTGGCGGCGCCGGTCAATGGACGAACCGCGCGACGACGTCGCGGTAGGATCGGCTGACCTTCACCTGCGAGCCGCTGTCGAGCACAAGGAAGCATTCGCCATTGGTGTGCGGCTTCACCTGGCGGACCTGATCGAGATTGACGATGGTCGAGCGGTGGACGCGCTGGAAGCGGCGCGGGTCGAGCCGCTTCTCGAGATCCTTCATCGTTTCGCGCAGGATCAGCGTGTTGTCGCCGGTCTTGATGCACATATAGTCGCCAGCGGCCTCGACGCTCTCGATCGTATCGACGTCGACGCGGAAGATCTGGCCGCGGTCCTTGATGTTGATCATCTTCTCGTAGCGACTGGCGGAGAGCAGCTCGTCATGCGCCGATTCGACATTCTCGATCGCGTCGGGCGCGACCTCGGCGAGCACTTCCTTGAGCGCCGCGATCTCCTCGGCGCCGCGCTTTTCGGCGAGGCGCTGGCGGACGCGCTCCATCGTGTCGGCGAGCCGCGCCTCCTCGACCGGCTTCATCAGATAGTCGACCGCGTCGGCCTCGAACGCGCGCAGCGCGTGATCGACATAGGCGGTGACGAAGACGAACAGCGGCGGCTCGATCTCCATCAGCCCCTGGATGACGGAAAAGCCGTCGAAGCCGGGCATCTGGATGTCGAGGAAGACGAGGTCCGGCTTGTTCGTCTTGATCGATCGGATCGCCTCGCGCCCATTCGAGCAGGTATCGACGATCTCGACGTCCTCATGCGCCTCCAGGCGCACCTGGAGGCCCTGGATGGCCAGCGGCTCGTCGTCCACCAGGATGGTGCGGATGGTCATTTCGGCTCCTCGGTTTCTTCGGTCTGGTACGGAATCTCAATGAAAACGCGGAAGCCCCCCGTTGTCTCCGTTTGTGTCTCGAAACGATGGTTGTCGCCATAGGCCTGCGCCAGGCGGTCGCGAATGTTCGCCAGCCCGACTCCGGTCGATTGCGCCGCGCGCTTCTGATAGCCCGAATCGGCGCCCGGACCGGTATCGACGACGGTGATCGCGACGCGATTGGCGCGGCGGCGCACCTCGACGGCGATGTCGGCGCCATTCTCCCGCGGCGTCACCGCATATTTGATCGCGTTCTCGATCAGCGGCTGCAGCAGCAGCGAGGGCAGGAGCGCCCGCTCGGCCCCGGGATCGACGCTGAAATGCGGCCGCAGGCGCTCCTCGAACCGCATTTTCTCGATCTCGAGATAGAGCTTCAGCGTCTCGATCTCCTGGGCGAGCGTCACCCGCGCGCTCGCCTCGTTCACCAGCGTGTAGCGAAGGAAGGAGGAGAGGCGCGAGAGCATCGCATTGGCGCGATCGCCCTGCTTCAGGAGAACGAGGGTGGAGATCGAGTTCAACGTGTTGAAGAGGAAATGGGGATTGAGCTGGTAGCGCAGCATCGCGAGCTGGGCATTGGAAGCGGCGTTTTCAAGCCGCAGCAGCCGGTCGCTCTGCTCCTCGAGCATCAGGTAGAAGTTGATGCTGTAGTAGAGCGAGGACCAGGCGATGAGCAGCAGGAAGGTGAGGATGATCGCGCCGAGGAAGCGGATCCCCTCGGGCGGGCTGCCCGGCTGGATGAAGACCGAATAGCTCCACGTCTCGATCGCCGAGAGCGCGGCGGCGGCGACGAGCACGATCAGGATCGAGCCCGCCCAGGTGTAGAGTTCGCGCATCCGGATCAGGCGGCGGAAGGCGGCCGCCATCAACAGCGTGATCGAATAGCCGGCCGCGGTCAGCAGTAGCGTGTGGAGGACGTAGCTCCACGCCATCGCATTGGCGAGGCCGGTGAGCGTGCGCAGCGCGAAATAGCCGCTCCAGCCGACGCTCTGCAGCGTCCAGAAGGCGCGATTCTTGTCCTCGAAGAAGGGCCGGCCGCGCAGGCGCAGCAGGTTGGGCTGATTCGGCGTCTCGTCGTCGCTCGGTTGCGTCGCCGCGCTGTCCACGCGCGATGGCGCGGGGACGTTGGCGGTCGAAGCGGCGCTGTTGGTGGCCACGTCGGGCTGACCTTTCTCCTGCTGCCGTCTCCGCCGCCTTCTTATCGGCGGAATCGGCCATCGACCAGCCGTTGCGGCGGGCGGGCGGCGCGCCGCCGCCATCGCGGCCGCGATCGCCGGGACGAGATGCGCGTGGCGGCGCGGGCATGGCGGCCGTTGCGGCGCGCCGGGCCGGTTGCCTGTCGCGGCGGCTGACGGGCCGGAGCTCGCGCCCCCCGGCGCGGCCGACCTTCGCCTTCCTTTCCCGCTCCCGCCTTGACTCGGCCTGAACGTGAGCAGAACATAACAAGAACATATGAATCCGAGTCGCACATCTTCGCTGCCGGACCGCTGGTCGCTCGACGCCTTGCGCGCCGCCGTGCGTGCGATCGAGCGGGGCGCGCGCAAGGGAGCGGGCGCTGTCGTTCCCTTCGATCTGCCCGCGCTCGACGGGCGGCTCGCCGGCGGCGGGCTCCCCGTCGCCGCGCTGCACGAGGCCGCCGCCGCCTCAATCGCGCCGGGCGACGATGCCGCGGCGACGGCCTTCCTCGCCGCGCTCGCCGCCCGCCTCGCCCGCGCGAAGGGCGAGGGGCGGCAGGTACTCTGGACCTTCCTTCCGCCGGCGCCGTTCCCGCCCGCCCTCGCCGGCGTCGGCCTGGCGCCGGCGCGCGTCTTCTACGCCGAATGCCGCGACGAGGGCGAGCTGCTGGCGGCGATGGAGGATGCGCTGCGCCACGGCGGTCTCGCCGCCGTGGTCGGGGAGAGCGGGCGGCTCGACATGGCGGCCGCGCGCCGGCTCCAGCTCGCTGCCGAGGAGAGCGGCACGACCGCGCTGCTGCGCCGGCGCTGGCGACGGCGGGGCGGCGACCCGCTCGAAGCACCGTCGAGCGCGGTCACCCGTTGGCGGATCGGCTGCGCGCCGGCCGCGCCGCTGCCCTGCGGAATCGGCCCGTTCGCGGGGCTCGGCCGTCCCCGTTGGCGGGTCGAGCTGGCGCGCCAGCGCGGTGGCGCGCCGTTTCGATGGTTGTTGGAGGCTCCCGATGCCGAGGCTCGCCTCGCTCTGGCTGCCCGATCTGGCGATCGACCGGATCCGGCGCGCCGCGCGATCCGCGACGCGAGCGTCCCCGCCGCCGCTGCCGCCGCCTGACGTCGCGCTCGTCCTGCCCGGACGCGGCGGCGGCTGGCGGCCCGGCGCACGCTGGGCGCGCGAGGCGTTGTCGCGCGATCTCGCCATCCGATCGGACGGGGCGGGAGCGCTCGTCACCATCCTTCGCGAGGGCAATCGCAACATTCTCGCCGCGGTGTCGCCCGAGGCGCGCCGGCTCGGGCTCGCGTCGGGGATGCCGCTCGCCAAGGCGCGTCTTCTCGTTCCCGGGCTCGACGTCCATCCCGCTGATCCCGAGGGCGACGCCACTTTCCTCGCCCGGCTCGGCCTGTTCGCGGCGCGGCGCTGGACGCCGCGCGCGGCCATTGCCGATCCCGACGGCCTGTGGCTCGATCTCACCGGCGTCGCCCACCTGTTCGGCGGCGAGGCGAGGATGTGCCGGCGCATCCTCGCCTTCCTGGCCCGGCTCGGCTTTTCCGCGCGCATCGCGGTGGCGGACAGTTTCGGCGCCGCCCACGCGCTCGCCCGATACGGCGGGGCGGCGATCATCCTCTGCCCGCCCGGCGGCGGCGCCGCGGCGATCGGGCCGCTGCCGCTCGCGGCGCTGCGGCTCGACGAGGCGGTGCTGGCGACCGCCCGCCGGCTCGGCATCGCCACGGTCGGCGCGCTCGCGGCGATGCCGCGCGGCCCGCTCCAGCGCCGCTTCGGCGGCGCCTTGCTGGCCCGGCTCGACCAGGCGCTCGGCCGCGCCGGCGAACCGTTCGACCCGATCGTGCCGGAAGAGCCGCCGGCGATGCTGCTGCGCTTCGTCGAGCCGATCGCGACGCCGGAGGCGATCGGGGAAGCGCTCGGCGAGGCGATGCGCCGGCTGGTGCGGCGGTTGGAGGCGACCGGGCTCGGCGCGCGCCGTCTGCTGCTGCTGTGCGAGCGCGTCGACGGCACGGTGCAGCGCGCCGCGATCGGCACCGCCCGCGCCACCCGCGACGGCGCGCACCTCATGCGGCTGATGGCGACGCGGATCGAGGGGCTGGAACCGGGCTTCGGCTTCGAAGCACTGCGCCTCGTCGCCGATCGGGTCGAGCCGCTGGGGGCGCGGCCGGTCGAAAGCCTGCTGGCCGAGGGGGAGGCAGCGGCGGTGGCCGATCTCGCCACGCTGGTCGATCGGCTCGCCGTCCGCCTCGGCGCGCGGCGCGTCTATCGCCTGGGCGCGCGCGAGAGCGACCTTCCCGAGCGCAGCCTCGTCCGGCTCGATCCGCTCGCCTCGGCGGCGCCCTGGCCGCGCTGGCCGCGACCGATCCGGCTGCTGGCGCCGCCCGAGCCGGTCGATTTCGTCCTCTCGCCCCATCCCGACGGCCCGCCGCGGCGCTTTCGCTGGCGCGGCGACACCTATGTCGTCGCCGCTGCCGACGGGCCGGAGCGGCTCTACGGCGAATGGTGGCGTGCCCCGGACGAGCGCGCCGCGATCCGCGACTATTTCGAGGTCGAGGACATGGACGGCCGCCGCTTCTGGCTGTTCCGCAGCGGCGATCCCGACCAGCCCGGCAGCGGCGATCTTGGCTGGCACATGCACGGGCTGTTCGCATGACCTATGTCGAGCTCCAGGCCGCGACGCATTTCAGCTTCCTGCGCGGGGTTTCGAGCGCGCACGAGCTGTTCGCGGCGGCGGCGCTGCTCGGCTACGAGGCGCTCGGCATCGCCGATCGCAACACGGTGGGCGGGCTGGTCAAGGCGCTGCGGGCGAGCGAGGCGACCGGGGTGCGGCTGGTCGCCGGCTGCCGGCTCGACCTGATGGACGGCGCCGCGCTGCTGGTCTGGCCGGAGGATCGGGCCGGCTGGTCGCGGCTCGCCCGGCTGCTCACGACCGGCAAGCAGCGCGCCGACCGGGAGCGGGGCGAAAAGGGGCAGTGCTTCCTCCACTGGGAGGACGTCGCCGCCTGGAGCGAGGGCCTCGTCGCCGCGCTGGTGCCGGACGAGGCGGACCGCGCGAGCGAAATCGCGCTGGCGCAGCTCGCCGACATATTCGGGCGGCGCGGCCATCTCGCGCTCACCCATCGCCGGCGGCCGGGCGAGGCGGCGCGGCTCCATGCGCTCGACGCGCTCGCCCGCCGCCACGGCGTGCGGGCGCTCGCCACCGGCGACGTGCTCCACGACAGCCCCGACAAGCGGATGCTGCAGGATGTCGTCACCGCGATCCGGGAGCGTTGCACGATCGACGAGCTCGGCTTCCGCCGCGAGCGCCATGCCGATCGTCACCTCAAGTCGCCGGCGGAGATGGCGCGGCGGTTTCGCGACTTTCCCGACGCATTGCGCGCGAGCGCCGACATCGCCGATCGCTGCCAGTTCTCGCTGCGCGAGCTCGGCCAGCAATATCCCGACGAGATCGTGATGAGCGGCCGCACGCCGCAGGAGGCGCTGGAGACGCTCACCCGCGCCGCGCTCGCCGAACTGCCGGACGCGACGCCGGCTCATGCCGAGCTGCTGGAGCGCGAGCTGCGGCAGGTGAAGAAGTGGGATTACGCCCGTTACTTTCTCACCGTGAACTCGATCGTCGGCTTCGCGCGCAGCCAGGGCATCCTCTGCCAGGGGCGCGGCTCGGCGGCCAATTCGATGATCTGCCATGTGCTCGGCATCACCGCGATCGATCCGGTGCGCCACCAGCTCCTGTTCGAGCGCTTCCTCTCCGACGCGCGCAACGAGCCGCCCGATATCGACGTCGATTTCGAGCACGAGCGGCGCGAGGAGGTAATCCAGTGGATCTACGACACCTACGGCCGCCGCCATGCCGCGCTCGCGGCGGTCGTGGTGCGCTACCGCGCCCGCCGCGCGGTGCGCGAGGTCGGCAAGGCGCTTGGCCTGCCCGACGACGTCACCGGCGCGCTCTCCGGCCAGGTCTGGGGCTGGTCGAGCGAGGGCGTCGCCGAACGCCACGTCGCCGAGCTCGGGCTCGACGCCGCCGATCCCCGCCTCGCGCTCACGCTCGAGCTCAGCCGCCAGCTCATCGGCACGCCGCGTCACCTTTCGCAGCATCCGGGCGGCTTCGTCCTCACCCGCGACCGGCTCGACGATCTCGTCCCGATCGAACCGGCGACGATGGCGGACCGCGATGTCGTCGAATGGGAGAAGGACGATCTCGAGGAGCTGAAGATCATGAAGGTCGACATACTCGGCCTCGGCATGCTCGGCTGCCTGCGCCGCGCCTTCGATCTGCTGGAAGCGCATGAGGGGCAACGGCTCACCCTGGCCTCGCCCGAGCTGCAGCGGGACGATCCAGAGGTCTTCGACATGATCTGCGCGGCCGACACGATCGGGGTCTTCCAGATCGAGAGCCGCGCGCAGATGTCGATGTTGCCGCGCCTCAGGCCGCGCGAATTCTACGATATCGTCATCCAGGTCGCGATCGTCCGTCCCGGGCCGATCCAGGGCGACATGGTCCATCCCTATCTGCGCCGGCGCGAGGGCAGAGAGCCGGAGGAATATCCTTCCGAGGAACTGCGCGCGGTGCTCGCCAAGACCAGGGGCGTGCCGCTGTTCCAGGAACAGGCGATGAAGGTGGCGATCGTCGGCGCCGGTTTCTCGCCGGCCAAGGCCGACGCGCTGCGCCGTTCGATGGCGACCTTCAAGACGACCGGCGGCGTCAGCCATTTCCACGACGAGATGGTGAACGGCATGGTCGCCAAAGGCTATGCGCGCGATTTCGCCGAACGGACCTTCCGCCAGATCGAGGGGTTCGGCAGCTACGGCTTTCCCGAAAGCCACGCCGCCAGCTTCGCGCGCATCGCCTATGCCTCGGCCTGGATGAAATGCCATCATCCGGACGTCTTCCTGGCGGCGATCCTCAACGCCCAGCCGATGGGCTTCTATGCCCCCGCCCAGCTCGTCCGCGACGCGCGCGAGCACGGCGTCGAGGTCCGCCCCGTGTGCATCAACGCCAGCCGCTGGGATTGCACGCTGGAGCCGGGCGATGCCGCCGCCCCGGCCAAGGCGGGGCGGCACGCCGTCCGCCTCGGCCTTCGCCTGGTGAAGGGGCTGGCCAACGATCATGGCGCCAGGATCGCGGCCGCGGCATTGGCGGCGCCGTTCGACTCGATCGAGGACATGCTTCGCCGCACCGGCGTGCCGGTCGCCGCGCTCGAGCGGCTCGCCGATGCCGATGCCTTCCGCTGCCTCGGGCTCGACCGGCGCCAGGCGCTGTGGCGGATTCGCGGGCTTGGCGGGCCGCCGCTGCCGCTGTTCGCCGCCGCCGACGCGCGCGACCGGGAGCCCGAGGTCGCGCTGACGCCGCTGACCGAAGGGCGCGAGGTGGTCGAGGATTATCGCGCCGTCCAGCTTTCGCTGCGGCGCCACCCGCTCGTCTTCCTGCGCGCCGAGCTCGATCGGCGCGGCCTCGCCCCGGCGAAGCGGCTCGCCGCGACCAGGGACGGCGCGAGGATCGCCACCGCCGGCCTCGTCCTCGTCCGCCAGCGGCCGGGCAGGGGCAAGGTCATCTTCATCACGCTGGAGGACGAGACCGGGATCGCCAACGCGATCGTCTGGCCGCGCGTGTTCGAGGCGCACCGGCGGACTATCCTCGCCGGCGCGATGATCGCCGTCCACGGCACGCTCCAGCGCGAGGGCGAGGTGATCCACCTCATCGCCGAGCGGATCGAGGATCTGACGCCGCTGCTCGCCCGGATCGGCGAGGCGGATTTTCCGCACCGGGCGATGCCGGCGGACGTGGCGCGCAGCGGCGGCGGCGTCGATTCGCGCGCGCCCGCGCCACCGCCCGCGCCGCCGGGGCGCGACGGCGGCCTGCGCCTGCGCTCGCGCGACTTCCATTGACCACCGCCGGCGGCCGGCCGCATCGCGCTTGTGCCGGGCGGCGATCGGTCCCTAAATGCCGGGAAACGTCCCCCCGCGGAGTTGCATCATGTTCGTTGCCGCCCTCCTCCTCGCCGCCGCGCAGCCGCCCGACCTGCCGCCGGCCGACAGCCAGAGCCCCAATCCAGAGGAGTTCATCGACCAGATCAACCGGCGCAATCCGCAGGACGAGGAGCTGGCGATGATCCGCGCCGCCGACCGGCATCGCCTCGGCACGCTCGACAACCCGATCCGCGTCGGCGGGCCGGAAGGCGAGCGCGCCTATCTCGCCCGGCTGCGCTGCCCGGACGGTTCGTCGCCCCGGATCGGCGCGCGCGCGGACGGCGGCGTCGGCGCCTACGGCTCGGTCACCGGCGCCTATGACGTCGCCTGTGCCGCCGCCCGAAGCCGCCTGGTCTTCGACATCTATCATGAGGAGTTCGCGGAGGACCGCGCCCCGCCGGGATTCACGCTGGCGCGATGAGGCGGGCGCTCCGCTGGCTCGGCACGGGCCTCTTCTTCCTGCTCGTCGCGCTCTGCTTCGCGCCGACCCTGGTGCCGCCCTTCCTCGACCGCGTCTATTATCGCGGCCCGCCGAGCGACCATTTCGACGGCCGGCGCTTCTTCAATCCCGGCGCCGATGCGCCGCGCGATGATGGCGCAAGGCGCCGCTGGATGTGGGGCGAGGGCCGCGCCGAATGGCCCGATCACGTGCCGGTCCGCCCGACCGTGCCGCCGCGCCGCGTCGCGGGCACCGACATGCGCGTCACCTGGATCGGCCATTCGACGGTGCTGGTGCAGACCGCCGGCCTCAACATCCTCACCGATCCGATCTGGTCGAAGCGCGCCTCGCCCTTCGCCTTCGTCGGGCCGAAGCGCGTGCGCGCGCCCGGCGTGCGCTTCGAGGATCTGCCGAAGATCGATCTCGTCGTCGTCAGCCACAATCACTACGATCACATGGACCTGCCGACGCTGAAGCGATTGTGGGAGCGCGACCGGCCGCGCATCGTCACCAGCCTCGGCAACGATACCCTGCTCGCCCGCGCCGGCATTCCTGCGCTCGCCTTCGACTGGGGCGGCCATTTCGTCCAGCGCCGCGATGGCGCGATCGTCGCCGGCGATCCCGGCTGCGCGGCCGGGGCCTGGCAATGCGGCGAGGCCTATGCGGTCACCGTCGAGCGCGTCCATCACTGGGGCTCGCGCTGGCTCGCGGACCGCAACCGCGCGCTCTGGTCCGGCTTCACGATCGCGACGCCGGCCGGCAGGATCTTCTTCGGCGGCGATACCGGCTGGGGCGATGGCGGCTGGGTTCGCGAGATTGCGCGGCGCGGCCCCTATCGGCTCGCGATCATCCCGATCGGCGCCTGGGCGCCGCGCGACTTCATGCGCCGCAGCCATGTCGATCCGAACGAGGCGTGGCGGGTGTTCGAGATGCTCGACCCGGCGCAAGCGATCGGCGTCCACTGGGGCACCTTCCAGCTCAGCTTCGAGCCGATCGACGCGCCGCCGCGCGCGATCGCGGCGCTGGCGCGAGCACGCCATGTCGGCGCCGACCGCTTCGTCACGCCCGAGCCGGGCGTGACCTTCAGCGTTCCCGCGGCGCCATGATCGTGAGGGCGCCGGGACGGATCCGGCAGGAGAGCGGCATTTCCATCCGCTGCTGCTCGCCGTCGGTCGCGACGGTGAGCGCGGCGCGGTCGGAGGAAATCTCCGCCTGCGTGACGTAGAGCGTCACGAAGTCGCGCTGCTGGTCGAGCCGGCCGAACAGGCCGCGCAGCCCCGCCCACAGCAGGCGCGCGCGATTGTGCGCCCGCACCGCGTAGAGGCACAGCTCGCCGCCGTCGATCCGCTCGCGTCGGCCGAGCGCGAACAGATCGAACTGGTAGCGGTTGTTGCCGATGAACAGCAACGGCGTCTCGATCGGGACGTCGCTGCCCGGGGTCGCGATTCGCAGCCGGTGCCTGCGGAACGTGCGCAGCGTCGCGAAGCTCGCGAAAAGCATGGCGAGCCGCTTCGAGCGCCCGCGTTCCTGCTGTGCCTCGCGCAGGCGCACCATGCGCGGGTAGAGGCCGACCGCGCTGTTGTTGACGAAGACGCGGCCGTTCACCTCGGCGATGTCGACGCGCCTCGGCGCGCCGTTCACGATCGTCGCGACCGCGCCCTTGAGGTCGGTCGGGATGCCGGCGTCGCGCGCGAAATGGTTGAGCGTGCCCATCGGCAGGATGCCGAGCGGGCGGCCGGTGTCGGCGAGCGCGGCCGCGGCAGTGCCGAGCGTGCCGTCGCCGCCCCCCACGGCGACCACGTCCCAGCCCGGCGCCTTCGCCGCGTCCGCGAGCGCCGCGGCGAGATCCTCGGGCGCGACCGCATCGACCTTCGCCTCGACCCCCGCTTTGGCGAACAGCGCGGCGATCTCGTCCGCCGCCTGGTCGCCGGACGAGCCGCCGGCGCGGTTGACGATGGCGCGTACGTTCATCGCGGACGAGCCTGCCCGTCGTCGCAATCGCCGACGCGCCGGCCCTCGCTGGTCACGTTGAGCGTCAGCACCGCCCCGTCGGGCAGGCGGTGGGCGATGTCGAGCCGCGCCATGTAGTGCGCCGGGCGATAGACGCCCGTCATCCGGGTGACGACCGGCCCGGTCGGTCCCGGGCAGACGGTCGTGCCGGCAAGGCGGTTGCCGTCGAGCGCGAGGTCGCGGAAGCGGCAGTCGCGCCCGGCCGGCGTCGCCAGGAAATGAGCGGCGGGCCGGGCGGCGTCGGCGGCGCTGACGCAATGGCGCACGCGCGGGCGCGGCCCGATCATCCGCCGCCGCACCTCGACCGGCAGGTTGGGGCCGGCGGCGTCGGTGACCACGCTCCTCGTTTCCCACAGCCCCGGCGTGACCGGCAGGCCGGCGAGCACGCGCGCGACCTCTTCGCGGCTCATGTCCCGCGGCGGCGCGTCGGCCCGGCAGGCAGCGTTCGCCAGCAGCATAGCCGCGACAAGCGCCGCCCGCGCCTTCACCTAGGTGCCGTTGGCGGCCGGCGCGGCGCCATCCGCATCCGGCGAGCAATCGCCGGTTCGCTCGCCGGTCACGTGCACTGTCATCGCGACGTCGCCGCCGCCGACGATCGCGGTGCGCACGTCGCGATCGAAGGTGATGCTGTCGTCGGTGAAGCTGCCGTCGGCGGCGACCATGACGTTGCCGGTGAGCCCTTCGCGGGTGCACAGCATCTGCACGCTGATCCGGCCGTTGCGGACATAGGGGTTGTCGGCGCGACAATCGTTGCCCGCGCCCGCGAAGATGTCGACGGGCGGCCGGTCGGCCGCGACGCAGACCGTTTCCGTCGCGCGCGTGCCGACCGAGCTGGCGATCACCGGCCTTTTGCCCTCGGTGCGGTCGGTCTGGGTGAAGGCGGTCACCTCGGTCCGCAGCGTCCACTGGCCGGGCGCGAGCGCGGCGGGCCGAACCTCGGCGGTGCTGTTGTTCTGGACTGCCCCGCTCTCGCCGCAGGCGGCGAGCGCGAGGATCGGCAAGACGATCAGGCTTCGCATTGGCATCCTCCCCTGTTCCCTGCCGCAGGGTAACCGTCGCGCGCCGCGAAGACCAGCCTGTCGCCTAGCGGGTCGCCGGGGCCCCCTGCCGGCCGGCATTGGCCGCCGCGGTCTCCTCGGCCGTGCAGTCGCCGACGCGCTGGGCAACGATACGGCTGGTGATCCGGCCCTGCGGCCCTTCGATCTGCTGGTCGAGCTCGTAGCGGTTCGCGGCGAGGGTGCCGTTCATCGTCATCCGCATCGATTCGCCCTGCGGGCCGGTGCAGACGGTGACCCCTTCGATCCGACCGCCGGCGATGCGCATGCCGGTCGTGTCGCAATGCACGCCGTCCTGGTCGCTGCCGCCGGTGAGGAAGGTGCGGTTGGCGTCGTCCAGCGTTTCCGCCGTCATGCAGGTGCGCTGCGTCATCGTGCGATTGGCGGGCAGATGCGCGCGGACTTCGGGCGGCGCATCGGGCATGTCCATCGTGATCGTGGACTGCCACGCGCCGGGCTGCATCGGCAGCCGGCTGCCGGTCGCCGCCCGCGCGGCCGCCGGCGCGGCCGAATCGGCCGTCGCGCCGTTCGCGGCCGCGGACTCGTTGTTGGTGGACGACTGGCCACCGCCGCAGGCCGCCAGCGCCAAGGTCGCGGCGGCGATCGTGATCCGCTTCATGATGTGACTCCCCTCTCGTCGCCGGCTGCGGCGACGCGGGCGACGCTAGCGCGCGCCGCGGCGAATAGCCATATGAGTTGGCATGGCCATCCAGATCCGCACCAGCCTCGCCGAGCCGGACGCCGGCCAGCCCTTCGTGCCCCATCGCCCGCGGCGGCCCGACAAGACGGAGGGCGGCAAGGCGTTCCGGGTGGTCTCCGATTATGAGCCGGCGGGCGACCAGCCGCAGGCGATCGCCGAGCTGGTCGCGCAGGCGAGGGCTGACGAGCGCACCCAGGTGCTGCTGGGCGTCACCGGTTCGGGCAAGAC
This sequence comes from Sphingomonadales bacterium, assembly GCA_040255785.1. Taxonomy (GTDB): domain Bacteria; phylum Pseudomonadota; class Alphaproteobacteria; order Sphingomonadales; family Sphingomonadaceae; genus Allosphingosinicella. Next base: position 45,818 of record JBDZVR010000023.1, read on the forward strand.
CTTCACCATGGCCAAGGTGATCGAGGCGCTGCAGCGGCCGGCGCTGGTGCTTGCGCCCAACAAGATTCTCGCCGCCCAGCTCTACGGCGAGTTCAAGAGCTTCTTCCCGGAGAACGCGGTCGAATATTTCGTCAGCTATTACGATTACTACCAGCCCGAAGCCTACGTGCCCCGCTCGGACACCTATATCGAGAAGGAAAGCTCGGTGAACGAGGCGATCGACCGGATGCGCCATTCGGCCA
>JBDZVR010000024.1:0-44992 GCA_040255785.1 Sphingomonadales bacterium
GGCGGGCGGCGCGGGCGGGACATAGGCGAGGCTGTGACCGAGCTCGCGGCAGATCGGGCAATGGGTCGGCGTGTCGCCGGGCTGGCCCGGCCAGGCCAGAGGGGGCGCCGCCCCCGCGGCGAACGCGGCCGCCTGCGCCGGCCCCTGCCGGTGGCCGTGCGCCTCGGCCAGCACGCTTTGCCAGGCGAGCGCGAACAGGCCGGCAAGCAGGACGAGCAGGCGCGCCGCGCCGCCCTTCACGCGGCGCGCGGGCCTCGGGGCGAACCCGGCTGTGCGGTCCTGAACAGGGCCGGCCACTCTCCGGCGTCTCCCATGCTCACGTCACGTGCGGCGACTCGAATATGTTGCAACATCACATATTGCAAGGCGAGCCGGCCATGCGCGCGCCGGCGCGAGACGGGCCGGGGCCGCGTCGCGACGCAACGCAAAAGGCCCCGCCGATGACGGCGGGGCCTCAGGGTTGCGCTGGGCGGCGGCCGGTGGCCGCTTCGCCTCATTCGTCGTCGCGGGTGAGGAAGGCCGGGGCGAATTCCGGCTCCGGCCCGTTGTCGTCGTCGCCGGTCTCCCGATCGCGACGAGGGCCGGCGGGCTCGCCCCGGTCGGAGCGCTCGCCGTCGCGGCGCGGGCCGCGATCCCGGCCGCCGCGACCGCGACCGCGGTCACCGCGACCTTCGCCGTCGCGCCGGGGCCCGCGCTCGCCACGCGGCCGCTCCTCGCGGGGCGGACGCGTGTCCTCGAGCTCCTCGCCGGTCTCCTGATCGACGACGCGCATCGACAGGCGGACTTTGCCGCGCTGGTCGATCTCGAGCACCTTGACCTTCACTTCCTGGCCCTCGGTCAGCGCGTCGCGCACATTCTCGACCCGCCCGTTGCGGATCTCCGAGACGTGGACGAGCCCGTCGCGGCCGCCCATGAAGTTCACGAAGGCGCCGAAATCGACGATGTTGACGACCTTGCCGGTATAGATCCGGCCGACCTCCGGCTCCTCGACGATGCCCTCGATCCACTTGCGGGCGGCTTCGATCTGCGAAAGATCGGAGGAGCTGATCTTGATCACCCCCTCGTCGTCGATATCGACCTTGGCGCCGGTGGTCGCGACGATCTCGCGGATCACCTTGCCGCCGGTGCCGATCACGTCGCGGATCTTCGCCTTGTCGATCTGCATGGTTTCGATCCGGGGCGCGTGGGCGGAAAGCTCGTGGCGGCTTTCGCCCAGCGCCTTCGACATCTCGCCGAGAATATGGGCGCGGCCCTCCTTCGCCTGGGCGAGCGCGGCGCGCATGATTTCCTCGGTGATGCCGGCGACCTTGATGTCCATCTGCAGCGAGGTGATGCCCTTTTCGGTCCCGGCGACCTTGAAGTCCATGTCGCCGAGATGATCCTCGTCGCCGAGAATGTCGGAGAGGATCGCGAACTCCTTGCCTTCGAGGATCAGGCCCATCGCGATGCCGGAAACCGGCCGCGCGATCGGGACGCCCGCATCCATCATGCTGAGGCAGCCGCCGCACACCGTCGCCATCGACGAGGAGCCGTTGGATTCGGTGACGTCGGAAAGGACACGGATCGTGTAGGGAAAATCCTCATGCGAGGGCAGGATCGGGTGCAGCGCCCGCCAGGCGAGCTTGCCGTGGCCGACCTCGCGACGCCCCGGCGCGCCGAAGCGCCCCACTTCGCCGACCGAATAGGGCGGGAAGTTGTAGTGGAGCATGAAGCGCTCGTAGGACAGGCCGGTCAGACCGTCGATCATCTGCTCGGCATCCTTGGTGCCGAGCGTGGTCGTGCAGATCGTCTGGGTTTCGCCGCGGGTGAACAGCGCCGAGCCGTGGGTGCGCGGCAGGAAGCCGACCATCGCCTCGATCGGGCGGACCTGCGTGGTCGTGCGGCCGTCGATGCGCCGCCCCTCCTTCAGGATGGCGCCGCGGACGATCTCGGCCTCGAGCTTCTTGACCTGCTTGATCGCGACCATCTGGGTCTGCGGATCGGCATCGGCGAAGGCCTCCTTCGCCCTGGCGCGGGCGGCGTTGAGCGCGTCCGCGCGGGCCGACTTGCTGGTCAGCTTGTAGGCGGCGGCGATGTCCGCGCCGACCAGCTCCCTGAGGCGGGCCTTGATCGCCTGGTCGTCGTCGCCGCGATCGATCTCCCACGGCTCGCGGGCGGCCTGCTCGGCGAGGCGGATGATCGCGTCGATCACCTTCTTCGATTCCTCATGCGCGAACATGACCGCGCCGAGCATCACCTCTTCCGGCAGTTCCTTCGCCTCAGACTCGACCATCATCACCGCGTCGCGGGTGGCGGCGACGACGAGGTCGAGCTCGCTTTCCCTGAGCTCGTCGACACCCGGATTGAGCTGGTAGGCGCCGTCCCTGTAGCCGACGCGCGCCGCGCCGATCGGGCCCATGAAGGGCACGCCGGAAATGGTCAGCGCCGCCGAGGCCGCGATCATTGCGAGAATGTCCGGCTCGTTCTCCCCGTCATAGGAGAAGACCTGGGCGATGACGTTGATCTCGTTGTAGAAACCCTCCGGGAAGAGCGGCCGCACCGGCCGGTCGATCAGGCGGCTGGTCAGCGTTTCCTTCTCGGTCGCGCCGCGCTCGCGCTTGAAGAAGCCGCCCGGAATGCGCCCGGCGGAAGAGAATTTTTCCTGGTAGTGAACGGTCAGCGGAAAGAAGTCCTGGCCTTCCTTGACGCTCTTCGCGGCGGTGACGGCGCAGAGCACCACGGTCTCGCCGAGGGTCGCGAGCACCGCGCCATCGGCCTGGCGGGCAACGCGGCCCGTTTCGAGGGTGAGGGTTTTCCCGCCCCACTCGATTTCAACCTTCTTCGTATCAAACATGTCGTTTCCTTAAACACCCGCGGCCCTATGCCGCGGGGGCCTCTGTCGCGGGCCGGATCGCCCGCCTGTTCGGACCCCATTGGTCCGTCCCCGGGACCGCCGGATTGCGGTCGCCGGATGCGTCGCGCCTCGCCGGACCTGCCGGGAGGCGCTGGTTCGGCCGGCCGGGCGCAGATCGCCCGGATTTGCCCGACCGGCCCCGGCCTGGCCGGGGCGCGCGATACGCAATCGGCCCGCCGAAGCGGGCCGAGCGATCGACGTTACTTGCGAAGGCCGAGCTTCGCGATGAGCGCGCTATAGCGTGCCTCGTCCTTGCGCTTGAGATAATCGAGCAGCGCGCGGCGCTTGTTGACCAGCATCAGCAGGCCGCGGCGCGAATGATTGTCCTTGGCGTGCGTCTTGAAATGTTCGGTGAGGTTGGTGATCCGTTCGGTCAGGATCGCGGCCTGCACCTCGGGGCTGCCCGTGTCGTCCTTCGCGCGGGCGTTGTCCTTGATGATTTGCTGCTTGCGTTCGGCGGTCACCGACATCGTCAACTTCCTTGTCGCTAAAGGTTGAAGCCGCGCACCACGCGAAGCTCGTCCCCGCTCGACTCCACCAGCGCGACCGGAACGTTGCGGTCGATCGCGAGATGCAGCCCCGGGCGTGCGGCGATCCCGATCACAATCCGCCCCTGGCGGAGCGCTCCTGCCTGATCGGGGGTGACGGGTAGAGCCGGGATGTCGTCCAGCCCCGCCGCCAGCGGCAGGAGTAGGCTTTCAAGGGTGCGGGCCTTAGCGGCTTCGGCCAATTTGTCCAGCAAAATCGCCGAATCGAGCCCGAACGGCCCGGCTTTCGTGCGCCTGAGCATGGCGACGTGGCCGACCGTGCCGAGCGCGCGCGCGATATCGCGGGCGAGGCTGCGGATATAGGTGCCCTTGGAAACGTGGGCGCGCAGGGTGATCGAGGCGAGACCGCCGCGACCGGCCGCGCGCGCCCGCGCGGCATCCCCATCCGGGCCACTCCCGCCGGCGGGAGCGCGCCCGTCGCGCCGGCCGGCGACGATCTCCAGCCGGTGGATCGTGACCGGGCGCGGCGCCAGCTTCACCTCCGCGCCGGCGCGGGCGAGATCGTAGGCGCGCTGGCCGTTCACCCTGAGCGCGGAAAAGCGCGGCGGGCGCTGCTCGATCGCGCCGGTGAAGCGCGGCAGCACGGCCTCGATCTCGGCCGCCGTCGGGCGGCGGTCGGAGGTTTCGGCGATCCCGCCCTCGGCGTCGAGCGTGTCGGTCTCCGAACCGAAGGCGATGGTGAACTCATAGGCCTTGTCGCTGTCGAGCATCCGCCCGCTGAGCTTGGTCGCCTCGCCGAGCGCGACCGGCAGCACCCCGCTCGCCAGCGGATCGAGCGTGCCACCGTGGCCGACCTTGGTTTTCGGGTAGCCGCCCTCGCGCAGCGCGCGCTTGACCGCGCCGACCGCCTGGGTCGAGCCGAGTCCCACCGGCTTGTCGAGAATGAGCCAGCCATGCATCCGGGCGCGCTTAGCGCGGCCAGCCCGTGCTGTCAGCCGTCGCGGCGCGGGCCGTCGTGGTGCGCGCGCTTCAGCGGCGGCGGGGCATGGTTCGGTGGCGCCGGCGGCAGCCGCACCTGCCCCGTGGCGATCAGTGCGAGCGCGGTGAACAGCGTGCTGACCATGAAAATGCCTCCCCGAACCCGCCCGGCATATGGGAAGGCCGCCGGCCGCTTCAAGCCCGCGCGGGGCGCGCCAGGCGCAGCCGCAATTGCTCGCCCTCGGCCTCGGCGAGCCGCTGCATGAAATGGCGACGGCACAGCGCAACATAGCGATCATTGCCGCCGATCTCGGTCTGCGCGCCGCTCCTCACCGCGTGCCCGTCCCCGTCGACGCGCAGGTTCATCGTCGCCTTGCGGCCGCATTCGCAGATCGCCTTCAGCTCCACCAGGGTGTCGGCGAGCGCGAGCAGCGCGCCCGAGCCCTCGAACAGATTGCCCTGGAAGTCGGTTCTCAGCCCGTAGGCGAGCACGGGAATGTCGAGATCGTCGCAGATCGAGGCGAGCTGGAGGACGTGCGCGCGGGTGAGGAACTGCGCCTCGTCCACCAGGATGCAGTGGAGCGCGCGCGTCCTGAGCTCGGCCTCGACCTCGGCGCGCATGTCGGTCGCGGGCTCATAGGCGCGCGCGCCGGCCTCGAGCCCGATGCGCGAGCCGATCTGCCCCGGTGCGAGCCGGTCGTCGAGCGCGGCGGTCCAGAGCATCGTCTGCATGCCGCGCTCGCGATAGTTGAAATCGGCCTGCAGCAGGGTCGTCGACTTGCCCGCATTCATCGCCGCATAGTAGAAATAGAGCTTGGCCACGGCGCATCGTTGTAGCGTCGCGGCGCGGCTTGGAAAGGGCGCGCCTCAGTGATCGTGGCGGCGCGGCGGCCCGTCCGATTCGGCGATGCCCGCGACCAGGCAGCGCCAGCCGTCGGCGCTGATCGTGCTCGACCGGTCGAGCCGGTCGGACGGCGAGGCGTTGAAGCGGATGCGCGGCTGGCTCATCAGCCGCGGGCACGGGCCCTGGGTGCGGACCAGGTACCACTGGCCGGTGTCGCCGCGCACGAACAGGCTGTCGGGCGTGTGCGCGCGCCATTCGAGATAGCGCGACATGCGCGGGATCGTGACCTCTTCCGTGGCCGGCGGATCGGCGAGCGCGGGGGCGGCGCCAAGCGCGGCGAGCAGGATCATGGCGGGACGAATCATGGCGCGAATCTCCGGCATCTGCGAGCAAGGCGGCGGCTAGCGGCCCGTGCCTGAACCGTCGCTGAGCGGGGCCGGCTCAACGGATCCAGGTGTCGGCGATGCCCACCACCGCCCAGCCCTGGCCACGTCGTTCGAGCGCGTAGACGCTGCCGTTGCCGCAGACCGAGCCGCACATATAGGCGATTTCGACGAAGGCGGTCCGGTCCGCCATCGCCGGCGCCGAAAGGACGATCAGCGCGCAGTCTTCGTCCGGTCCGTGCGGCCGCAGCGGCGCCGGCACCAGCGCGGGGTCGAAGCCACTTTCGGCCGGCGTGGCGGGGGCCGAGGTCGCCTGCCGCCAGAGCAGGTCGAGCCGCGTCCGCTCGGCCTCGGGCAGCGGCGCCGGCAGCGGCACCGGTTCGGGCCGCGGCGCGCGCCGGCGACGGCCGTCGGCCGGGCGTGGCACGTAGCGCGGGCGATCGCGCGCGGCGACCGGCAGCTCGTGCCATTGCGGGCGGATGCGGACCGCGCCGACCGGCGCCATGCCATTCTCGCCGTCGGGCGCGGCGGGGGCGCCGGCGAAGCCGGTCGCGACGCAGGTCGCGGCGGCGTTTTCCTGCCCGCGCGCGCGCACTTCCTCGGCGAGCAGGGCGGCGATGATGCCGGCGCTGTCGGGCGTTGGCGGCGGCTGCGCGCCGACCGGCGGCGCGACCAGCAGGAGGGCGAGGAGCGCGGCCCTAATCCGCTGCATGGCCGAGATCGCGCGCCACCTTCGGATCGCGGAGCAGCGCGTCGATATGGTCGCCTTCGTCGAAGCTCTCGTCGAGCCGAAAGCGCAGCCGTGCCGCATATTTGGTGTTGACCCGCCGCGCGACCTCGCGCTGCAGGAAGGATGCGTTGGCGGCGAGCGCGTCCAGCACCGCCTGCGCATCGGCGCCGAGCAGCGGCATCACGAACACGGTCGCGTGGCGCAGGTCCGGCGACATGCGCACCTCGGTGACCGAAACGCTGTGGCCGGCGAGCACGTCGTCGTGGACCATGCCGCGCATGAGTATGTCCGACAGCGCGTGACGGACCTGCTCGCCGACGCGCAGCAGCCGGACCGAGCGGCCCTCGGGAGTTTCGTTGCGACGTACCATCAACAAGTCTTCAAAAAAGCTGCCCGGGCGCCGCGGATCGCCCTCCCGGCGCGCGCCGGGAGGGCCGCATCCCTATTTCTTGGCCGGCTCGCCCTTGCCGGGGCCCTTGCCGTCGCCCGGATCGTAGGTGCCCTTGCTGTCGGTGACCTTGCCGTCATCGGCCGGCTTGCCCTTGTCGTCGCTCATGATCCGACTCCGTCGCGGTTGGGTGGCCAGACTAGGGCCTGCGCCGATGGCCGGCAATGGCCGTGATGGCCTTGCGCCGGCCGGAGGAACCGGCCCTGATGGCAAGCAGCCTGTGCCTACAACGTCCGTTCGCGCTCCTCGACCTCATAGGTCTCGACGAAGTCGCCGGGCTTGATGTCGGTCGTGTTCTCGAAGGTGACGCCGCATTCGAGCCCGGCGCGCACCTCGGGAACATCGTCCTTGAAGCGGCGCAGCGAGGCGATCGCGCCGTTGTAGATGATGACGTCGTCGCGCATGATCCGCGCCTTCAAAGCCTTGCGGATATAGCCTTCGGTGACGAGCAGGCCGGCGGCCTTGCCGTGCTTGCCCGCCGAGAAGACCTCGCGGACCTCGGCGCGGCCGACCACCGTCTCGACGATCAGCGGGCCGATCTTGCCGGCCATCGCCGACTTCACCGCGTCGGTGAGGTCGTAGATGACGTCGTAATATTGCATTGCGACGCCCTGCCGCTCGGCGATCTCGCGCGCCTTGGCGTTGGCGCGCACGTTGAAGCCGATGATCGGCGCGCCGGACGCGCTCGCCAGCGTGACGTCGCTCTCGGTGATGCCGCCGACGCCGGCGTGGAGGACCCGCGCCTTGATCTCGTCGTTCGAGATCTTGTTGACCGCGCTGACGATCGCCTCGAGCGAGCCTTGCACGTCCGCCTTGATGACGAGCGGGAACTCGACCGCCTGCTTCTCCTTGAGCGCCGAGAACATCGTCTCGAAGCTCGCCGGCGCGCTGGTGGTGCGCTTGCGGTCGATGACGCTCTGGCGATAGTCGGCGACCTCGCGCGCGCGCGCCTCGCTCTCGACCACGCTCAGCGTATCGCCGGCGGAGGGCACGCCGCCAAGGCCGAGCACCTCCACCGGGAAGCTCGGCGGCGCCTCCTTCACCTGGCGGCCGCGATCGTCGATCATCGCGCGGACCTTGCCGGCGACCGGCCCGGCGACGAAGACGTCGCCGACGCGCAGCGTGCCGCGCTGGACGAGCACGGTGGCGAGCGGGCCGCGGCCCTTGTCGAGCTTGGCCTCGACCACCGCGCCCTCGGCGGGCCGGTCGGGATTGGCCTTGAGCTCGAGAATCTCGGCCTGCAGCGCGATCGCCTCGAGCAGCTTGTCGAGATTGGTCTTCGCGGTCGCCGACACCTCGACATCCTGGACATCGCCGCCCATCGCCTCGACGACCACCTCGTGCTGGAGCAGCTCCTCGCGGACCTTCTGCGGGCGGGCAGCGGGCTTGTCGATCTTGTTGATCGCGATGATCATCGGCACACCGGCGGCCTTCGTGTGGTTGATCGCCTCGATCGTCTGCGGCTTCAGCCCGTCGTCGGCGGCGACGACCAGCACGACGATGTCGGTGACGTTGGCGCCGCGCGCGCGCATCTCGGTGAACGCCTCGTGGCCGGGCGTGTCGATGAAGGTGATCCTCGACTTGTCCGGCAGCTGCACCTGGTAGGCGCCGATATGCTGGGTGATGCCGCCTGCCTCGCCGGCGACGACATTGGCGCCGCGGATCGCGTCGAGCAGGCTGGTCTTGCCGTGATCGACATGGCCCATGATCGTGACCACCGGCGGACGCGGCTTCAGCGTCCCGGGCGGATCGACATCGTCGCTGGCCTGGATGTCGATGTCGCTTTCGCTGACGCGCTTCACATTGTGGCCGAACTCGGTGACGAGCAGCTCGGCCGTGTCCTGGTCGATCGTCTGGGTGAGCGTGACCGGCATGCCCATCTTGAACAGCGCCTTGACGAGATCGGCGCCGCGCTCGGCCATGCGGTTGGCCAGCTCCTGGACGGTGATCGCCTCCGGCACGACGACGTCGCGGACCTGCTTGACCGCCGGACCGCTCGCCATGTGGGCGCGCCTTTCCTTCTCGCGGGCGCGCTTCAGCGCGGCGAGGCTGCGGGCGCGCGCATCGCCGCTGTCGTCGAGCGCGCGGGTGACGGTGAGCTTGCTGCGCTCGCGTCGATGCTCGTCGCGACCGCGCGAGGGCCGCGACGGCTCGGGCCGCTTGACCGGGGTGAAGCCCTTCGGGCGGGGGCCGGGGCGGCGGGGCGCCTCCTCCGCCTCGGCGGGCGCCTCGACGCGCGCCTCGGTAGCCGCGGTCGCCGCGCGCTCGGCTTCCTCGGCGGCGCGGCGCGCCTCCTCCTCGGCACGGCGGGCCTCTTCCTCCGCCTTCAGGCGATTTTCCTCGGCGCGGCGCTTCTCCTCCTCGGTCTGCGCCTTGGCGAGCCGATCCTCCCGCCGGCGCGCCGCCTCGAGCGCCGCGAGCCGCGCCTCCTCCGCCTCGCGCAGGAGCCGCTGCTGCCGCTCGAGCCGGGTCTCGGTGTCGACCGGGGCGGGGCGGGGCGCAGGCGCCGGGCGCTTCTCGCGCGCGGCGGGGGCCGGCGCCGGGGCGGCCGGCGCCGGCTTCTTCTCCGGCGCGGGGTCGCCCGGGCGGCGCAGCGTGCGCGCCCGCTTGGTCTCAACGATCACCGTGTTGGAACGGCCGTGGCTGAAGCTCTGCTTCACCTTGCCCACCTCGACGGTGCGCTTGAGCCCCAGCGGCGCCCGCGGTCCCAGTTTCGGCTTGTCCGTCGAATCGCTCACTTAAATTCCTTCGTCCAACTTCGTTGCGGGCACGGCGGCTGCCTCCGCCGAGGCGGCGTCTAGCGCAGCATCACGTCCGATAAAAGCACGCCACCGTCGCAGCGCATGTGCCACACGCGCGGCCGCGGCGCGATCCACGATGGCGACATGTACCACATTTTCGCGGCCGAGCGCCAACGACAATATGGGGCGCGGGGCCGGCAAAATCACCCCCCGGCGGCCGCTTCCCTCCTCGTCGCCGCCGACCCGCCAGGCCTGGTCCAGCTTGCGCCGGCCTTCCTCGCTGGCGTCGGCGGCGTGGATCAGCAGCGCGACGGCGCCGCGCCGCGCCGCGCCCTCGATCTTCTCGGCGCCGAGCACGAGATGGCCGGCGCGCGCCTCCAGCCCGAGCCGGTCGAGCGCCGCCTGGGCGAGCGCCGCCTCGATCCGCGCGCCGAGATCGGCCGGAACCGCGATGCCGCCGGTCCTGAACGCGCGCGCGCATGCCGCCTGGAGCCGGCCCCTGGCCAGCGCCGCCTCGAGCGTGGCGCGATCGACGCCGATCCACGCGCCGCGTCCGGGCGCGCGGGCACGAACGTCCGGGGCGACCTCGCCGTCCGGAGAGAGCGCGAGACGGATGAGCTCATCGCGCGCGCCCTGCCTTCCGCTCAGGATGCACGTGCGTTCGGGCGCATGACGGTCGCGCCCCCGGCCCGGGCCGGGGGCGGGCGACCGGCCGGTTCCCTGCGCGCGCTGGCCGTTCAGCCGCTCATTGGGGAGTTTCCGCAACCGCGTCCTCCCCTTCGCCGCCGCCCCGGTCCCCGTTCGCGTCCTCGTCCTCGAACCAGTGGGCGCGGGCGGCCATGATGATCTCGTTGCCCTGCTCTTCGGTCAGGCCATAGTCGCCGAGCACGCCACCCTTGTCGTCGCCGCGGCTGCTGGCGCCGCCGCCGTCGGCGCGCCGACGCGGCTCGGTGCGCTTGCGCGCCACCAGTTCGTCGGTCGAAAGGTCGGCGAGATCATCGAGCGTCTTGATCCCGGCCTTGCCGAGCGTGACCAGCATCTGCTCGGTGAGATAGGGCATTTCGGCCAGCGCGTCCTCGACCCCGAGCGCGCGGCGCTCCTCGCGCGCCGCCGCCTCGCGCCGCTCCAGCGCCTCGGCGGCGCGGTTCTGCAGCTCGGCGGCGAGCTCCTCGTCGAAGCCCTCGATCGAGCTCAGCTCCTCCGCCTCGACATAGGCGACCTCCTCGAGGCTGCCGAAGCCCTCGGCGACGAGAAGCTGGGCGAGCGTCTCGTCCACGTCGAGCTCGTCCTGGAACATCTGCGAGCGCTCCATGAACTCGCGCTGGCGCTTCTCGCTCGCATCGGCCTCGGTCATGATGTCGATGCCCTTGCCGGTGAGCTGCGAGGCCAGGCGGACGTTCTGGCCGCGGCGGCCGATGGCGAGGCTGAGCTGGTCGTCGGGGACGACGACCTCGATCCGGTCCTCCTCCTCGTCGATGACGACGCGGCTCACCGTCGCCGGCTGGAGCGCGTTGACGACGAAGGTGGCAAGATCCTGGCTCCAGGGGATGATGTCGATCTTCTCGCCCTGCAGCTCCTGCACCACCGCCTGGACGCGGCTGCCCTTCATGCCGACGCAGGCGCCGACCGGGTCGATCGAGCTGTCGTGGGAGAGGACGCCGATCTTGGCGCGGCTGCCCGGATCGCGCGCCGCCGCCTTGATCTCGATGATGCCGTCGTAGATTTCCGGCACCTCCTGCGCGAACAGCTTCTTCATGAATTCGGGGTGGGCGCGCGACAGGAAGATCTGCGGCCCGCGATTTTCACGACGCACGTTGAGGATGATCGAGCGCACCCGGTCGCCGACGCGAAGCTGCTCGCGCGGGATCTGCTGGTCGCGGCGGATCACGCCCTCGGCGCGGCCGAGATCGACGACGACGTGGCCGAACTCGACGCGCTTGACGACACCGGTGATGATCTCGCTGACGCGGTCCTTGAACTCCTCGTACTGGCGCTCGCGCTCGGCGTCGCGGACCTTCTGGAAGATGACCTGCTTGGCGGCCTGCGCGGCGATACGGCCGAACTCGATCGGCGGCAGCGGATCGACGATGAAGTCGCCAAGCCCGGCGCCGGGCTGAAGCTTCTGCGCGTCCTCCAGGCTGACCTGCTTGAAATAGTCCTCCACGGCCTCGACAACCTCGACGACGCGCCACAGGCGCAGGTCGCCGGTCTGCGGATCGAGCTTGGCGCGGATGTCGTTCTCGGCGCCGTAGCGGGCGCGGGCGGAGCGCTGGATGGCGTCTTCCATCGCCTCGATCACGATCGCGCGATCGATCAGCTTCTCGCGCGCCACCGCGTCGGCGATGGCGATGAGCTCGGCCTTGTTGGCGGCGATCGCGCCGGGCGCGGCCGGGTTGGCGGTGCTGGCCATGTCGTTCAGTCCTGTCCTTCCAAGATTTCGTCGGCGCCGTCGCTGTCGAGCGGCGCGGTGGCGGCAATCAGCTTCTCGGTCAAGACCAGCTTGGCCGAATGAATGGCGGCGAAGGGCAGCCGCGTGGGCCCCAGGCCGGCGGCCTCGATGACGATCTCGTCACCCTCCGTTCCGAGCAGCGTGCCGCGATAGTCGCGGCGCCCGTCCGGTCGCTTCCCGGCGAGGCTGATCCGGGCCTCGTGGCCGGCCCAGTCCGCGAAGTCGCGGAGCCGGGTGAGCGGCCGGTCGATGCCGGGCGAGCTGACCTCGAGCCGGTAGGAATCGGGGAACGGATCCTCGCGGTCGAGCAGATCGGAAAGCCGGCGCGACAGCCGCTCGCAGTCGGCGAGGGTGAGCTGGCGCGTGTCCGGCCGCTCGGCCATCACCTGGAGCGTCGGATCGTCGCTGCCGCCGATCATCTTCACGCGCACGAGATCGAAGCCTTCGGCCTTCACCTCGGGCTCGATGATGCTGGTCAGCTCGGCGATGTCCGCCACGCGCGCTCCTTCGTGCGAAAGAAACAGCTCCCCGTGCCGGCCCCGCCCCGGGGACCAGCCTCAACATGTATCACGATGTCGAGGAGGAGCGCGACATATAGGCGCGCGGCGCGGCATCGGCAAGCGGCGTATTGCGCGGCGTATTGCGGCGTGCCGATGGCGCTGACTTGCGCACATTTTCGGGCTAGTAAGGCGCCCTTTGACATCGAACGACGGAGCCCGGCCATGCTGCATCGCCCTCGCCTCGCCCTCGCCTTTCTCTTCGTCCTGCTCGGCTGCGGCGGCGCCGGCGGCAACCAGGCGGTCGCGCAGGAGGGTGCGCGGCCGTTCGCGATGACGCAGGTGGGCGATTTCGAGGAGCCCTGGGCGATCGCCTTCATGGCGGACGGGCGCGCGCTCGTCACCGAAAAGCGCGGCGAGCTCAAGATCTGGCGGCCGGGCGGCGAGGTGATCGACGTCGCCGGCGTGCCGGAGGTCGCCGCTGACGGCCAGGGCGGCATGCTCGACGTCGCGCTCGCCCCCGATTTCGCGCACAGCCGCCTCGTCTATCTCAGCTATGCCGAGCCGGGCGAGGGCGGCAGCGGCCTCGCCCTCGGTCGCGGCCGGTTGGTCGAGGCGGACGGGGCCGCGCGGATCGAGGACTTCCGCGTGCTCTGGCGGCAGTTGCCCAGGGGCGCGGGCGGCCATTTCGGCGCGATCATCGCCTTCGCGCCCGACGGCCGGTCGCTGTTCCTGAGCGCGGGCGAGCGCCAGCGCTTCCTTCCCGCACAGGATCCGGACCAGGCGACCGGCAAGATCCTCCATCTCACCCTCGACGGCCAGCCGGCGCCCGACAATCCGATGGCGGGCCGGACCGGCGCTGCAACCGTCGCCGTGATCGATCCGCCGCGCGACCATGTCGTCGCGCAGGAAGCGCCGGCGCGCCACGTGACGCTCGACGCGCCGAACCTCAACCCGGCCGCGACCTGGACCAGCGGCCACCGCAATCCCTACGGCCTCGCCTTCGCGCCCGACGGCCGGTTGTGGGCGCACGAAATGGGTCCGCGCGGCGGCGACGAGTTCAACCTGATCGAGCGCGGTCGCAATTACGGCTGGCCGCTCGTGTCGGAGGGCGAGAATTACAACGGCGTCGCGATCCCCGGTCATTCGACCCGGCCCGATCTGGCACCGCCGGCCCTGTCCTGGGTGCCCTCGATCTCGCCCTCGGGCCTGATCTTCTATGGTGGCGACATGTTCCCGGCCTGGCGCGGTGACGCGCTGATGGGCGCGCTGTCCGGCCAGGCGCTGCTGCGCATCGAGATCGAGGGCGCGAGCGCGCGAGAGGCCGACCGCTGGGACCTGGGCATGCGCATCCGCGACGTCGCCGAGGCGCCGGATGGCTCGGTCTTCCTGCTCGAGGACGGCGGGCGCGGCGCACAGGGGCGGCTGTTCCGGCTCACCCCGGCCGCCGCCGGCCAGGGCGCCTGAGCTTCAGCCGCGCCGGTAGCGGAAGTACCAGACCTCGCGCCCCGCGCGCCGCGCCTTCGCCTCGTAGCGCGTCTCCGGCCAGCCGCCGGGGCGGACGAGGAAGTCGCGCGCGCTCTCGGCGAGCCATTCGAAATCGTCGCGGCCGCCCATCACCATCATCGTCCAGCGGCAATAGGTGGGATCGTCGGTCCCGACGCGCAGCTCGCCGCCCGGCTTCAGCTTCGCGGCGATCAGGTCGAGCGGGCCGGAATTGATCATCCGCCGCTTGGCGTGGCGCGCCTTCGGCCATGGATCGGGGTGCAGCAGATAGACGAACGAGAGCGAGGCGTCGGGCAGCCGCTCGAGCACGCCGAGCGCGTCGCCCATGTGCAGGCGGACGTTGGCGAGCCGGCGCGCGCGGATGTGGCCGAGCGCCGCGGCGACCCCGTTCAGGAACGGCTCGGCGCCGATGAAGCCGTGATCGGGCAGCAGGTCGGCGCGAAAGGCGAGATGCTCGCCGGCGCCGAAGCCGATTTCGAAGTGGAGCGGGCGATCGTCGCCGAACAGCCGGCGCGAATCGATCGCGCCCGCCGGGGGCACCGCGATGGCGGGCAGCAGGCTTTCGACCAGGGCGGCCTGGCCGGCGCGCAGCGGGCGGCCCCTGGCGCGGCCGTAGAGGCGGCGGATGCTCGCGGGATCGGACATGGCGGGCGCGATAGCCCAGCCGGGGGCGGGGTGGAATATCCCGGCGCGCGGCCTATGTTCGCTCGATCCCCCCGCTCATGCAACGCCCGTGGAGGCCCGTCATCGCCGACCTGATCGGAACTACCGTCACCGACCAAGCCTGGCTGCAAGTCCTGATTTCCCTCGCGCTGCTGGTCCTCGCCGCCGGAATCGGCAATTTCATCGCCAAGAAGATCGTGCTCAGGCTGATCCGGCGCCTGATCGCGCGCTCGCCGATCGGCGGCGAGGCGGGGGCGATCACCCGCATCGTGCGGCGGCTGGCGAACCTCGTGCCGACGCTGATCGTCGCGACCGGCATTCTCGCGGTGCCGCACCTGCCGGCCTGGGCGCCGTTGCTGGTGCGCAACGTCGCTACGGGCTTTGCGATCCTCACGGTGGCGCTCGCGCTCGGCGCGATGATGGATTTCGGCAACGCGCTCTATGCGCGCCGCCCGGAGGCGGCCTCGCGGCCGATCAAGGGCTATGTCCAGGTCGGCAAGATCGCGATCTTCTGCATCGCCGCGATCCTCATCGTCGCGGCGCTCATCGATCGCTCGCCGGTGCTGCTCCTCTCCGGGCTCGGCGCGATGGCGGCGGTGCTGATGCTGGTGTTCAAGGATACGATCCTCTCGCTCGTCGCCTCGGTCCAGCTCGCCTCCAACGACATGCTGCGTGTCGGCGACTGGATCGAGATGCCGCAACTGGGCGCGGACGGGGACGTCATCGATATCGCGCTGCACACGGTGAAGGTGCAGAACTGGGACAAGACGATCACGACGATCCCCACCCATCGCCTGATCAGCGAATCCTTCCGCAACTGGCGCGGCATGTACGAAGCGGGCGGGCGGCGGATCAAGCGATCGCTGATGATCGATCAGAACAGCGTCCGCTTTCTCGACGAGGCCGAGGTGGCGGGGCTGCGGCGCTTCTCGCTGCTCGCCGACTATCTCGACGCCAAGCAGGCGGAGCTGGCGCAGTGGAATGCGGCGCACCCGGATCGCTCCGCACAGGCGGTCAATGCCCGCCGGCTCACCAATATCGGCACCTTCCGCGCCTATGTGACCGCCTATCTGCGCGATCGCGGCGACCTTTCGGACAGGCTGTTCCTGATCGTGCGCCAGCTCGCCCCGACCGAGCATGGCCTGCCGCTCGAAATCTATGCCTTCGTCGCGGACACCGGCTGGGCCGCCTATGAGGGCACGCAGGCCGACATTTTCGATCACCTGATCGCGATCCTGCCCGAATTCGGCCTGCGCCTGTTCCAGCAGCCGACCGGGCTCGATCTCGCCCGCGCGCTCAGCGGTCCTGGCGAGGCCGCGCGCGGCCCGGCTCAGGCGAAGAGCGCGGCGTAGGTCTCGCGCAGCGCCGCCTTCTGGACCTTGCCCATCGCGTTGCGCGGCAAGGCCTCGACGAAGACGATCCGGCGTGGCCGCTTGAAGCGGGCGAGGTTGGCGCAGCCGGCGAGCACCGCCGCCTCGTCCAGCGCCGGATCGTCGCGGGTCACGACCGCCACCACGCCCTCGCCGAGATCGGGATGCGGCACGCCGATCACCGCGCTCTCGCTGACGCCGGGCACGGCGTCGATCGCGAGCTCGATCTCCCGGGGATAGATGTTGAGTCCGCCGGCGATGATGAGATCCCTGGCGCGGCCGACGATGGCGACGCGCCCGTCCTGCGCCATGGTCGCGATGTCGCCGGTGATGAAGAAGCCGTCCGCGCGCATCTCGTCGGCGGTCTTCGCCGGATTGCGCCAGTAGCCCCTGAACAGGTTGGGCCCCCTGATCTCGAGCACGCCGGGCTCGCCGCGCGCCACCTCTCGGCCCTCCTCGTCGCACACGCGCGCCTCGATGCCGGGCAGCGGGAAGCCGACAGTGCCGGGGACGCGCGCGCCCTCGCAGGGGTTGGAGCAGATCATCCCCGCCTCGGTCATGCCGTAGCGCTCGAGGATGCGGTGGCCGGTCCGCGCCTCGAACTCGGCGAAGGTCGATTCGAGCAGCGGCGCCGAGCCGGAGACGAACAGCCGCATGTTCGCCGCCGCTTCGCGGGTGAGGCCGGGGCTGCCGAGCAGGCGGACGTAGAAGGTCGGCACGCCCATCAGCACGCTGGCGCGCGGCAGGTCCGCGATCACCGCGCCGGGATCGAAGCGCTGGTGCCAGAGCATCGTCGAGCCGTTGAGCAGCGCGCCGTGCAGCGCGACGAACAGGCCGTGGACGTGATAGATCGGCAAGGCGTGGATCAGCACGTCGCCGGGCCGCCAGCGCCAGTAGTCCTTCAGCACCAGCGCGTTGGACGAAAGGTTGCGATGGGTGAGCATCGCGCCCTTCGAGCGCCCGGTCGTCCCCGACGTGTAGAGAATGGCGGCGAGATCGTCGGCGGCGCGCGCCACGGTGTCGAAATCGCCGGGCGCCGCGTCGGCGGCGAGCTCGGCGAGGTCGACATGGCCTGGCGCGATCACCAGCGCCGGCTCGGCGTCATCGATGAAATAATCGAGCTCGGCCGCGGTATAGGCGGTGTTGAGCGGGACATAGACGAGGCCCGCGCGCAGGCTGGCGAGGTAGAGCAGCGCGTTCTCGATCGACTTTTCGACCTGGACGAGGATGCGGTCGCCGGGCCGCGCGCCGCGCGCCGCGAGCACGCGCGCCCAGCCGCCGACGGCGGCGTCGAGCCGGTCGTAGGCGAGGCGTGTCTCGCCATTTTCGACGAAGGCCGGCGCCTTCCCGGCGCGCGCCGCGGCCGCCTGGATGAGCGCGTAGAGATTCCCGTTCACGCCGCTCCGGCTAGAGCGGATCGGGCCGGCGGCGCAAGCCGCGCGGACAAGCGGGCGGGCGGCCCGAATGCCGCGACCGCCCGGCGCCGTTCAGACCGCCGCCTTGAGCCGGTCGACGAGATCGGTCCGCTCCCAGGAAAAGAGGTCGCCCTCCGCCTTGCGGCCGAAATGGCCGTAGGCCGCGCTCGGCGCATAGATCGGCTTGTTGAGGCCGAGATGGGTGCGGATGCCGCGCGGCGTCAGCCGCACGAGCCGGGGCAGCACATCCTCCAGCCGATCGGCGCTGATGCCGTCCGCCTCGCTGCCGTGCAGGTCGACGTAGAGCGACAGCGGCTCGGCGACGCCGATCGCGTAGGAGAGCTGGATCGTGCAGCGGCGCGCGAAGCCGGCCGCGACGATATTCTTGGCGAGGTAGCGCGCGACATAGGCGGCCGAGCGATCGACCTTGGTCGGATCCTTGCCGCTGAACGCGCCGCCGCCGTGCGGGGCTGCGCCGCCATAGGTGTCGACGATGATCTTGCGCCCGGTCAGCCCGGCGTCGCCGTCCGGCCCGCCCAGCTCGAACCTGCCGGTCGGGTTGATGTGATAGACGGTGTCGGCCGATAGCAGCCCGGCCGGGATCACCTCGGCGACGACCTGCTTCACATAGGCCTCGAGCGCGGCCTTCTTCTCGCCCTCGTGATAGCCCGGCTTGTGCTGGGTCGAGACGACGATGGTGGTCGCGGCGACCGGCTTGCCGTTTTCGAAGCGCAGCGTCACCTGGCTCTTGGCGTCCGGCTCCAGGAACGGCGCGCGGCCGGCATGGCGGTCGGCGGCCATCTGCTCGAGGATCTTGTGGCTGTAATAGAGCGTCGCCGGCATCAGGTCCGGCGTCTCGTCGCAGGCGAAGCCGAACATGATGCCCTGGTCGCCCGCCCCCTCGTCCTTGTTGCCGCTGGCATCGACGCCCTGCGCGATGTCCGGCGACTGGCCGTGAAGATGGTTGGCGAAATCGAACGTGTTCCAGTGGAAGCCGTCCTGCTCGTAGCCGATCCGCTTCACCGTCTCGCGCACGACCTGCTCGATCTCCTCGCGCGCGCCGGGCGCCCAGCCGCCGGTATCCGGCCACTTCTCCTCGTCATAGATCACCCGGCAGCGTATCTCGCCGGCGAGCACGACGCGGTTGGTCGTCGTCAGCGTCTCGCATGCAACCCGCGACTCCGGATCCTTGGCGAGCAGCAGATCGACGATCGCATCGGAGATCTGGTCGGAGACCTTGTCCGGGTGGCCCTCGGACACCGATTCGGACGTGAACAGGTAGGAAGTGCGCATTGCGGCGGCTCGATCCTCAAGTTTTGCGGATATAAAGATATGTTTATGTGCGGCTCGGCGGCTCTCTAGCGCGGCTTGCGGCGGACCGCAATCGCCGCGAGCGCGAGCAGCAGCGCGAAGGCGAGCGGCAGCGTGTTGCCGAAGCGGGCGAAGGCTGTCGCGGCGCGCGGCGGCGGCAGCCGCGCGTCGATCGCGCCGGCGGCGTGCAGCGGCAGGCTCGCGACGATGCGCCCGTCGGCGTCGATCACGGCGGAGATTCCGGTCGGCGTCGCGCGCACCACCGGCAGCCCTTCCTCGAGCGCCCGTAGCCGCGCCTGGGCGAGGTGCTGGGGCGGCCCCCAGTCGCCGAACCAGGAATCGTTGGAGGGATTGAAGATCCAGTCCGGCCGATCGCCGCGGTCGACGACCGCGCCGGAGAAGATGATCTCGTAGCAGACCTGGAAGCCGACCCGGCCGGCGAGCGGCAGCGTCGCGGTGCCGGGGCCCGGTCCGGCCCGGAAATCGAGGTCGCCGGGGGCGAGCCGCGACAGGCCGATCGCGGTGAGCAGCGGGCGCATCGGCAGATATTCGCCATAAGGCACGAGATGCGCCTTGTCGTAGCGCGCGAGAATGCGCCCGTCCGGGGCGAGCGCGTAGACCGAGTTGGTCGCCCCCGTCGCCGCCATCCGGTCGGCCGATTCGAGGCCGATGCCCCCGGTCAGCAGCAACTCGCCCGGGCCGATCATCCGTCGCACCGCCTCGCGCGTCGCGGCGAGCGCGAACTGGGCATCGTCGCGCAGCAGCCGCTGGTCCTCGAGCGGATCGGTCACCGCCGATTCGGGCCAGATCAGGATGCGCCCCGGCGCCTCGGCCGGCGGCGCGCGCGAAAGCTCGCCGAGCCGCGCGAGGTTGCGGAGCGCGAAGGTGGGGCTCCAGCGCTCGTCCTGCCCGATATCGGGCTGGACGATGCGCAGCGGCGGCCCTTCCCCGGCCGGCGCGGCGCCATGGACCAGCCGGGCGACGCCGGCGCCGCCGAGCAGCAGCAGGACGAGGATCGCCGCCGCCGGCCGCCCGTCCCTGCGACAGGCCAGCGCCAGCGCGCCGGCGAGCAGGACGGCGATGCCGGACAGGCCGTAGGTGCCGAGCCAGGGTGCGAACCAGGCGACGCCGGTCGGCAGCAGCACGACGCCGAGCGGGTTCCAGGCAAAGCCGGTGAACATGGTCGCGCGCAGCCATTCGGCGGCGATCCACGCGGCGGCGAAGGCGAGGACGAGCGCGGCGGCCGACCGGCGGCGCGCGGCGCTCCAGGCCAGCCCCGCAGCGAGCGCGGGATAGATGGCGAGATAGAGCGAGAGCAGCGCCACCGCGATCCAGCCGAGCCAGGCCGGCATCGCCGACTGGAAGGTGAAGGCGGTTGCTATCCAGTTGAGGCCGAGCGCGAACTGGCCGAAGCCGAACCACCAGCCGCGCGCCAGCGCCGCGCGCAGCCCCGGCGCGCGCCGCACCAATTCGATCATCACCGCGGTCGCGGCGATGGTCAGCGGCCACCAGCCGGTCGGCGCGAAGCCGAGCGCGCTCGCCAGGCCGGCGGCAAAGGCAATTGCGCTGAACGTCATCCGCCCCCGCTATGCGAACGCCCGCTACCAGCCGTCAATGGCGCGATCACCCCGGCGCGATCTCCCCTCCCGAAAGTGCGGGCGGGGAGAAAGAAGGAGGAGGGAGCGGCGCGCTGCGCGCCACCGCGATTGACCACGCCGCCTTCGCCCGGCTAGGCCGCGCGCGATCTTCCCTGCAGGAGCGCCTTCATGCCCGAGACCCGCCTCGACGTGCTGTGCATCGGCAACGCGATCGTCGACATCATCGCCGACTGCGATGACGATTTCCTCGCGCGCGAGGGTCTGACCAAGGGAATGATGCGGCTGATCGACGCCGAGGAGGCGACCCGCCTCTACGAGCATATGGGCCCGGCGCGCGAGGTTTCGGGCGGCTCGGCGGGGAATACCGCGGCGGGGATCGCGGCGCTTGGCGGCCGCGCCGGCTTCATCGGCCAGGTCGCGCCGGACCAGCTCGGCGAATTCTATCGCCACGATCTCACCGCGACCGGTGTCGAGTTCACCACGCCCGCCGCCGATCTCGGCCAGCCGACCGCGCGCTCGATGGTGCTAGTCACGCCGGATGCGCACCGGACGATGAACACCTTTCTCGGCGCCGCCCAGCTGCTGCCGCCGGAGGCGCTCGATCCGGCGCAGATCGAGAGCGCGGCGACGCTCTACCTCGAAGGCTATTTGTGGGATCCGCAGACGCCGCGCTACGCGATGATCAAGGCGATCGACATCGCCCGCCGCGCCGGCCGCAAGGTTGCCTTCACCCTCTCCGACACCTTCTGCATCGATCGCCACCGCGAAGGCTTCAACCGGCTCATCGACGAGGGCCGGATCGACACGCTCTTCGCCAACGAGGCGGAGATCAGGATGCTGACCCGCATCGACGATTGCGAGGCGGCGATCGAGGCGGTGAAGGACAAGGTCGAGACGCTGGTCGTCACCCGCTCGGAGAAGGGGGCGATCGGCTGCCAGCGCGGCGCGCGCGTCGCCGTGCCGGCCGAGCCGGTCGCGCGGGTGGTCGATACCACCGGCGCGGGCGACCTGTTCGCGGCCGGCTTCCTCGCCGGACAGGCGCGGGGGCACGACCTCGAGGAGTCGCTGCGGATCGGCGCGATCGCGGCGGCCGAGGTGATTTCCCACTATGGCGCGCGGCCCGAGACCGAGCTCGCCGCGCTGGTCGCGGCGCGGCTGGGCCGAAGCTAGGCCGGATCGACATCGGCGAAAAAGGCCATCGCCCCGCCGGGGAGGTCGGGGCGAGCGTGTCCGGCGCCTGAGAGCAGGCTTTCCGCCACCGCACCGCCTCGGCGGCTGGCGCCGGGCCCGGCGCCGTTTCGCCAGGGCTCGCTATCTGCTGCCCATCAGGCCGTATTGGGCGGCGGATAGGCGCCCGGGTCGGGCCGATCGACATCGGGCACCGGCGGGGTGACCTCCGGCGGCGGCTGTGTCGGCCGCGCGGGCTCGGTCGGCAGTGGCGGATCGGGCGGATCGGGGGGCGTGGCCATGGGGCGTCTCCTCGAAGGGATGAACGCCGCATGGCCCGCGCGGGTTGCCGATCCGCCCGGCCGTTCGTCTATTCGGTGCCGGGCGCGCTCGGCTCGAGGTCCGGCACATCGGCCTCCGGCACATCGATGATGCCGCGACCGACATGGCTGTGGCGATAGGAATAGAGGAAGTAGATCAGGATTCCGAACACGCCCCACACCGGGATCGAGAGCATCGCCGAGGTCGGCAGGTTGAAGAACAAGAACAGGCAGCCGGCGATGGTCAGGACCGCCACTACCGGCAGCGCGGGCACCCGGAACGGCCGCGCGCGGCCCGGATCCTTGCGGCGGAGCTGCCAGACCGCGATCGCCACCATCAGGAACGCGTAGAGCGTGCCGGCATTGGCGATGTCGGCGAGCTGGCCGACCGGGAAGAAGGCTGCGCCGATCGCGACGCCGCAGCCGGTGATCAGCGTCACGATGTGCGGGGTGCGCCAGCGCGGATGGACGGTGGCGAGCTTTTCGGGCAGCAGGCCGTCGCGCGCCATCACGAAGAAGATGCGGGTCTGGCCGAACAGCAGGATCAGCACGACCGAGGGCAGCGCGATGAACGCGGCATAGCCGATCAGGTTGCCGATCGTGCCGAAGCCGATCGCGCGCAGCACATGGGCGAGCGGCTCGTTCGAGCAGACCAGCATCTGCGCATATTCGGGGATCGCGCACTGGCGCGCGAGCTCCTCCGAACCGGTGGTGAGCGGGACGCCGTCCGCGCCCATCACCGGCGCGCCGCCGATCGCGCCGACGGCGCCGGCCGAGACCAGCATGTAGAAGAGGGTGCAGATGAGCAGGCTGCCGATCAGGCCGATCGGCACGTTGCGCTGCGGGTTGCGGGTTTCCTCGGCCGCGGTCGAGACCGCGTCGAAGCCGACATAGGCGAAGAACATCGTCGCCGCCGCGCCGACCACGCCGACGCCGGTGCCGAAGCCGCCGAACACGCCGGCGGGCATGAACGGGCTGAAATTGTCGGCATCGATCGCGGGGAAGGTCAGGATGACGAAGGCGGTGAGCGCGGTGATCTTGATCGCGACGAGGAAGGCGTTGAACTTCGCGCTCTCGCTGGTGCCGATGACCAGCAGGCCGGTCATCAGCAGCGCGATCGCCGCCGCGGGAAGATTGATGAAGCCGCCGGGGGCACCGCCGAAGATCACCGGCCCGGCGACGAGCCAGGTGGGTAATTCTATCCCCAGTGAATGGGCGAGCACTGTCCCCGAGAAATAGTTGGACCAGCCGACCGCGACCGCGGCGGCGCCGACCGCATATTCGAGCAGCAGCGCCCAGCCGACTGTCCAGGCGAGCAATTCGCCCTGGACCGCATAGCTGTAGGTATAGGCGGAGCCGGCCACCGGGGCCATCGCGGCGATCTCGGCATAGCACAGCGCGGCGACGACGCAGACCGTGCCGGCGATGACGAAGGAGACGATGAGGCCCGGCCCCGCCTTCTGCGCGCCGACCGAGGTGAGCACGAAGATGCCGGTGCCGATGATGCAGCCGACGCCAAGCAATGTGAGCTGGATCGCGCCCAGCGATCGCTTCAGCGACTTCTTCTCGGCGGTCGCGAGGATAGCGTCGAGAGGCTTGACGCGGCCGAAAATCATATAACTTCCCCCAACAGATGCGCGGCCTTGCGCGGCCGCGGGTGCGACGGGCGCGGAGCCTAACCGCAAAATCTTGAGCCGCAAGGCACAATCGAAGGCTGCGCGCTTCAGCCCGGGCGGGCGAGCATCGGTCCGAGCGGGGCGCCGCCGAACAGGTGGACGTGCAGATGCGGCACTTCCTGACCGGCGTTCGGGCCGACATTGGCGAGCAGCCGGTAGCCCGGCGCGACCAGGCCGAGGTCGCGCGCCACCTTGCCCACCGCCCGCACGAAGCCGGCGATCTCCGCCTCGCTCGCCCGCGCCGAAAAATCGTCCCACGAGACCCAGGCGCCCTTCGGCACGACCAGGACGTGGACCGGCGCCTGCGGGTTTATGTCGTGAAAGGCGAGGGCGAATTCGTCCTCGTGGACCTTGCGACAGGGGATCTCGCCCCGGAGGATGCGCGCGAAGATATTGTCGTTGTCGTAAGGCTGCGTGGCGTCGATCGGCATGGCTGCGTCCGTCCTCCTTGCCCGGCGAGCGATAGGCCGGGCGGCGGCGGCGATGCAATGCGCTTGACCGCATCCCGCGCCACGTTACGAGTCGCGCTCATGAGCGACATGCCGCCCGACAGCCTGATTCCCTATGACGAGATCGTCCAGGAGGCGTTGCGCGCGGTGGTCGGCCGGGTGCTGGGCGAGGTGGAGGCGACCGGGCACCTGCCCGGCGACCATCACTTCTACATCACCTTCAAGACCCAGGCGGCCGGGGTCGACATTCCCCGCCATCTCGTCGAGCGCTTTCCCGACGAGATGACGATCGTGATCCAGAACCGCTTCTGGGACCTCAAGGTGCGCGACGCGGGGTTCGAGGTCGGCCTCTCCTTCAACCAGACGCCGGCGAAGCTCTTCATCCCCTTCTCGGCGATCACCGGCTTCCACGATCCGGCGGTGAATTTCGCCCTCCAGTTCCAGGCGCACGCCGACGAAGGCGGCGTCGAGGCGCCCGATCCGGCGGAAAATGATGCGCCGGCCGCTGCGCCGATCGAGGGGGGGTCGAATGTCGTTTCGGTGGATTTCAAGCGCAAGAAATAGGCGCCTCGCCGCCAGCTTCGCCGCGGTTCTGCTCCTCGCGACCGGCCCCGTCGGCGCGCGTGCGGCGCAAGCGGGCGGCGAGGGCGACTGGCGGCCGGGCGCGCCGGCGAGCGCGGCGCGCTATCCCTATGTCGCCGCCTTTTCGCGCCAGTCGGGGGAGCGGCGCGTCTATTTCTGCAGCGGCACGCTGATCGCGCCGCGCTGGATCGCGACCGCCGCGCATTGCTTCTTCACCCCGTCGGGCGAGCGGATGGCCCTCGACGATCTCGCCGTCGCGGTCGGGCGCGACCGGCTGGGCGACGTCGCCGCGGATGCGCGCGTCCGCCTCGCGCGCCTCGTCGTCCACCCCGGCTACGATCCGCGCAGCCAGGCCAACGATATCGCGCTGGTTCGGCTGGCCGAGATCGCCGGCCCGCTGGTGGCGGCGCCGGCACGCAGCGATACGCCCTCGCCAAGCGCAACCGCGCTCGGCTTCGCCAGCCTGTTCGAGGGCGAGCTGGCGCGGCAGGGGCGCAACCGCTTCGGCACGCTCGCCGCGCAGCTTTCCGACGAGCTGCGCGTCGCGCGGCTGTTCCTGCGCGATCCCGCCCGCTGCGCCGCCCTGGGCGCGCGGGGGGAGGAGGCGACGCGTCGCGTGATCTGCGCCGGCACCGACGCGCGGGACACCTGCGTCGGCGATTCGGGCGCACCGCTGGTCGAGACCTCGCCGGACGGCGACGACCGGCTGATCGGGATCGTCAGCCGCGGCTCGGGCTGCGCCGTGGACGAACCGGTGGTGGTCTATACGCGCGTGTCGGCCTATGCCGACTGGATCGTCGCGACGCTCGCGCGCTGACGCCGCCAGCCCCCTTCACCTTGCCGCCTTATCGTTCTACCAGCGGCGCGACATTGGACAGGGAAAGCGAGATGAGCGCCAATACCCGCACCGAATCCGACAGCTTCGGACCGATCGAGGTCCCCGCCGACGCCTACTGGGGTGCGCAGACCCAGCGATCGATCGAGAATTTTCCGTTCGGGCCGAACGAGCGGATGCCGGTCGAGATCGTCCACGCGCTGGGCTTCGTGAAGCAGGCGGCGGCGCGGGTGAACGCGCGCGAGGGCGCCCTCGATGCCAAGCTCGCCGAAGCGATTCAGCAGGCCGCCGGCGAAGTCGCCGCCGGCGAGCATGACGACCAGTTCCCGCTCGTCATCTGGCAAACCGGCTCGGGCACCCAGTCCAACATGAATGCCAACGAGGTGATCGCCGGCCGCGCCAACGAGATCCTGACCGGCAAGCGCGGCGGCAAGGCGCCCGTCCACCCCAATGATCATGTCAACAAGGGCCAGTCCTCCAACGACAGCTTCCCGACCGCGATGCACATCGCGGCGGCGCGCGCCGTCAACGACCGGCTGCTCCCGGCGCTCGCCACCATCCACAAGCGGCTCGCCGCGCAGGCCGCGGCCTGGGACCGGATCGTCAAGATCGGCCGCACCCACCTGCAGGACGCGACGCCGCTGACGCTGGGCCAGGAGTTTTCGGGCTATGCGCGCCAGATCGAGGCCGGGATCGAGCGCGTCCGCGCGGCGCTGCCCCGGCTCCATCAGCTCGCGCAGGGCGGCACCGCCGTCGGCACCGGGCTCAACGCGCCCAGGGGCTTCGGCGAGAAGTTCGCGACGGAGGTCGCCAATCTCACCCGCCTGCCCTTCGTCACCGCGCCCAACAAGTTCGAGGCGCTGGCGACGCACGACACGATGGTCGAGCTGTCCGGCGCGCTCAACGTGATCGCGGTCGGCCTCAGCAAGATCGCCAACGACATCCGCCTGCTCGGCTCCGGCCCGCGCTGCGGCCTCGGCGAGTTGCGGCTGCCGGAGAACGAGCCGGGCAGCTCGATCATGCCGGGCAAGGTGAACCCCACCCAGTGCGAGAGCCTGACGATGGTGTGCGCGCAGGTGATCGGCAATCATGTCGCGGTCACCGTCGGCGGACTGCAGGGCCATATGGAGCTCAACGTGTTCAAGCCGATGATCGGCGCGGCGGTGCTGCGCTCGATCAACCTGCTCTCGGACGGGATGGAGAGCTTCACCGCGCGCTGCCTCGACGACATGGAGCCGGACGAGCAGCGCATCGCGGACCTCATGAACCGCTCGCTGATGCTGGTCACCGCGCTCGCCCCCGAAATCGGCTATGACAGCGCCGCCCGGATCGCCAAGCACGCGCACCAGAAGGGCCTGACGCTGAAGGAGGCGGGGCTCGAGCTCGGCCTCGTCGACGAGGCGACGTTCGACCGCGTCGTCGTGCCGGAGAACATGCTCGGGCGCTAGGCGCGCAGGCCTGGGCCGGCGCTCAACAGGCGCCCGACCCTGAAAAAGTGGGGGAAATGATGCGGAGCCGGCGCTCCCGCACCCCGATCCTCGCGCCCCGGCGCGCCTACGCCGCCTCGAGCGCGCCCTGGCGGAAGCTGTCCGGGCTGGCCTGCAGCCACCAGCGGCCGACCCGGCTGGTCGGGTCGATCTCGCCGAGCAGCGCGCCGTCCTCGACGAATTCGTAGACCTGGTCCATCTGCCGCATCTCGGCGACGTTGATCCGCTGGCGCAGGTGCGAGGGGCGGAACTGGTCGGGTGAATCGAGTCCGGCGGCGACGACGATTTCGTGCAGCGCGCGGATCATCGCGCGGTGGAAATTGGCGACGCGCTCGGCCTTCTCCTCGACCACCAGCCCGCGTTGGCGCGCCGCCGACTGCGTGGCGACACCGGTCGGGCAGGTATCGGTGTGGCAGCGCATCGATTGCACGCAGCCGAGCGAGAACATGAAGGCACGCGCCGCGTTGCACCAGTCCGCGCCGAGCGCCGCGTTCATCGCCAGCGCCGCGCCGCTCGCCACCTTGCCGGAGGCGGCGAGCTTCACCCGGTCGCGGATGCCGGCGCCGACCAGGGCGTTGCGCGCGATGATCAGCCCCTCGCGCAGCGGCATGCCGACGCGGTCGGACAGCTCGGTCGGCGCCGCGCCGGTGCCCCCCTCCGCGCCGTCGATGACGATGAAGTCGAGATAGATGCCGGTCTTCATCATCGCCTTCGCCACTGCGAACAGCTCGTGCGGATAGCCGACGCAGAGCTTGATCCCGACCGGCTTGCCGCCCGCAAGCTCGCGCAGCCTGGCGGCGAACTCGACCAGCTCGACCGGCGTCGAGAAGGTGGCGTGCGCGGCGGGCGACAGGCAGTCGCGCCCTTGCGGCACGCCGCGCGTCTCGGCGATCTCCCTCGTCACCTTGACGCCGGGGAGCAGCCCGCCATGGCCGGGCTTGGCGCCCTGGCTCAGCTTGATCTCGATCATCTTCACCGCCTCGGCGGCGGCGCGGTCGCGGAAGCGCTCGGGATCGAACCGGCCCTGCCCGTCGCGGGCGCCGAAATAGCCCGAACCCAGCTCCCAGACGAGATCGCCGCCGTGCATCAGGTGATAGGGCGAAATGCCGCCCTCGCCGGTGTCGTGGTAGAAGCCGCCGCGCTTCGCGCCGAGGTTCAGCGCCTCGATCGCGCGCGCCGAAAGCGCGCCGAAGCTCATCGCCGAAATGTTGAGCCGCGACGCGGCGTAGGGCCGGCGGCACTGGTCGTTGCCGACGGTGACGCGGCTGTCGAGCGGGGCGTCGGGATTGGGCGCGATCGAATGGGCGAGCCACTCATATTCGCCGGAATAGACGTCGAGCTCGGTGCCGAAGGGATGGGCGTCCTCGTCGGCATGGGCGCGGGCATAGACGAGCGCGCGATCGTCGTGGCTGAACGGCCGTCCGTCGAGGTCGCTCTCGACGATATAGGCGCGCAGGAACGGCCGCAGCCATTCGAAGAACCAGCGCGCCCGGGCGGTGAGCGGATAGGTGCGGCGCAGTGAATGGCGGGTCTGGGCGAGATCGTGGAGCCCGATCAGCGCAAGCGGCCCGGTGGCGGCGAGGCCCCACAGCCAGCTCGGTCGGCCCGCGAGGCCGAGAATGAGGAACAGCAGGCTGAGCGCCAGCACGATCAGCAGCACCGCGTTGCGCTCCAGCGCCTTGTCGGTGAAGAGTGCCGCCGCCAGCGTCGCCCGTTTCATGCCTCGTCTCCCGCGTCCGCGCCCCCCTTCCTCCGCCTCCGCGCGGCAAAAAGTCAAATGTGGAGAAAGCGATGGCGCGGTGCGTTGGGCGATCATGGCCGGCATCACCAACGCCGCCGCCGCCTGGGCGGCGCTGCGCGACGAGGCGGCGCATTGCCGCCGCTGCAACCTTTATCGCCGCGCCACGCAGACCGTATTCGGCGAGGGACCGGCCGATGCCGCGATGCTGTTCGTCGGCGAGCAGCCGGGGGACCAGGAGGATATCGCCGGGCGTCCGTTCGTCGGGCCGGCGGGCCGGCTGTTCGACCGGGCGCTCGCCGACGCCGGGGTGGACCGGCGGCGTACCTACGTCACCAACGCAGTCAAGCATTTCAAGTTTGTCACGCGCGGCAGGCGCCGCATCCACGACAGGCCCGATGCCGGCGAGATCGCCGCCTGCCGCTGGTGGCTGCGGCAGGAACTGGAGCTGGTCCGGCCGGTGGTGACGGTGGCGCTGGGGGCGACGGCGGCGCGCGCGCTGTTCGGCAAGGCGGTGACCATCTCGGCGCTGCGCGGCCGCGGCCATGTGCTGGACGGGGCGGGCGAGACCTGGGTGACCGTCCACCCCAGCTTCCTGTTGCGCGTGCGCGACGACCGCGCGGCGGAATATGGGAAGTTCGTCGCCGATCTCGCCGCGATCGGCCGGCGCGCGGCGGCGCTCGCCTAGAGCCGCACCAGCATCTTGCCGATATTCCCGCCGCTGAAGAGGTCGAGGAAGGCCTGCGGCATCGCCTCGATGCCCTCGCGCACGGTTTCGCGCGACGTCACCTGGCCATTCGCGATCCATTCGCCCATGTCGCGGTGGAACTGGGGCAGATCGGCGAGGAAGTCGGTGTAGATGAAGCCCTTCAACGTCAGCCGCGCGCCGACGATCTTCATCGCGTGGCGGAAGACGTGGGCGGAGCCGGTGTTGTAGTCCTCGATCATGCCGCACATCGCGAAGCGCCCGAATGGCCGGGCGGCGGCGAGCGCGGCGTCGAGATGGTCGCCGCCGACATTGTCGAAATAGACGTCGATCCCGCCGGGCGCCGCCTCGAGAAGCTGGTCCAGCACCGGGCCGGCCTTGTAGTCGATCGCCCGGTCGGCGCCGATCTCGCGCACGAAGGCGCATTTTTCCGCGCCACCGGCCGAGCCGATCACCTCCATGCCCTTCGCCCTGGCGATCTGGACCACCGCCGAGCCGACCGCGCCGGCGGCGGCCGAAACGAAGACGATGTCGCCCGGCTTCGCCTCGGCGACGCGCAGCAGCCCGAAATAGGCGGTGCCACCGGTGAGGCCGAGATTGCCGAGCCAGAGCTGGTCAGGAACGCCGAGCGCCGGCACCTTCGTGAACGCGGCGGCGGAACCGACCGCCTCCTCGCGCCAGCCGAGCATATGGACGACGAGGTCGCCGGGGACGAAATCCCCGGCGCGGCTTTCCACCACCTCGCCGAGCGCGCCGCCCTGCATCGGCGCGTCGAGCGCAAAGGGCGGGACGTAGCTTTTCGCGTCGTTCATCCGCCCGCGCATGTAGGGATCGACCGAGAGCCAGCGGTTGCGAACGCGCAGCTCGCCCTCGCCAAGCGCCGCCGCGGGGAGCTCGCGCAGGGCGAAATCGTCCGGCGTCGGCAAGCCTCTGGGACGCGCTACGAGATGCCAGCCGCGGTTGCTCATCGTCTTCTCTCCCGGGGCGCGACTCTTTGTTGCAGCGCCCATTGCATCGGGCCGCGCCCGCCGCTATCTGGTGCGCCCCGGGACGGGGCCGTAGCTCAGCTGGGAGAGCGCTGCAATCGCACTGCAGAGGTCAGGGGTTCGATTCCCCTCGGCTCCACCACCCCCTCGTCGCAGGCTAGCCGTTGACGATGGTGCCGCCGTTCGGATGCAGCACCTGCCCCGCCATGTAGCTCGAATCGGCGCAGGCGAGGAACAGGAAGGAGGGCGCGACCTCGTTGGGCTGGCCCGGCCGGCCCATCGGCGTGCTCTCGCCGAAATGGGCGATCTTCTCCGGCGGCGCGCCGCCGCAGGGATTGAGCGGCGTCCAGATCGGGCCGGGGGCGACCGCGTTCACGCGGATGCCCTTCGCGATGAGGTTCTGCGAGAGCGAGCGGGTGAAGGCGGTGATCGCGCCCTTGGTGGCGGAATAGTCGAGCAGCTCGGCCGATCCCTCGTACATGGTGACGCTGGTCGTGTTGATGATCGCGGCGCCCTCGTCGAGATGCGGCAGCGCGGCCTGGACCATGTAGAACATGCCGAAGACGTTGGTCTGGAAAGTGCGCTCGAGCTGCTGGTCGGTAATGTCGCGGATGTCCTTGTCGGCATGCTGCTCGCCGGCATTGTTGACGAGGATGTCGAGCCGTCCGAACGTGTCGATCACGTCGGCGACGACGCGCTCGCACATCTTGCGCGAGCCGATGTCGGCGCGCAGCGCCAGCGCGCGCCGGCCCTCCGCCTCGACGATCCGCGCCGTCTCCTTCGCATCGTCGCCCTCGAGCAGATAGACGATCGCCACGTCGGCGCCTTCGCGCGCGAACAGCGCCGCCACCGCGCGGCCGATGCCGCTGTCGCCGCCGGTGACGATCGCGACCTTGCCGTCGAGGCGGCCGGCGCCGGGATGGAGCGGCTGCCAGGCGGGCTTTGGCTCGAGCTCGCTCTCGTGGCCGGGCAGGCCGTCCTCGTGGATCATTTCTACGATGTCGTCGCTCATGCCGGTCGGCTCCTCGTCCGGCCCGCCCCGCGGGACGATCAACGCCCGCCCGCGCGACCGGTTGCAGCGACCGCGGAAACGGCGCCGCTCAGCCGCCGAGCGCGCGGACGACGTAATCGGCGGCGGCGAGATCCTGGACGATGCTGCCGAGCGACTTGTAGAGCGTGACGTCGCCTTGCCCGAGGCGGCCGGGGATCGCGCCGGCCATCACCTCTCCGATCTCGCCGAGCACGTGATCCTCGCCGATCAGGCCCGCCTCGCGGGCGCGGATGAACTCGGCGCCCTGCGCGAGCACCCCCTCGCGATGATCGGCGAAGAAGCGGGCGCGGGCAACGAGGTCGCCGGCGATCTCGGCCGGGCCGGCGCGGCTCGATCCGACCGCGTTGACGTGCGCCCCGTCGGCGACATGGGCGCTGGCGAGGATCGGTTCGGCGGCGGCCGTCACCGTGCAGATGATGTCGGCGTTCCTCGTCGCCTCGACGACGCTCGCCGCCGCGCTGCCGCCGAGCCGGGTCGCGAGCGCCCGCGCCTTGGCCGGGTCGCGGCCCCAGATCGTCACCTGCTCGATGCGCCGCACCTGGCGAATCGCCTCGACGTGGCGCTGCGCCTGCTCGCCGGTGCCGAGCACGGCGAGCCGGCTCGCGTCGGGGCGGGCGAGCGCGTCGGTGGCGGCGGCCGAGGCGGCGGCGGTGCGGATGCCGGTCAGCACGCCGGCCTCGACGAAGGCGAGCGGCGCGCCGCTCCTGCCATCGAACAGGGCGACGACGCCCTGGTGCGAGAGGCCGCCGGCGGCGACATTGCCGGGAAAGACGCTGACCAGCTTGGCGCCGAACGCGCCATCCAGCATCGCTCCGGGCATCACCCCGAAGGCATTGCCGCCGCCGAGATCGATGATGCCGCGCAGGAGCTGTCGCGTGCGCCCCTGCGACAGCGCGATCATCGCCTCGCGCATCAGCGGGATGCACGCCTCGTAGGTGAGGATGCGCTCGACATCCTCGGCGCCGACGAGCCGTGGCGCGCTCATCCGCCCCACACCTCGCGCGCGTAGCGCAGGAAGTTCAGTCCCATCACCTTCTCGATCCGCGTGCTCGTATAGCCCCGCTGCTCGAACAGGGCGACCAGGCGGCGGAACTGGCCGGGCCCACTCAGCTCCTCGACGAAGGGCAGGGTGTCCGGATTCTCGCCGGCAGCCGCGATGCCGGCGGCGTGGCGCGCCTCCACCTCGGCGCGGATCGCGGCGCGATAGGCGGCCATGTCGTCGACGCCGGTGGTGCCGCCGTCGGTGCCGATGCCGACATGGTCCTCGCCGCATATGCCGATCGCATGGTCGACATGGGCGACGACGTCCGCCGCCGTGGCGACGCTGTCCGGGCTGAGGAAGGGCATGAAATAGATGCCGACGAAGCCGCCGCGCTCGGCGACCAGCCTGAGCTCGGCGTCGGTCTTGTTGCGCGGCGTGTCGACCAGCGCGCGGCAGCCGGTATGGTTGATCGAGACCGGCTGGCGCGAGATGCGCGCGGCCTCGAGGCAGGTCCGCTCGCCGCTGTGCGAGAGATCGACCATCACGCGGTTGTCGTTGAGCCGCGCGACGACCTCGCGCCCCAATTCGGTCAGCCCGCGATTGTCCGGCGCCATCGCGCCCTCGCCGATCTGGTTGGCGGGGTTGTAGGTGAGCTGGATGACGCGCACGCCCAGGTCGGCGAAGATGTCGATCCGGCTGGCGTCCGCGCCGACCATCGCCGCGTTCTGAAAGCCGAGGATGACGCCGATCTTCCGCTCGCGACTGGCGCGCATCAGGTCGGCGGCGGTGCGCACCTTCAGGAGGTCGTTCGGCATCGCTGCGAAGCGCGCTTCCCACAGCGCGATCGCCCGCATCGTTGCCTCGAACGGATCGGCGTCGCCGGCGACATAGCCGATGGTCTGGTTGAGCGCGGTGAGGCCGGAGGCGCGCGCATCGGCGATCAGCCGCGCCGAAAGGAGACGGCCCCGGTCGGGCTGGATCGCCACATTGGCGGCGCGGGGCAGGTTCGGGTCATCGAATCCGCCGAGCGCGTTGATGATCAGCATGTCGTCGATCCCCGGCCCGGCGGGCGCCGCCGCCATTGCTCCGCCGCCGACGAGCGGCAGCGTCGCCGCGCCGGCGCCCATGGCGAGCAGCGTGCGTCGGTCGATCGGCTCATTCCTCATCCCCTGCCTCTTCGTCGCTGATCGGCACATAGTCGGCGCGCGCGAATTCCCGGCCGCGCTTCACGGTCATGACGATGGCGCGCAGGTTGGCGATGTCGGCGACGGGATCGCGCGCGAGCACGACGAGATCGGCGAGCTTGCCCGGCTCGACGGTGCCGCGCCGGTCGGCCTCGCCCATCGCCTCGGCGCCGGTGCGGGTCGCCGACCGGATCGCCTCGAGCGGGCTCATCCCGGCGCGATCGACGAGCAGCTCCAGCTCGTCGAACAGCGCCGGATAGGGCGCGCGCGCCGGCGTGTCGCCGTCGGTGCCCGCCGCAATGGCGACGCCCAGCCGCCGCGCCTGGTCGGTGAGCCGCGCGGCGAGAGCGAGGTTGCAGTGATAGGGCTGCCCGCCCGGCCGCGCGGCGCGCGCGTCCGCCTGGGCGTAGACGTTGAGCGTCGCGTCGAGGATGATGCGCCGCCTGCGCATCTCCTCGAACAGCCGCGTCATGGCCGGATTGTCGCCGTCGGCGAAGGCCGCCGCGTCCACCGGGAAGCGGTCCTGGTAACGCCGCGGTGGCGGATCGGAAAGCTGGTAGGCGAGATAGCAGCTGTGCGACATCGTGTCCGGCCCCGCCGCGATCACCTCGGCCGGGGTGGTCGGGAAGACCATCGCGTGCGCCCAGACGCGCATCCCCTGCCGGCGCGCCTCCCCGGCGATGGCGCGGACGAGATGCGGCGGCAGGTTGGCGTAGATCTTGATCGCGGTGGCGCCCGTCCCCCTGGCGCGCGCGACGGCGAGGCGAAGATCGGTCGAATCGTCGATCGCCTGCGCCCACGGGGTCTCCCCCGGCGTCCAGCCGGCGCTGATCGAACGGGTGCGCGGATCGGCGAAGAAGCTCGGCCCCGCCATCACCGCCGCGAAGGCGAGGTCCGGGCCGGCGATCTCGCCGGTCAGCGTCTCGCGCGCGAGCTCGGCGATCGAGCGCAGGTCGTCGGCCATGATCCGCGTCGCGGTGATGCCGCTGTAGATGTCGCGGCGCAGCCAGGCACGGGCGCGCGCCGGATCGGGCGGCGTCGCCATGTGCTGGTGCGAATCGATGAGGCCGGGGAGCAGCCAGCGACCGGTGAGATCGACCACGCGCGCGCCATCGAGGCGGGATGGATCGAGCGCTGCATCGGCCATGACCGCGACGATGCGCTCGCCCTCGATCACCACCGCCATGTCGGCGCGCGGCGGCGCGCCGGTGCCGTCGATCAGGGTGGCGTGGCGATAGACGGTGCGCGTGCCCGCCTCCGGCGGCGCGAAGGGCGCGGCGGCGGCCAGCAAGGCCGCCGAGACAATGGCCAGAACGATCTTCAAGCCCCGCATCGCGAATGCGCCTAGCATCAGCAAAGCGCGCGCGACAAATGACTTTTTGGCGCGGCGCGGCTAGCAGGGGCGGGCGATGTCCGATCCGCTGCCCGATCCGATCCCGGCCGCGACCCTGATCCTGATGCGCGCGCGTCGCTCGGGTGCGCCCGAGCTGCTGATGATCGAGCGCAGCCCCGACATGGTCTTCGCCGGCGGCGCGCTCGCCTTTCCCGGCGGGCGGATCGACCCGGAGGACCGCGCGGCCGCCGCGCGCCTGCCGGGCGCGGACGCGGCGGCGCGGATCGCGGCGCTGCGCGAGACGGTGGAGGAGACCGGGCTGGGCGGCGAGCTGTCGCCCGACATGCTGACGCCATTCGCGCGCTGGTGCCCCAATTTCCGCGAAACGCGGCGGTTCGACACGCTCTTCTTCGTCGCCGAGGCGGCGGCGGACTGGCCCGAGCCGGTGGCGCGCGAGGCGGAGGCGGTGCGCGCCTTCTGGGCGAGCGCCACCGAGACGCTCGCCGAAATCGCCGCCGGGCGCGCCCATGCCATCTTCCCGACCCGCCGGACGCTCGAGCGGCTCGCCGGCTTCGCCTCGATCGAGGAGGCACGCGTCGATGCCGCGCGTCATGGCTTGCGCAAGATCACGCCCTGGATCGAGGAGCGCGGCGGCGAGAAGTTCCTCTGCATCCCCGAGGATGCCGGCTATCCGGTCACCGCCGAGCCGCTGGCGACCGCCCGGCGCGCCTAGCGGGCCGGGAGTCGATCGGCGAGCGGCGGATGTGCGCGGCAGCGGGCGTCATCCCGGCCCTTGCCCGCGCCCGGTGATGGTGACCCCAACGGGACTCGAACCCGTGTTTTCGCCGTGAAAGGGCGACGTCCTGGACCGCTAGACGATGGGGCCGCGAAGCGACGCGGGCCTTAGGAGGTGCGCCCCGCCGGGTCAAGCAGCGGGGTGGCGGGCCGCGATTGCCGGCCGCATCCCCGCTCCCCCGGTTCAGTCGGCCCAGGCGGCGTCCTCCAGGTGCAGCTCGGCCGCGCCGTTGCCGTGATAGTCGTCGCGCCGGACCCGCCCGGCAAGCCAGAGCCGGCGGTGCGGCGGCGCTGCGAGCAGGGCCTCGCCGAGCGCGCTTCCGGCCATGCGGAAGGCGATCGCCTTCAACCGCTGCCCATCCGCGCCGGCGGCGATGAGACGCAGGTGATCGCCGCCGACCACGTCCGCCCTGACGATCCCGACCGGGCCGGTCGCGACCGCCGGGCCGGGCCAGCCGGCACCATAGGGCCCGCCCGCGTCGAGTGCCTCGCACAGGCCGGCATTAACGCCGCCCGGCGCGACCAGGGCGTCGAGCAGCAGCGCGCGATTGTCGCGGCTTGCGCCGACATGCGGGCCGAGCCGCTCGTCGAGGAAGTCGGCGAGGGGCGCAATCCGCTCGGCCTCGACCGTGAGCCCCGCCGCCATCGCGTGGCCGCCGCCGGCGACGAGCAGGCCGCTGTCCTTCGCGGCGAGCAC
The DNA here is from genome assembly GCA_040255785.1 of Sphingomonadales bacterium. Taxonomy (GTDB): domain Bacteria; phylum Pseudomonadota; class Alphaproteobacteria; order Sphingomonadales; family Sphingomonadaceae; genus Allosphingosinicella. Next base: position 36,303 of record JBDZVR010000024.1, read on the forward strand.
CGCCGCGCCGAGATCGACGCCGGCGATCGAGCGGCCCGAGCCCTTGCCGAGCCCGTCCTCGCCGAGCGAAACGACGATGGCGGGCTTGTGCAGCTTCTCCTTGAGCCGCCCGGCGACGATGCCGATGACGCCGGGATGCCAGCCGGGCGCGGCGACCAGCGCGACGGCGCGGTTGGCCTGCGCGGCGGCCAGCTCCCCGGCCGCCTCGGTCACCGCCGCCTCGATCGCGCGGCGCTCCTCGTTCAGCCGGTCGAGCTCGGCCGCGATCGCCGCCGCCTCCGCGCGGTCCTCGGTGGTGAGCAGGCGAACGCCGAGATCGGACTTGCCGACCCGGCCGCCGGCGTTGATCCGCGGCCCGAGCGCGAAGCCGAGATCGCGGCATTCGATCGCGCGGGTCAGCCGCGCCGCGTCGGCGAGCGCGGCGAGGCCGACGTTGCGCCGCGCCGCCATCACCTTCAGCCCCTGCGTCACGAAGGCGCGGTTGAGGCCGCGCAACTGGGCGACGTCCGCGACCGTGCCGAGCGCGACGAGATCGAGCAGGTCGATGAGCCGCGGCTCCTCGCGGTTCGCGAAGCAGCCGCGTCCCCGCAGCTCGCGCAGCAGCGCCGCGCCGAGCAGGAAGGCGACGCCGACCGCAGCGAGATGGCCGTGCGCGGCGGCCTCGGCGCCTTCGTCGAGCCGGTTCGGATTGACGATGGCGTGGCCATCGGGAAGCCGGCTCGCGCACTTGTGATGATCGACGACGATCACGTCGACGCCGGCGGCGCGGGCCATGGCGAGCGCGTCGAACGCCTGCGCGCCGCAATCGACGGTGACGATCAGCCGCGCGCCACCTTCGGCCAGCCGAACCAGCGCCTCGCCCGACGGGCCGTAGCCCTCCATCAGCCGATCCGGGATATAGGCGCCGGGATCCAGCCCGAGCCCGCGCAGCAGGCGGACCAGCAGCGCCGCCGAGGTCGCCCCGTCCACGTCATAGTCGCCGAAGATCGTCACCTGCTCGCCGCGCTCGACCGCGTCGGCGAGTCGCGCCGCCGCCTTGTCCATGTCGAGAAAGCAGGACGGATCGGGCATGAAGTCGCGCAGCTTCGGCGCGCGGTGGCGGGCAAGGTCGGACCGCTCGACCCCGCGCGCGAGCAGGAGCCGGTCGACCAGCTCGTCGGGCGCGAAGCCCGAGTCGCCCTCGGCCCCGCCGCGCCAGCGCCATGGCTGGCCGAGGATCGAGCGGGCGATGCCGCAGACGAGGGTGGGCGCGCAGGCGGAGGCCATGCGCGATTCGTAGGAGGCCCGGGCGCGCGTCGCAATCCGCTTCGCGGTTGCGCGCCTCGGCAGCGCCCGGACCGGCGGAAATGGCGAGGGCGCGCCGACATGGTTCGATGACGGTTGCGAACGTCGTCCGTCGGCCCTAGGGGGGCGCTGGGATCGCAAGCGAGCGCTCGCGCTCGGGGAGAATCGAGCCATTCGACAGATTGCCGCATTGCCGTACCGCACCGAGGGAACCGAACTCGACGCGCCGGTGCGAGTGCTCCTGATCACCTCGCGGGCGACGCGCCGCTGGGTGATTCCGAAGGGTAATCCCAAGCACGGCCTCGACAAGCACGCCGCCGCCGCGCACGAGGCGCAGGAGGAAGCGGGCGTGGTCGGCGTCATCTGCCCGACGCCGCTCGGCTCCTATCGCTACCGCAAGCGCCAGCCCAACGGCGCCTCGCTGATGATCGACGTCGACGTCTATCCGCTCGCCGTCCATCGCGAGCTCGATACCTGGATGGAACAGGCCGAGCGCGAGCGGCGCTGGTTCACCCTCGCCGAGGCGGCCGAGGCGGTCGAGGAGAGCGACCTCGCCGACCTCATCCGCTCGTTCGATTCGTCCGAGTTCGCGGCCGCGACCAGGCGCGCCTCGACGCTGGCGACGATGGCCGGGCGCTCGCGGGCCAACTGGATGTTCGCCTGGTTCCAGCGGCTGCTGCCCAAGAGCGGCAATTTCTTCGAGCTGTTCGAGCGGCACGCGGTGACGATCATCGCCGCCGCGGACGCGATGTCGCGACTGCTCGAGGGCGGCGATTCGACGCGGGACCATATCCGCGAGATCATCGAGCGCGAGCACGACGCCGATGACATCACCCGCCGCGTGCTGCGCACGCTGCGCCACACCTTCCTGACGCCGTTCGATCGCGGCGCGATCACCAGCCTGATCGGGGCGATGGACGATGCGGTGGACGAGATGCAGGCCGCCGCGCAGGCGATCGACCTTTATGACGTGCGCGCCTTCGAGCCCGAGATGAAGGACATGGCCGCGATCATCGTCGACGCCGCGCGCGTGACCGGCGAGGCGATCCCGCTGCTGCGCGATGTCGCCCGCAACGGCGCCAGGCTCAACGAGCTCACCGAACGCCTGGTCAGGATGGAAAGCCATGCCGACGAAATCCATACCGCCGGGCTCAAGCGCGCCTTTGCGGAGCACGGCGCCGGCGACACGCTGCGCTTCGTCGTCGCGCGCGAACTCTACAACCATCTCGAGCGGATCGTCGACGCCTTCGAGGATGTCGCCAACGAGATCGACGGCATCGTGATCGACCACGCCTGAGCGACCGGGAGATGTACGAACTCGCGCTCCCGCTCCTGATCGGCCTGATCGCGGTCGCGCTCGCCTTCGACTTCCTCAATGGCCTGCATGATGCCGCCAACGCGATCGCGACCGTCGTTTCCACCCGCCTGCTGAAGCCGGTCGCCGCGGTCGCCTTCGCGGCCTTCTTCAATTTCGCCGCCTATTTCCTCGCCATCGCCTTCCCCAGCCTGCACGCGGTCGCGAACACGATCGGCGCGGGATTGATCGACAAGGACCTGGTGACGCCCGGCGTGGTCTTCGGCGCGCTGGTCGGCGCGATGTTCTGGAACGTCGTCACCTGGCTCAAGGGCATTCCCTCCTCCTCCAGCCACGCGCTGGTGGGCGGCATCGTCGGCGCCGGCGTCGCCCATGCCGGGTTCGTCGGCATCCAGTGGACCGGGCTCAACAAGACGTTGATCGCGATCGTGCTCTCGCCGCTCATTGGCATGATGCTCGCGATGCTGATCATGCTGGCGACGAGCTGGATGTTCGCGCGCACCTCGAACCGGGCCGCGGAGCGCATCCTGCGCTCTCTCCATATCGTCTCCTCGGGCGCCTATTCGCTGAGCCACGGGCTCAACGACGCCCAGAAGACGATGGGCATCATCACCGTGCTGCTTTATTCGACCGGCTATCTGAACGGCGAGTTCGACGTGCCGCACTGGGTGGCGATCAGCTGCTATGCGGCGATGGGCCTCGGCACGTTGATGGGCGGCTGGCGGATCATCGAGACGATGGGCACGCGCATCACCCGGCTCTCGCAGCACCAGGGGTTCAGCGCCTCGCTCGGCGGCTCGATCATGGTGTTCGCCGCCTCCCTGCTCGGCATCCCGGTCTCGACCACGCACACGATCACCGGCAGCGTGATCGGCGCCGGCGTCGCCCGCCGCGCCTCGGCGGTGCGCTGGGGCGTCGCCGGCGACGTCGTTCTCGCCTGGATCATCACCATCCCCGCCTCGGCCACGGTCGGCGCGCTCTTCTACCTGCTGACGCGGCTCTTCTAGCGGGCCGCCGCCCCGGCCCCGGCGCGACAGCTCAGCGCCGGCCGAGCACGCCGAGCGCCGCCACCGTCATCGCCTCGGTGGCGGTGGCGATGACCGTTTCGGCCTCGGGCGCCCAGAACGGGCTGTGCAGCGAGGGCAGGCGCGAGGCGTCGCCGCCGGCTTCGTCCCACTTGTCCCGGGGCACGCCGCCGACCCAGAACATCAGGCTCTCCAGCCCGGGCGCGGCGAGCCGGTAGCGGCCGAAATCCTCCCCCGCCATCACCGGCCGCGTCGCGCGCACGCGCTCGGCGCCGAAATGCTCGCGAAGGCGTGCCATGGTGCTGTCGGTCAGCCGGTCGGTGTTGACCGTCGCCGGCGTCGCCTCGGCCTCGCGCACGGTGACCTCGGGCATCCGCTCCTCCGGCACGCCGGCGGCGATCGCCTCGCCGCGCGCGATCCGGCGGATGCCGTCGAGCAGCTGTCGCCGGATCTCCGGCGTGTAGCTGCGGACCGTGATCAGCAGCCGCGCCTCGTCGGGGATGATGTTGTGCTTGGTGCCGGCCTGGAAGCTGCCCACCGTCACCACCGCCGAATCGAGCGGATCGAGCTCGCGGCTCACCAGCGTCTGGAGCGAGGTGACGATGCGCGCGGCGAGCACGATCGGATCGCGCGTCGTGTTGGGCGCGGCGCCATGGCCGCCGACGCCGCGGACGACCATGTCGACGCTGTCGACATTGGCGAGCGCCGGCCCCGGCGAATAGCCGATCACGCCCGCCGGCAGCGTCGCCGAATCGTGGAAGGCGATTGCATATTGCGGGACCGGGAAGCGGGTGAAGAGCCCGTCGTCGAGCATTGCCCTGGCGCCCTGGCTCGTTTCCTCGCCGGGCTGGGCGATCATGACGAGCGTGCCCGACCATTGCGACTTCAGCGCCGCGAGCCGCCGCGCCGTGCCGACCCAGGTTGCCATGTGCGTGTCATGGCCGCAGGCGTGCATGATCGCCGTGGCGAGCCCCTCGCGCGTGGTGCCGCGCGCCTGGCTGGCGAAGGGCAGGCCGGTCTGTTCGGCGACGGGGAGAGCGTCCATGTCCGCGCGCAGCATCACCACCGGGCCGGGCCCGTTCTCCATCACCGCGACGACGCCGGTGCCGCCGACGCGCTCCGTCACGACGAAGCCGAGCCGCCGCGCCTCGGCGGCGAGCAGGCCGGCGGTGCGCGTCTCCTGCATCGACAGCTCGGGATGCTGATGAAGGTCGCGATAGAGCGCCATCAGCTCCGGCATGTCGCTCCGGATCGCCTCGGCGAGGGCCGGATCGGCCGTCGGCTGCGCTGCCAGCGGCATCGTCATCGCCGCTCCCCACAGCAGGGCGGCGAACATCGTGTGTCGCATGAACTTTTTCCCCTTCGAGTCATCATCGTCATTGCCCCGCGCGCGGGACGAGCTCGATCACGTCGAGCATCGATTCGAAATGCGGGCGCGGAAAGACCAGTCGCCAGCGCCGTTCGCCGATCCGTTCGAGCACCGCGGCCTGGTTGCGATCGCCATCGGCGCCATAGCGATAGGCGCGCTGCTCGTCGCCGAGCTGGACGGTGCCGAGAAAGATCATGCGGCGTCGCGTATCCGGGAACAGCCGCCCGATCGGCCGCTGCACGCCATCGAGGCGGACGAAGCTCAGCGTGCCTTCCGGCCCGGGGCCGATCCGGCAATGTTCGACCGGATAGGCGACGTAGGTCGCGTGCCCGCTCGCCTGCGCGCCGAGCTTGATCGTGCGGCAATCATAGTCGCCGACGGGAAGCGCTGAATCGAGCATCGCCGCGTCGGGATCGAAGAGGATGCCGCCGGCGGCGATTTCGGCGGCATGGTCGGCGCGCGCCTGGGCGAGGGCGACCACCCAGGCGTCGCGGACGCGCCTCAGCCGCGCCGAATCGTCCTCGGTCGCGACCCGCCGCCAGTTGGCGGGCAGCGGGATGCAGGGCGGGCCGGGCGCCGGATCGGGCGCGCCGGCGCAGATCAGCAGGCTGGCGAGGAGGAACGCGCTCATCGCGCCGACACTGCGACAGCGCCGCGCCGAGGGCAATGCCGCTTGCGCCGAGGCGAAGGCGGGCGCCTTGCCGGCGGGGCGCGAAAGGCGATGCTCAGGCGCGCGTCGCCGCCGGTTGCGCGACCCTTTCGACATGCGCGCCGCGCATCCCCGCGCGCGCCTGCGCTCGGGCGGGCGCTCGCGCCGCCGCTGGCGGGGACAGGCCCGGCGAGACAATTTGCTTGATCGCGGTTGCCGCTTCGGGCACCCAATGCGTGGGAGCGTTGGCCGCCCTCCCATAGAGTGGGGAGATTTTGTTCAAATGAAAGCGAAGACGATTCTCGCCGTGGCAGCGGCCGCGGTGGCTGCCGCCTATCCGGCAACCGCGCAGGACTATAACCTGCGTCCCAATTATACGACGCTGACGCTCCGCGCCGGCTTCCGGCCCGATCCGCACACCGTCCAGCTGCAGTCGGGTGGCAATATCGATTCCGCGGGGGCGATCAGCCGCTCGTGCCGTGGCTTCATCTCCAACGCGCCCGATGTGCGCCTGGTCTATTCCGCCGGCAGCCTGCCGCTCATCATCTCGGTTGCCTCGGACGCGGATACGACGCTCGTCGTCAACGCGCCGGACGGGCGCTGGTATTGCGACGACGACAGCGGCGTGAGCGGGCTGAACCCGATGGTGCGGTTCAACAACCCGCTTTCGGGCCGCTACGAGATCTGGGTCGGCACCTATGGCAGCGGCCGGCTCAACACGGCGACGCTCGCCGTCTCCGAGCTGACCAGCCAGTAGGCGAACACGGCGTCGCGCCCGGTGCGCCACGGGGTCTCCCGGGCGCGCCGGGCGCTTCGCTTCAGGCCGCCGTCCAGCCACCGTCGATCGAAAGGTTCGCGCCGGTGATCGCCGACGCCTCGTCGCGGCAAAGGAACACGGCGAGCGCGGCGACCTGCCCGGGCTGGACGAACTGCTTGGTCGGCTGCGCGGCGAGCAGGACGTCGTTCATCACCTGCTCGCGCGTCATGTCGCGCGTGCGCATCGTGTCGGGGATCTGGTTCTCGACCAGCGGCGTCCAGACATAGCCCGGGCTGATGCAGTTGACGGTGATGCCGTCGGTCGCCGTCTCCAGCGCCACCGTCTTGGTGAAGCCGGCAAGGCCGTGCTTGGCCGCGACATAGGCCGACTTGTTCGGGCTCGCGACCAGGCTGTGCGCCGACGCGGTCGAGATGATCCGGCCCCACTTCCTCGCGCGCATCCCCGGCACCGCCAGCCGCGTCGCATGGAAGGCGGCGGTGAGGTTCAGCGCCAGGATCAGGTCCCACTTGTCGACCGGAAACTCGTCGACCGGGGCGACATGCTGGGTGCCGGCATTGTTGACCAGGATGTCGACCGCGCCGAAGGCGTCGGTCGCGGCCTTCATCATCGCCTCGATCTCGTTCACCCGGGTGAGGTTGGCGCCGTGATAGAGCGCCCTGACGCCATGGTCGCGCTCGAGCCCGGCGCGTTCCTGCTCGATCTCGTCGGGGTCGCCGAAGCCGTTGATGACGACGTTCGCGCCTTCGGCGGCGAGCGCCTTCGCGCAGGCGCGGCCGATGCCGGAGGTGGAGCCGGTGACGAGCGCGGTCTTGCCTTTGAGGAACATGGGCAGCAGTCCTTTCTAGTTGGCGAGGTCGAAGGCCGCGGTCCGGCCATCGACGATATTGCGGGCGAGCAAGGCGTCGTGGCGCACCGTCTCGGCGAGCGCCGCGCGGCCCTCGCCCCAGTGATGCTCCATCGAATCGCGCGAGAATTCGAAATCGCGCGCGCTCCCTTCCCAGCCATGCTTGCGATAGATGAGGTGGACGATGCTCACCGGATGCTCGGCGCCGAGCGCGCCGCCGCCCTGGAGGACGAGGGCGACCTGGTCCGGCAAGGGCAGCCGCTCGGCCGTCTTCGCGCGCCGCCGCCGGGACGTGGGGGAGTCGGCCATAAGCGGCTCCCCTCGCGCCGCGCGCGATGATATGCAAGTTGCAATGCTGTAATATTCGCGCCGCACCATGGCGCGCGGGAGAGTGCCATGCGCTTCGGTGGCCGGCGGACCAGCGACAATGTGGAGTTTCGCGGCGACGACGGCTCGTCCGGCGGGCTGCGGCTCGGCGGCGGCGGGATCGGCGGCAACATGGCCGGAATGCTGATCGGCTTCGTGTTCAGTCGCTTCGGCATTGGCGGCGTCATCGTCGTCCTGATCGCGCTGTTCCTGTTCGGCGGGCTCGGCAACCTGCTCGGCGGCGGCGATGGCCAGCAGGCCTACCGCCCGCCGGCCGGGCAGCAGGCGGGGCAGCCGGGCGCGAGCGCCGGGAGCTGCGAGATGAGCGCCGAGGCGCGCTTCGCCTGCCAGGTGCTCGCCTCGACCGAGGACCGCTGGAGCGAGCTGTTCCAGCGCGCCGGCCAGCGCTATCGGCCGCCCGGCATGGTCGTCTACCAGCGGGGCACCCGCTCCGGCTGCGGCGCCGCGCAGAGCGCGATGGGGCCGTTCTACTGCCCGGCCGACAACAAGGTCTATCTCGACCTTGCCTTCTTCGAGGAGCTGGCGCAGCGCTTTCGCGCCCCCGGCGACTTCCCCGAAGCCTATGTGATCGCCCACGAGGTCGGCCACCACGTCCAGACGCTGGCCGGCGTCACCGACCGCATCCGCGCCGCCCAGCAGCGCGCGGGCGAGGCCCAGGCCAATGCGCTTCAGGTCCGCATGGAGCTGCAGGCGGATTGCTATGCCGGCGTCTGGGCCGCGACCGAGCGCGCCTCGCTCGACGAGGGCGACCTCGACGAGGGCCTCACCGCCGCCGCCGCGATCGGCGATGATACGCTCCAGCGCGCCGCGCAGGGCGTTGTCGTCCCCGAAAGCTTCACCCACGGCACCGCCGCCCAGCGCCAGCAGGCGCTCACCCTCGGCTTCCGGAGCGGCGACCCGGCCGCCTGCGAGACCTACACACAGGGCATCTGAGCCGCCGGCTCCCCCATCGCGGCCGCCGGATTCGATCTTCTCGGAGGCTTCCTAGAGTCGGTCTGATATAGGTTTACGCATATCCAGCGCCCGGTATCCAGCGCCG
>JBDZVR010000003.1:0-150662 GCA_040255785.1 Sphingomonadales bacterium
GGTCCACCGCGCGCCATCGAGCAGCGGGACGAGCGCGGCGGCCGGCGCGGCGCCGGCGAGCCGAACCGCGTGGATCGGCTTCGCCGCGGCCCGCGCCGCCTCGATCTCGGCGCGCAGCGGCGCGTCCGCGCCCTCGCGGAGCAGCACGACGAAGGCCGCGCAGCCCGCGATCGCTCGCCTGGCCTGGTCGGCGGGATCCTCACCGCCGGCGAGATCGCGCGGCGCGAGCCAAGCTGTCGCGCCCAGCGCCTCGATCCGCGCGGCTAGCGCGGCCGCCTCGCCGTCGCCGCCATGGCTGTCGCCGTCGCCGCCATGGCTGATGAAGACATGAGCGCTCATCCCGTCCTCGTCCCCTCCCGTCGCTTCAGCGCCCGAGCGCGGCCAGCATCTCGGCGAGCGCGACGAACTTCTCGCGCGGGCTGCCCTCGCGGGCGCGCGCCGCCTCGGCCGCCTCGATCTTCTGCCAGTCGCGGAAGGTGACGATCTTGACACCACGCTCGCCGAGCAGGCGGTCGAGCCCGGCACCTCCCGCCTTGCCGCTGTCGCCCTCGCCGAGCGCCCCGGCGATCTTCTCGGCGACCTCATAGCCGTCCGGGCGATTGGTGCCGATCGTCCCGGTCGGGCCGCGCCGCGCCCAGCCGACGCAGTAGAGCCCGCCGCCGATCACGCCTTCGCAATTGGCGAAGCGGCCGCGATCCGCCTCATAGGGCACGCCTTCGAGCGGCGGCGTCCGGTAGCCGATGCAGGTGACGACGAGGCCGCAGGGGATCGTGTAGGTCTCGCCGGTGCCCACCGCCGCGCGGTGCTCGTCGAGCTGGGTCTTCTCGACGACGATCCGCTCGACCCTGCCGTCGCCCTCGACCGCGATCGGCCTGGCGAAGAAATCGAAGATGATGCGCTTGCGCTTGTCCGCCGGCAGCGTCGCGAATTCGCGCAGGTGGCTCACCGACTTGCGCAGGCCGGGCTCGAGCAGCGCATCCTCGCTCTCGGGCGGAAAGTCGGCGGGATCGACGACCGGCGCCGCGTCGTCGAGATGGCCGAGTTCGCCCAGCTCCTTGGGCGTCATCGCGATCTGGTGCGGCCCGCGCCGGCCGAGGAGGTGGATGGCACGGATCGACGCGCGCTCCAGCGCCGCCAGGGCGTGGCCGACGATGTCGGAGCCGGCGAACTCCGCCCGGGCCTTGGAGAGGATGCGCGCGACGTCGAGCGCGACATTGCCGTTGCCGATCACCGCGGCGGCGTCGCCGTCGAGCGGCGGATCGAGATCGGCGAATTCGGGATGGCCGTTATACCAGCCGACGAAGGCGGCCGAGCCGATCACGCCCGGCAGGTCCGCGCCGGGGATGTCGAGCGGGCGGTCGCGCGGCGCGCCGGTCGCGAGGATGACCGCGTCATAAAGCGCCAGCAGCTCGGCGATCGAGACATGCTCGCCGACGGTGACGTTGCCGACGAAGCGGACATTGTCGGACAGCGCGACCTTCTCGTAGCGCCGGTAGACCGCCTTGATCGACTGGTGGTCCGGCGCGACGCCAAAGCGGATCAGGCCGTAGGGAACGGGCATCCGGTCGATCATGTCGACGCAAAGCTGGTCGCCGAACTGCTTCTGGAGCGCCTCGGCGCTGTAATAGCCCGCCGGGCCAGACCCGATCACCGCGATATGCCGCATGCGCCTCTCCCCAGGCTTTTGCGAGCGATGCTAGCGGCGCGTCGCCGCGACACAAGGGGCGTCAGGCGCCCCCGCCACGCCGGTCCTCCAGCATCGCCGCGCCGCCGCGCCGCACGCCGGCCTCGACCAGCGGACGGATGAAGGCGAGCGCCGGCGGCAGCAGCATCTCGACGCGCACGAACGCCTCGTGCACCTCGACGGCTGCATCGACCTGCTGGCCGAGCGCGACGACGCGCAGCGCGAGCCGGTTGCCGGTCCAGGCCGAGCTGACCCGGGCGCCGGCGGGGAGGTGGGACCTGAGCGTATCGGCGCCGCCGGCGATCCTTCGCCTTGCCTCGGCGGCGCCGAGCGAATGGGGCAGGTCGATCGTGAGAGGTGTGTTGGACACGCAATACGCTTAGCGCGAACGCGCGCCCGGCGCCAGCCCCGGCCGTCCGGCGTGCATGCCGCTATTCGACCTAGGCCTGGAACGAATTGCAGCTCATCGGCGTGATCCGGCCGATATTGCGCAGCAGCTGGTCGTTGCGCTGGCGCACGTTGAACGCGCTCTGGTAGCGGATGCGCCGCCCCTCCAGGAAGCTGGCCGGGATCAGCGGCTGATAGTCGTAGACGACCTCGACCACCATCACCGCCGTGGCGGGCGCGGCGCGAATCGTGCTGCCGCGGAATTCGAATCCGGTCACCGTCGAGGACTGATGGCTGCTCGGATTGGCCGACGGATCGACGCGGTTGGCCTTGTAGATTTCGGTGCCGTCGACGATCGGGGCGCCGCCGGCGGTGAGCGGCGAACCATATTGCGAGCCGACGTTGAGCGCGCCGGTGCAGCGCTGCCAGCGGATCCATTGCCGGCTGCCGTCGGGCGAGGCTTCGGCGCTGGACAGGATGATCCGGCCGTGCCGCGCGAAATCGAGGTCGGAGGCGCTCATCCTGGCGCCGGTGAGGAGCTGGACGATGTCGGCCTCGTCGATGCTGTCGCGCACGCGCGAGGCGTTGTCGGCGGTGATCACCGCGATGTTGCTGACCTTGAGCTGCGCCATCACGTAATTGGCGGTCTCCAGCCCGGCCATGGCGAGCACCAGCAACACCGGCAGCGAGAAGGCGAACTCGATCAGCGCGAGACCGCTGGTGCACGCGCGCAGCGCGCGCGCCATCGCCGCGGGGCGGCGCAGGGGAAGAAGCCTCAGCATACGATCACCACGCTCGTGTTGCGCCCGGCATAGGGCTGGTTGCGCAGCATCGTCTCAGCGCTCACCGTGACGTCGTCCGGCCAGCCGAACAGGCTTCCGACGGGGAACATCGCAGGATAGGTGATGCTGGCGCGGTAGCGCACGACATCGTCGGCCTGGCCGAGCCCGGCGCGGCCGCGGTCGAGATCGAAGGCGCCGTTGCCGTTGGCGTCCTCGAAGCAATCGCCGGGATTATATTGGCCGAACGGCGCGGTGTCGCTGGTGATCGTCTCGGGCTGGCCGACGTCGGCGAACTCGAAATAGCTGCTGGCGTTGGTCGTCACCGTCGAATGCCGCGCGAAATCGCTCAGCCGCTGGCGGACATGCGCGTCGATCTCGTCCATCGAAACACCGCCGACCGTGGCCATGCGCGCCGCCTCGCGCAGCGCGCCCTGCACGACGGCGGTGACATAGGAGCGGTAGCCAAGCTCGAAGGTGCCGACGAGGAGGATGCACAGCACCGGCAGCACGATCGCGAACTCGACGATCGTGACGCCGGCGCGGTCGCGCGCGAGGCGCGACCGGCGGGGGAGGCGCAGCAGGCGCGCAAGGCGTTCGCGGTGGCTCATTGGGTCAGCCTCAGCGCGCCGATATTGCTGCCGATCTGGCGGAAGCGCTCGATCAGCGCGTCGCGGTCGGCCACCGTGGTCGCCTGGCTCGGGCTGCTCGCGCACTCGATCATCTCCGACGTCAGCGAGGTGCCGAACGCGATCACCCAGATCGAGACGTTGAGGCTCTTGGCCGAGTTGCAGACCATGCGGAAGCGCTGGGTGTGGCGGCTGTCGAGATCGGCGTCGTTGTTGGAGAAGGTGCCGCCGCTCACCCGCTGGTCGTTCTGCTCGACGCCGTGGAAGGCGTAGGTGCCGCGATCGGTGTCCATCTGCCCGTCGGTCATGAAGATGATGTGCCGGGCGACGGGCATGCCGTTATAGGTGTCGGGGCTGTCGGCGAAGACGCCGCCGTTCGAGATCATCCGGGCGCCCCAGATCATGCCGATGTCGTGATAGGTGCTGCCGACCGGATCGAGCGAGTTGATATAGGTTTGCATGTCGCGGCGGCTCCACGCCTTCAGCCGGACCGCCTCGCGCGGGCAGGACGCGCTCGATTGCGCGCTGCCGCTCGAGGCCTCGGTCGAGCCCTGGGTCCGGCGATAGACGACCTGCGGGAACATCGGCCGCCAGCGGCTGGCGTCGTTGAACGGGATCAGGTTGATGTTGAGGTCATAGGCCTGGGCCGGAATGCTGAAGCCCGACGCGGACGTGATCGTGCTGACCGTCTGGCGCTCCTCGATGCAGCCGTTCCAAGACACGCTCTGGGTGCTGACGCCGGGGACGCGCAGCGCTGCCTCCTGCAGGTTGTAGCTGGCGGGGCTCGCGATGGTGCCGTTGGCGTTGCGCGCGATCTGGATCGATTCGCCCAGCTTGTAGCGGCTCACGTCATAGACGGATTGCTTGTAGGTATAGCCGGCGGAGCCATAGTTGCGGACCTCGTAGGTGGTGACCCACCGCTCGCCCCGGCGCGTGCAGGTGCCGTTGCGGTTGCGGCTGCCGGTGAATTCGACCAGCTCGTAGCTCGTCGTCGTCACCGGATTGGGCGGCGAGCCCGACGTGCTCGTCTCGTCGGCCCAGTTGTTGCAGGTCGATCGCGAGACGTTGTTGCGGCTTTCGGTGCCGAGCGAGGTGTGCGGGCCCTCCCGGCTCTCGTAGTTCGGGTCGGTATAGTTGATGACGCGGCTCTGATAGGCGACGCTGTCGGCCAGATAGTCCGAATTGACGGCGCGGATCAGCGCGCCGACATTGACCGTGCTCGAATAGGGCACGATCCCGTAGCGCAGCCTGAGCCCGTTCGCCTCGAGCTGGTCCTGCACCGGCTTCAGCTCGTCATAGAGCGCCATCACCGCCTCGCGCAGCGCGGTGATCTTCTTCGCCGATTCGTCCCGGGTGGTCCGGTTGTTGATGTCCCAGTCCATCGAGCCGGTGACGTCGAGGACGAGCATCACGTCGGTGTTGACGAAGTTGAGCGAGGCGTCGCAGGTGACGTTGAGCGGCAGCGAGTCGAAGCCGAACATCGCCATGATCGTGGTCGGGATGGTGGTGCGGATCTGCACCCGCACCGTGCCCGATTCCGGCTTGGTGATCGTCGGCGTGAACGCGGCGGTCTGGTAGAGCCCCTGCGGGAAGTTGAAGTTCAGGAACTGGTTGGCGGTGCCGCGGACATTGTCATCCACCTCGTCGTCGGTCATCACCCGCCGACCGGCGAGCGCGGCGGCGTCGCAGGCGCTCTGCAGGCGCGTCTTGGCCATATAAGCCCGGCTCATGTCGATGCCCGAGCCGATCATCGCAGTCAGCGGAATCAGCGCGGCGCCGACGATCGCCAGCGTATTGCCTCGCGCATCGCGGGCGAGGCGGGTCAGAATGCCGCGGCGTTCGGCCTGGCCGCTGTCATTGCGCGTCAGCATCCAAAGTCCCTCCGGGCGCGGGACGCACGCCCTCCATTGCACGCCCTTCGCGCATCGAGGCTAATCTTCACTCAAGCGGAATGGTTAACGGCGGCTTAGCGCGATTTTGGGACGCGCGCGCGGGCGGCCTTTGCTATTGCGGCGTGATGAGGTGCCCCATCCCGCCGTCGCGCATCCCGACCTGGTGCGTCGCCATTTCCGCCCTGATCGCCACCGCGCCGGCGCCGGCGCAGGAGCTGCCCGAGGGCCAGGGCGAGGCGGACTTCCGGGCCTGGGCCGACGCCAGGCCCGGGCGGCGCGGCGAGATCCTCTCCTTCGAGGCCTGGCAGCAAGCGGCCGGCGTCGCGAACGTGCTACCGACCTATCAGGTGCTGCGCACGGCGAGCATGTGGCGGGTCTGCGGCGGCGAGCCGTTCGAGGTCGCGCCGCCGAACCTGTGGCCCGGCATGGCGGCGACGCTGAGGTTCATCCGCGATCATGTCGAGCCGGCGGTCGGGCAAGTCGAGGCGGTCTCCGGCTATCGCAACCCGGCGCTCAACGCCTGCGCGCGCGGTTCGCCCGGCAGCGCGCACCAGGGCTATTTCGCGCTCGATCTCGTGCCGGTCCGCCCGCTCGACCGGCGCGAGCTGTTCCGCCGGCTGTGCGCGGTCCACGCGCGCCACGGCGCGGCGGCGCGCGTCGGGCTCGGCTTCTACGCCTTCCAGCGCTTCCACATCGACACCAGCGGCTTCCGCCGATGGGGCGCCTCCGGTCCGAACCACGACGAAAGCCCCTGCGCGCTCATCGAACGTGGCGAGGATCCCGAGCCGCCCGCCACCCAGGCCCCGCCACGGCCAGGCCCCTAGTCGACCCCCGCGCGGCGCGGCCCCTCCTCTTGGGCGCCTTCATCGCCGCAACCATCGCAATCCGGTGCCCGATCGAGCGCGGAGCGCGGGGCCCCCTGGCGCTAGCCGCGCCGACGATCGAGCAGCCAGAGCGCGGCCAGCAGCGCCAGGCCGACCCCGGTGCCGGCAAGCATCCCGATCGTCGGCTGACCGAGCAGGATGCCGGCGATCATGCCGATCACGATCCCGGCGAGAAGGAATACGCCGCCGGCGCGCGTTGAGTTGCTTGGGATCTCGTCCATGCGTGCGCCTATGCCACGGTCGCGGCGCCGCGCGCCAGCCCCCGGAGGGGCGTTGGTTTACGCGCCGTTGAGGATCGCTGTCGGCCATTTGGAAAGCGCCGCCGCGCTATGGCGCGGGTCAACGAAGAGACGGGGAAAGCATTGCACGACCATGTTCACCTGCCCGACCGCGCGGCGGCAGCCGAGGCGGCCGACCTGATCGCGCGCTTCGGGATCCACGCCGCCGACGAGGCGGCCGCGCGGGCCGACGAGAGCCGCGACCGTGGCAATGTCGTTCACTTCTGCCGCTGGCGCCAGATCGAGCGGATGATCCTGCTGCTGATCGCCGGCCCGCATGGCCACACCGTCCACTGACGCATCGCCGCGACGGGGGTGAGAATCGCCTGAAATCTACGGTCTGGCGCGCGCTTGCGGGCGCAGCTAACTTCGCGCCCTATGTCGCAGACCGTTGCGGGGCGCCGTGCGGCGGCCATGCTGGCCGCGTTAGCCCTCACTCTTGCCGGCTCCCCGGTTCGGGCTTGGACGAGCGGTGCCGGCGGTGCGGCGAACCGAGCCCAGACGCCGCCTCCCGCGGGGAACCAAAATGCGCCGCCGCAAATGCCGCCTGACGACTCGGGCCAGCTCGATCCCGGTGCGCCGCTCGAATCATGGCCCGATCTCGGCGTCGAATGGCCCGATCTCGACCAGCCCGATGAACTGCCCGAAATGGCGCCGGTGGCCGAACCGCCGACGCCGGACGGCGCCGGGCCGGTCGAGGGCGCGCCGATCGCGAGCCCCGGCGCCGCCCCGGTCGTAGCCCAGCCGCCGGTCGACGAAGCGACCCAGGGCAATGCCGACGCGGCGGCCTTGCGCCGCTACTCATGGCATATCACCGGGCTGGACGCGCTCGAAGGCGGCGAGGAAATCCTCGACCAGTTCCGCGATCTTTCGACGCTCCAGGAATATCAGGGCGATCCCGCCAATGCGGCGCAGGTCGATCGGCGCGCCAATGCCGACGGGGAGCTGCTCGAACAGATCCTGCGTTCGCACGGCTATTACAATTCGCGCATCTTCACGCGGGTCAGCACCAGCGTCGACAACCGCTTCCTCGTGCGGCTGCGGGTGCGCCCCGGCCAGCTCTACCATTTCAGCGAGGTGCGGCTGCCGGGGCTGGAGGAGGCGGCCGAGGCGGACCGCGCGGCGCTGCGCGCGGCCTTCGACGTCGCCGCGCCACAGCCGGTCGATGCCGCCAGCGTCGAGATCGCGCGCGCCTCGCTCGAGGCCGAGCTCGGGATGCGCGGCTACGCCTTCGCCGAGGTCGGCGAGCCGGATGTCCTGATCGACCATGAGAGCCGCACCGGCGTCCTCACGCTCGCGGTGCGGCCCAACGGCGTGCGCCGCTTCGGCCGCATCGTCGTCGAGGGGGAGGGGGCGCCCTTCGGCGCCGATCATGTCGAGACGATCGCGCGCTTCGACCAGGGCGAGCAATATCGCACCGACCGGATCGACGACCTGCGCCAGGCGCTGGTCCAGACCGGGCTGGTCTCGACGGTCAACATCCGGACCGTCGCCGATCCGGGCAGCGACCTTGTCGACCTTCATGTCCGCATGGATCCCGCGCCGGTCCACACCATCGCCGGCGCGGCCGGCTATGGCACCGGCGAAGGGTTCCGGCTCGAGGGGAGCTGGACGCACCGCAACCTGATCGTGCCGGAAGGCGCGGTGACGCTGCGCGGCGTGCTCGGCACGCGCGAGCAGACCGCGTCGGCGACGCTGCGCCAGAGCAACTGGCGCCGGCGCGACCAGACGCTCAACGGCCAGATCGCGATCTCGCATGTCGACCGGCCCGGCTTCGAGGCGCGCACCGCCGCGATCACCGGCGGCATCGAGCGCCAGTCGAACATCATCTGGCAGAAGAAGTGGACATGGTCGGTGGGCGGCGAGTTGCTCGCCTCGGATGAAACGGACGTCGACGTCGATACCGGCACGGTCCGCCGGCGGACCTTCTTCATCGGCGCGATCCCGCTCTATCTCGGCTATGACGGCTCGGACGACCTGCTCGATCCGCACGAGGGCTTCCGCCTGTCGATGCGCGTGTCGCCGGAAGCCTCGCTCGAGTCGGGCAGCTTTTTCTACGCGCGGGCCCAGTTCGACGGCAGCATCTACCAGCCGGTGAGCGATCGAGTCGTGCTCGCCGCGCGCACCCGGCTTGGCACGATCGTCGGCGCCAGCCGCGACCGGATCGCGCCTTCGCGGCGCTTCTATGCCGGCGGCGGCGGCTCGGTGCGCGGCTATGGCTATCAGGCGATCGGCCCGCGCGACCCGGTGTTCGACGATCCGATCGGTGGCCGCAGTCTCGCCGAATTCTCGATCGAGGCGCGGGTGCGCTTCGGCAATTTCGGCGTCGTGCCGTTCCTCGACGCCGGCAATATCTCGACCTCGGCGCTGCCGCGCTTCAACAATCTCCAGTTCGGCGCGGGCCTCGGCATCCGCTATTATTCGAGCTTCGGCCCGATCCGCATCGACATCGGCACGCCGCTCAACCGTCAACCGGGCGATCCGCGGATTGCCGTCTACGTGTCGCTCGGGCAGGCGTTCTGACATGAGCGACGCGCCTTTCGAGCCGCCCGCGCCCGCGCCCGCGCCGCCACGCCGCGGCACGGCGGCGTTCTGGATCTCGCGGGTCGCCAAGGCGCTGGTGGTGGTCGCGCTCGGCCTGGTCGCGCTTGGCGCGGCGCTGATGGCCTTCCTCGACACCGATCCCGGCCATCGGCTGATCGTCGACCGGATCGCGGCGCTCGCGCCGGAATCGGGGCTGCGCATCCGCATCGGCCGGATCGACGGCTCGATCTGGAGCCGGGTCCGGCTGCGCGACGTGAGGCTCTACGATCCGCGCGGCCTGTTTGCCGAATCGCCGGCGATCGACATGAACTGGCGGCCGATCGACTATCTGTGGGGCCGGCTCGTCGTCCACTCGCTCGATGCCGACATCGTCCGCCTGCGCCGGTTGCCCGAACTGGTCCCCTCGGAAGAGCCGGGGCCGATCCTGCCGCGCTTCGACATCCATGTCGGCCGGCTCGACGTTCGCCATTTGCGGCTCGACGCCCCGGTGACCGGCGCCGCGCGCGTCGCCTCCCTTCACGGCGAGGCCGAGATTCGTCGCGGCCGCGCGCTCGTTGCGCTCGATGCGAGGCTCGCCGATGGCGACGACCGGCTGCGGCTGAGGCTGGACGCCGAGCCCGATCGCGACCGCTTCGATCTCGCCGCCAATGTCCGCGCGCCGGCGGGCGGCGCGATCGGCGGGCTGATCGGCGCGGAGCAGGCGATCCGGCTCGATATCGGCGGCAACGGGCGCTGGAGCCGCTGGCTCGGTTCGGCCCGGCTCGACGTCGGCGATCGCCGCGCCGCCGATCTCGCGCTGACCATGGACCGTGGCCGCTTCGGGCTGCGCGGCTGGGCCGCCCCCGGCCTGCTTGCCGGCGACAGGGTCGCGCGGCTCACCGCACCGCGCGTCGCGGTCAACGCGAGCGGCACGCTCGCCGACCGCCGGCTCGATTCGCGCGTGTCGCTGCGTTCGTCGGCGCTGAGGCTCGAATCGCGCGGTGTCGCCGATCTCGGCGCGGGCCGATTCGATGGGTTCGCGATCGCCGCCGAGCTCACTCGCCCGCAGGCGCTGTTCGAGAACATGACCGGCCGCCAGGTCCGCGCCGCGCTCATCCTCGACGGGCCATTCGGCACCGCCAACTACATCTATCGCATTACCGCGCCCCGCCTCGCCTTCGACACGACCGGCTTCGAGGATCTGCGCGTCAGCGGCCGCGGACGGCTGTCGAAGGCGCCCGTCGCGGTGCCGGTGCTGGCGACGGCGCGGCGCGTGACCGGCGTCGGCGAAGTCGCCGGCGGTATCCTCGCCAACCTGCGCGTCGCGGGCACGCTGATGGTGTCGGCCGAGCGCGTCACGGGTGACCGGCTCGTCCTGTCGTCGGACAGCCTGCGCGGCACGATCGGCCTGCTGCTCGATCTCAGGACCGGCGGCTACGCGGTCGCGCTCAACGGCACGCTGCGGCGCTATCTCGTGCCCGGCATCGGCATCGTCGATGTCGCCGCCAATTTCCGGGTCGCGCCGGGGCCGGGCGGGGGCGCGGTGCTGCGTGGCCATGCGCGCGCCTGGGTGAGGCGGCTCGACAATGAGTTCATCGCCTCCTTTGCCGGTGGGCTGCCGCAACTCGATGCCGATATCGCGCGCGGCGCGGACGGCATCATCCGCTTCGCCAACCTTCGCCTGGCCGCGCCCCGGCTCGCCTTTACCGGACGGGGCATGATCCGTCGCGACGGCACCGTGTCGTTCGAGGGCAATGGCCGGCAGGCCGATTATGGCGGGATCGAGCTCGCGCTCGACGGGCGGCTCGCCCGGCCACGCCTCGCGCTGAAGCTCGAAAGCCCGCTCCCCGCCGCCGGCCTCGCCAACGTCACGCTCAATCTCGAGCCGACCGAGAGCGGCTTCACCTGGGTCGCCGGCGGCGGCTCGATGCTCGGCCCGTTCCGTGGCAACGGCGCGATCCTGCTGCCGGCGGGCGGAGCGCCGACGATCCGCGTTTCGAGGCTCACCATATCCGGCACGCAAGTCAGCGGCGCGCTCGTGCTGCGCGCCGGCGGCGTCGACGGGACGCTCGATCTTTCGGGCGGGGGGCTGACCGGCCGGCTGGTCCTCGCGCCGGTCGCGTCGGGTCAGCGCCTCGCCTTCGACCTGACTGCGCGCGATGCGCAATTCGCCGGGCCGCCGCCGATCTCGATCCGGCGCGGCACGATGCGCGGCGCCGTCATCTTCGGCCGCGTCGGCACCTCGATCGAGGCCCAGGCAAGCCTGCGCGGGCTGCGGCGCGGCGGCTTCGCCCTTGCCCGGCTCGATGCGCAGGCCTCGCTGCGCGCCGGCGCCGGCCGGGTGACCGCGCGGCTCGTCGGCACGCGCGACATCGATTTCCGCGTCAACCTCGCCGCCGATGTCGCGCCGGGTCGCGTCGCGATCACCGGCAACGGCACGATCCATGGCGAGCGCATCGAGATCCCCAGCCCGGCCGTGCTGGTCGGCACGCCGGAGGGCTGGCGGCTGCAGCCCAGCCGTGTGAATTTCGCCAGCGGCGCGGCGAGCCTGTCGGGCCTGCTCGGCCGCCAGCGGACCGAGTTCGACGCGCAGCTCCGCGCGATGCCGCTCAGCGTGCTCGACTTCTTCTCGCCCGATCTCGGGCTCGGCGGAGAGGCGACGGGCACGGTCAGCTATCGCTCCGCCGGCCGCGGCGCCGTGCCGTCGGGCGCGCTCGACCTGCGCGTGCGCGGGCTCACCCGTTCGGGACTGGTGCTGACCTCGACGCCGATGGACATTGGCGTCAAGGCGCGGCTGGCGGGCGGCAATGCCGCGCTGCGCGCGGTGATGGCGAGCGGCGGGCGCACGGTCGGCCGGGCGCAGATGCGGATCGCGAATATTGGCGGGCCAGGCGATTTCATCGCACAGGTCTCGCGCGCGCCGATGCGGGCGCAGATCCGCTATGTCGGCCCGGCCGATACGCTGTGGCGGCTGAGCGGGATCGAACTGCTCGATCTGTCCGGCCCGGTGGCGCTCGGCGCCGACCTGCGCGGCTCGATCGACAATCCCGCGATCAGCGGCCTGGTGCGCGCACGGGGCGCCCGCCTCGAGAGCGCCGTCACCGGCATGGTGATCACCAACGTGAACGCGGCCGGCCGGTTCGATGGCTCGCGGCTCCAGCTCACCCGTTTCCAGGGCACCGCCGACGAAGGGACCGTCACTGGCGCCGGCGCCTTCGATTTCGCCGCCGCGCGCGGGGTC
This sequence comes from Sphingomonadales bacterium, assembly GCA_040255785.1. Lineage (GTDB taxonomy): Bacteria > Pseudomonadota > Alphaproteobacteria > Sphingomonadales > Sphingomonadaceae > Allosphingosinicella. The sequence continues at coordinate 12,298 of JBDZVR010000003.1, forward strand.
GGCATCGACTTCACCATCCGCGCCGAAAACGCGCAATTGCTGAATCGCGACGACATTCGCGCGGCCGTCACCGGCGATCTCGCGATCCGCTCGGACGGCGAGGGCGGCAGCATCACCGGCTCGGTGCGCGTCACCCGCGGTCGCTTCCAGCTCGGCGCGATGAGCGCGGCGGCGCAGGTGCCGCAGCTCAACGTGCGCGAGCGCGGGCCGCGCGACGACGAGCCGATCGTGGTCCGTCGCATCCAGCCATGGACGCTCGATGTCGACGTCGTTCGGCCGAGCCGGCTCACCGTCACCGGGCTCGGCATGAACAGCGAGTGGACGGTGGCGATGCGCGTCGGCGGCACGGTCACGGCGCCGACGATGCGCGGCGAGGCGGAGCTGGTGCGCGGCACCTACGACTTCGCTGGCCGGCGCTTCGATCTCACCCGCGGCACGATCATCTTCGGCGGCGAGAGCCCGGTCAATCCGCAACTCGATGTCGTCGCCGAGGCGCGCATTCCCGGCCTCAACGCGCAGATTCACGTCGGCGGCAGCAGCCAGCAGCCGGAGATCAGGTTCACCTCGGTTCCGGCGATGCCGCAGGACGAGCTGCTCTCGCGCATCCTGTTCGGCACCTCGATCACCAACCTGTCGGCGCCGGAGGCGATCCAGCTCGCCTCGGCGGTCGCCGCGCTCAACAGCCCCGATGGCGGGCTCGATCCGATCAACGCGCTGCGCCGCTCGGTGGGGCTCGATCGGCTGCGTATCCTGCCGGCCGACGTCACCCAGGGGATCGGCACCCAGATCGCCGCCGGCAAATATTTCGGGCGGCGCGTCTATGTGGAGCTGGTCACCGACGGGCAGGGCTATTCGGCGACCACCGTCGAATATCAGATCACCCGCTGGCTCTCGCTGCTCGGCACCGTGTCCACCATCGGCCGCCAGAGCATCAACGTGCGCGTCTCGCGCGACTATTGATGCCGCGCGTGATGCCGCGCGTCAGGATTAGCCGCTCCCGTCGGGGGAGGGGCGGCGTGAACGGCGAATGCGGCCGGGCGGCGGCTACCCGCCCCGCCTCGGCAGGGCGTAGGCGACGAGCGCGTCGCCGATCGGCGTCTCCATGAAATGGTGGCCGCCGGCCATGATGACCAGATATTGCCGCCCGTTCGCCTCGTAGGTCATCGGCGTCGCCTGGCCGCCGGCGGGGAGCACGTCGCTCCACAGCACGCGGCCGGTCCGCAGGTCGATGGCCCGGATGAGGTTGTCGGTCGCGGCGGCGATGAAGACGAGGCCGCTCGCCGTCACCACCGCGCCGCCATTGTTGGGCGTGCCGATCGTGATCGGAAGGCCGCTCGGAATGCCGAACGGGCCGTTCGACCGCGCCGTGCCGAGCGGTCGATCCCAGATCGTCCGCCCGGTGCGCAGGTCGATCGCGCGGATGCCGCCATAAGGCGGCTGCTTGCAGAGCAGGCCGGTGACGGGAAGCCGCCAGCCGGCGTTGACGTCGATCGCATAGGGCGCGCCCCATTGCGGATCGCCGGCGCCCTCGGCGCCGCCACCCATGCTGCCGCCGCGCTCCTCGCCGCGCGGCGCCCAGCCCCTCGCGTTTGCCTCGGCGCGCGGGACGAGCCGGTTGTAGTTGGGCATGTCGTTGTAATTGGCGACGATGATGCCGCGCCGCGGATCGACGGCGACGCCGCCCCAGTCGGTGCCGCCGTTATAGCCCGGATATTCGATGTAGCGCTGGTCCGCCTCTGGCGGGGTGAAATAGCCCCGATAGGCGGCGCGGCGGAACTGGATCCGGCAGAACATCTGGTCGATCGGCGACATGCCCCACATCCGCCGCTCGGTGAGGTCGGGCTGGCGGAGCGTGTGATAGGTGCTGAACGGCTGGGTCGCGCTGCGCTGCGCCGGTTCGACGCCGCCCTGGGGCACGGGCCGCTCGACCACGGGCACCAGCGGCCGGCCGGTGCGCCGGTCGAGGATGTAGATGTCGCCCTGCTTGCTCGGCAGGACGAGCGCTGGGACGGCGCCGCCGCTGGTCGGGAAATCGACCAGCGTCGCCTGCGCGCCGAAATCATAGTCCCACACGTCGTTGTGCACCGCCTGGAAGCGCCAGCGCGGCCGGCCGGTGGTCGCGTCCAGCGCGACCAGCGAAGTGGCGAAGAAATTCTCCCGCGGCCGGCGGCTCGAACTCCAGTAATCGACCGCCGAATTGCCCATCGGCAGGTAGACGAGCCCGAGCTGCTCGTCGCCGCTCGCCGTCGTCCACATGTTCGGCGTGCCGCGCGCATAGGTCTCGCCCTCGGGCGGGTCGCCCCGCCAGCCGGGATTCATCATGTCCCAGGCCCAGCGCTTCTCCCCCGTCACTGCGTCGAAGCCCTGGATGACGCCGGACGGCGCGTCCCGGCGCTGGCCGTCGAGCACCTGCGCGCCGGTGACGATCACGCCGCGCACGATCGTCGGCGGCGACGTGATCGAGAACATGCCGGGCGCCATCGGGCCGAGCCCGACCTTCGCGTCGACCTGGCCGTTGGCGCCGAAATCGGGGCAGGGCCGCCCGCTCGGCGCGTCGACCGCGATCAGCCGCCCGTCCAGCGTGCCTTCGATGACCCTGGTTGCGCACAGCCGGTTCCCCGGCGCGTCCGGCACCGCGTAATAGGCGACGCCACGGCACGCCGCCGTATAGGGGATCCATTCGTCGGACACGCCGGGATCGTAGCGCCAGCGCTCGCGGCCCGAGGCGGCGTCCAGCGCGATCATGATGTTCCTGGCCGAGCAGAGGAAGAGCGTGTCGCCGATCTTGAGCGGCGTCGTCTCCGCGCCATACTGCTTCGCGGCCTGCTCGGTGCGGGGCAGGTCGCCGGTGTGGAACACCCAGGCGCGGCGCAGCTCGCGGACATTGTCCGGGTTGATCTGGGTCAGCGGCGAATAGCGCCGCGCGGCGAAGCTGCCACCATAGGCCGGCCAGTCCGCGCCGGCGCGTCGCGGCGAGGGATCGGCCATGTCCATCGCCATCGGCGGCAGCGGTCCCGCCACGACCGGGCTGGAGCGGCCGACGAAATAGCCAAAGCCGACCGCGACGACGAGGAGGATGGCGACGCCGGCAAAAGCGCCGCGCCAGCGGCCGAAGCCGAGCGGCGGCAGCACCAGCAAGGCGAGCAGCAGCAGGACGAACGGGCCGACGAGGCGAGGGACGAGCCCCCAGCCGTCGAGCCCGACCTCCCATAGCGCCCACGCCAGCGTGCCGATGAAGATCGCGACATAGAGCCAGACGCCGAGCAGTCGCCGCCGCGCCAGCAGCACGCCCGCGACGACGAGCGCGATGCCGACGGTCAGGTAGTAGAGCGAGCCGCCGAGGATGGCGAGCCAGGCGCCGCCCGCGGCGAGCACCAGCCCGATCAGCGCGAAGACGATACCGAGGAGAATCGCGGCCCAGCCGCCGCGGGGCCGAGGTGAGGAAGCCATGACAATCCGTCCGCTGTTATCGCGGAGGAACGGCTCCACGCCGGCGCGGTTCCGGCGGCCGCGCCCGCGCCGGGCGCCTGCCGCTGCCCGCCGGGGCGCGGCGCATCCCCGGCGGCGCGCCGCTCAGGCGCTGTAATACATGTCATATTCGACCGGGCTGGGCGTCGTCTCCCAGCGTAGCTGCTCCTCCCATTTGAGCTCGGCATAGGCCTCGATCTGGTCGACGCTGAACACGTCGCCCCTGGTGAGGAACTCATGGTCGTGGTGCAGCGCGAGCAGCGCCTCGCGCAGCGAGCCGCACACGGTCGGCACCTCGGCCAGCTCCTGCGGCGGCAGGTCGTAGAGGTTCTTGTCGATCGGATCGCCCGGATGGATGCGGTTCTGGATGCCGTCGAGCCCGGCCATCAGCAGCGCCGAATAGGCGAGATAGGGATTGGCGAGCGCGTCCGGGAAGCGGAATTCGACGCGCTTGGCCTTCTCGCCCGCGCCATAGGGGATGCGGCAGGAGGCCGATCGGTTGCGGCTCGAATAGGCGAGCAGCACCGGCGCCTCGAAGCCCGGCACCAGCCGCTTGTAGCTGTTCGTCGTCGGGTTGGTGAAGGCGTTCAACGCCTTGGCGTGCCTGATGACGCCGCCGATGAAATAAAGGCAGGCGTCGGACAGGCCCGCATAGCCGTTGCCGGCGAAGAGCGGCCTGCCGCCCTTCCAGATCGACATATGGGTGTGCATGCCCGAACCGTTGTCCAGCTTGACCGGCTTGGGCATGAAGGTCGCGGTCTTGCCATAGGCATTGGCGACCATCTGCACGACATATTTGTAGATCTGCATCCGGTCGGCAGTCTGGGTGAGCGTGCCGAAGGTGAGGCCGAGCTCGTGCTGCGCGGGGGCGACCTCGTGATGGTGCTTGTCCATCGGCAGGCCCATCTCGATCATCGTCGCGACCATCTCGCCGCGGATGTCGACGGCGCTGTCGACCGGCGCGACCGGGAAATAGCCGCCCTTTGCGCGCGGCCGGTGGGCGAGGTTGCCGCCATCATAGCGGGTCGCGCTGTTGGTCGGCAGCTCGATGTCGTCGAGGCTGAAGCCGGACGCGGCGTAGCCGTCCTCGAAGCGGACGTCGTCGAACATGAAGAACTCGGCCTCGGGCCCGACATAGATGGTGTCGCCGATGCCCGTCGCCTTGAGATAGGCCTCCGCGCGCTTGGCGGTCGAGCGCGGGTCGCGCGCGTAGAGTTCGCCGGTGCCCGGATCGACGATATCGCAGAACAGGATGCCCATCGGCGTCGCGCTGAATGGATCGACATACCAAGCGTCGAGATCGGGCTTGAGGATCATGTCCGATTCATTGATCGCCTTCCAGCCGGCGATCGAGGAGCCGTCGAACATCAGGCCGTCGGTCAGCTCATCCTCGCCGATCGCGCTCGCGCACATCGACAGATGCTGCCACTTGCCCTTGGGATCGGTGAAGCGCAGGTCCACCCATTCGATGTCGCCATCCTCGATGCACTTGAGGATCGCCGCCGCGTCGTTCGCCATCGTCTCCAAGCCCCTTGTCGCCCTGACCGCGGTGCGGAATCGCCGCAGTGCACAAACGCCTCATCCCAAGCCGCGCGCGCGCGGTCCAGCGTCGACCGGGCCGGGGTGAACATTTCACGTGGGGAGGCGCGCCGGCGGCTCAGAACCGCCGCCGCCGGGCGGCGACGAGCATCCGCAGCAACATCGCGATCGGGCGCGGCACGCCGACCTTGCCGTCGAGCCAGAGGCTCACCGCCGACCGGCTGACGCCGATCGCGCCGGCGAGGTCGCGCTGCGTCTTGTAGCCGAGCGCGCGCATCGCGGCGCGCAGCTCCTCGGGCGACATCGAGGCGAGGCGGGGATCGTCCATCGGCTGTCCCCGCGTCCGCGCTAGACCGCGTCCGCGCCCCGCTCGCCGGTGCGGATGCGCAGCGCCTCGTCGATCGTCGAGACGAAAATCTTGCCGTCGCCGATCCGGCCGGTCCGCGCCGCGCTCGCGATCGCCTCGACGACGCGCTCGGCGAGGCCGTCCTCGACGACCACCTCGAGCTTCACCTTGGGCAGGAAGTCGACGACATATTCGGCGCCGCGATAGAGCTCGGTATGGCCCTTCTGGCGGCCGAAGCCCTTGGCTTCGGTCACGGTGATGCCGGAGACGCCGACCTCGTGCAGCGCCTCCTTCACCTCGTCGAGCTTGAACGGCTTGATGACCGCCTCGATCTTCTTCACGGGTCGAAGTCCTCTTGGTTGCGATGCAGCATAAGCGCAAGCGCGTCGCGTCGCCAAGGGCAAAGTCAGCTTCAGTTCATCGTCCCGGCGGCATGATGGCTCCGTTCGGAGCCAGACCGGAAGAGATCGAAAGAGGCGCTATCATGATGAAGAAATTGATGACTCTTTTGGCGGCGGGCGCGGCGGTGGCCGTCGCCGGACCGGCCGCCGCGCTCGATCGGCAGTCGCCGGAAGCGCAGCTCGCGCAGGCGCTCGAGGGGCGCGTCGCCGGGGAGCCGGTCGACTGCGTCGATCTTTCGCGCGTGCGTTCGACCAGGATCATTCCCGGCACGGCGATCCTCTATGACGCCGGCACGACCATCTACGTCAACCGTCCGCGCGGCGGCGCCGACGAGCTCAACCAGTGGGACACGATGGTGACGCGGCTATATACCAACCGCCTTTGCAGCATCGATACGGTGCGGATGGTCGATCCGAGCAGCCGCATGTTGACCGGCATCGTCTTCCTCGGCGACTTCGTTCCCTATCGCCGCGCGCGCGCCGATTAATCGCGCGTTATTCTCGCGGGCCGGGGCAATCACGGCCCGGCCCGTAAGAAATAGATAATCTTCATGATGTTATCGCTGTCGGCGGGGTCAGGGAACCGTGCCGATGTTGCGAATCGTGGCCAAGGACGACGTGCGCCTTGGAATGTATATCCACCGTCTCGAGGGGGCGTGGCTCAAGCATCCGTTCTGGCGGAAGAGTTTTTTGCTCACCGATCCTGACGATCTTGAAGTCATTCGCGGCGGCGACTTCACCGCCATCGTCATCGACGACAGCAAGAGCCTGATCCCGGCCAGCGAAACCGGGCCGGAAGTGGCCTCGCCGGAGCAGGCCGCGGCCGCGGCCGAGCCACCTGCCGCGACAGTCGCGCGCGCCGCAGCGGCCGAGCCCGCCGCGATCCGGCCCCGGCCGGCGCCGCGCCCGCCCCGGCCGGAACCAAGGCTCAGCGCCGCCGAGGAGCTGGACCGGGCCGCCGCGATCGCGCGCAAGGCGGTGCGCAGCGTCGCCCAGCTGCTCGCGGAGGCGCGCCTCGGCCGCGCGGTCGATATCGCCCGGGTGATCCCGGTGGTGGAGGACATCGCCGCCTCGGTCGACCGCAATCCATCGGCGTTGATCAGCGTCAGCAGGATGCGATCGAAGGACGAATATACCTACTGCCATTCGGTGGCCGTGTGCGCGCTGATGGTCAATCTCGCCCGCCAGCTTGGCTTTCCCGAGCCGGAGGCGCGCGAGGCGGGGCTCGCCGGCCTGCTCCACGATTTCGGCAAGGTCTCGGTGCCGGAAAACCTCCTGACCAAGCCGGGCGCGCTGAGCGAGATCGAGTTCGGGCTGGTGCGCCAGCATGTCGAGCGCGGCCACCAACTCCTCAAGGCGCACAACTATCCCGAGGCGGTCGCCGACGCCGCGCTCCATCATCACGAGCGCTTCGATGGATCGGGCTACCCGCACGGGCTGAAGGGCGAGGAGATATCCCGGATCGCGCGGATGACGGCGGTGTGCGACGTCTATGACGCGATCACCGCCCGTCGCCCCTATCGCGAGCCGGCCGCGCCGGCGGATTCGCTCGCCAGCATGTTCCGTTGGCAAGGCCAGTTCGATCCCGAGATTCTCGCCGCCTTCATCCGCAGCCTCGGCATCTACCCGGTGGGCAGCCTGGTGCGCCTGAAATCGAACCGGCTGGCGCTGGTGATCGACCAGGTCGAGGATGATTCGATGCGCCCACTGGTGCGCGCCTTCTATTGCATCGACAGCCGCAGGCGGGTGCCGGCGATCGACCTCGATCTGTCGGTCGAGGCGCGGGACGCGATCGTCTCGCGCGAGGATCCGGTGAAATGGGGCTTCACCAACTGGGAAACGCAGTGGACCAACGTGATCCGGGCCGCGCCCGCCGCCAGCGCCGCCTGACCGGCGACCCGGCGTAGCGGCTCAGCGCCTGGCGGATGCCGGATCGAGCGCGAATCCGGCCCACATCGCCGCTTCCTCATGGGCCCGGGCGTCGCAGCCGGCGCGGTGACGCCGATGCAGCCTTTCGACCAGTTCCGGTTCGAGCGGCCGGTGGAATTTCAGCCCGAGCATGAAGTTGCGCACCCAGCGCACCTCCGCGGCTTGGTAGCGCGGCTTGACGATCTGGACGAAGACGGTGTCGCCGACCGCGAATGGCGTGTCGCTGATCCCCGCCGCGCCGTTGCACGAAATGTCCTTGAGATGGAGCACCGCATGGATGCGCCGCGAGCGGATCGGAACGTCGCAGCCGATGAAATCGTGGCGCTGGTCGGCGCAGCGCTGGGCGCGCCTGGGCGATTCGTCGGATGAGGACAATCCGACGACCGATCGAAGCTCGTCCGCCAAGTTCCGCAATTTCACCAGTCTGCCTCCCCGATCGCGAGATTCCCCCAAGGGAATCAATGGCAGGCGATAGTTAGCGAATGGTTAGCGCACGATCGGGGAATAAGGCGGGCGATCGTGGCCCGCCGGGCTCCTCGTGAAGATCTCGCAGCCGGTCTCGGTGATTCCGACCGAATGTTCGAACTGCGCCGAGAGCGAGCGGTCGCGCGTCACCGCGGTCCAGCCGTCGTCGAGAATCTTGCAGTCCGGCCGACCGATATTGATCATCGGCTCGATCGTGAAGAACATGCCGGGCCTGAGCTCCGGCCCGGAGCCGGCGATCGCGGCGTGGACGATCTCCGGCGCGTCGTGAAAGACGCGGCCGAGGCCATGTCCGCAAAAGTCGCGCACGACGCTGTAGCGATGCTTCCTTGCATGGGCCTCGATCGCGGCGCCGATGTCGCCGAGCCGAGCGCCGGGCCTGGCCGCCTCGATGCCGAGCATCATGCACTCCCAGGTCACCTCGACCAGCCGCCGCGCCTTCAGCGGCACCTCGCCGACCAGGTACATGCGGCTGGTGTCGCCGTGCCAGCCGTCGACGATCGGGGTGACGTCGACATTGACGATGTCGCCCTCGCGCAGGATGCGGTCCGGCGAGGGGATGCCGTGGCAGACGACATGGTTGATCGAGGTGCAGCAGCTCTTCGTGTAGCCGCGATAGCCCAGCGTCGCCGGAACCGCACCGCGCGCGCGCGTCTCCTCGTGGACGATGTCGTCGATGTCCTGGGTCGAAATGCCGGGCACGATATGGCCGGCGAGCGCGTCGAGAATCTCGGCCGCGACGCGGCCCGCGGCGCGCATCCCCTCGAAGCCCTCCGGCCCGTGCAGCTTGATCGCGCCGTGGCGGCCGATGACGGCGGTGTCGGTGAGCGTGTCGGTCATCGCGCCGATATAGGCGGGGAGGGACAATTTTGCGACCCTGGCGCGAACGGACATGACGATTCGCCAACGAACCGATAGACCGGCACCATGAGCCGCGAGCGAATCTGGACCGCCGCTCTCGTCGTGATCGGCGATGAAATCCTGTCGGGCCGGACCCAGGACCGCAACGTCGCGCAGGTCGCGACCTGGCTCAACATCCAGGGCATCCGCCTCGCCGAGGTGCGGATCGTGCCCGACGACATGGACGCGATCGGCCGGGCGATCGTGGCGCTGCGCGGCGACCATGACTATCTCTTCACCACCGGCGGCATCGGGCCGACCCACGACGACATCACCGTCGATGCGATCGCGGCCGCGCTCGGCCTGCCCGTCGTCGTCAATCCGCGCGCTCGCGAAATCCTCGAAGCCTATTACGCGACGCGCGGCGGCGTCACCGAGGCTCGCCTGCGGATGGCGCGCATGCCCGAGGGCGCGCGGCTGATCGAAAACCGGCTCTCCGGCGCGCCGGGCATCTGCGTCGGCAATATCTACATTCTCGCCGGCATTCCGCATATCGCCGGGCTGATGCTCGAGGCGCTGACCGGCCAGCTTGAGGGCGGCCGCCCGCTGCTGTCGCGCACGATCGGCTGCTGGTCGCCGGAGAGCGAAGTCGCGGACCTGCTCGCCGAGGTCGAGCGCGCGCATCCCGATTGCCGGATCGGCTCCTATCCCTTCTTCAGGGACGGCCGCGTCGGCGCGAACTTCGTGATCCGCGGCACCGTCGCCGGCGCGCTCGAGGCCTGCGCCGCGGATCTTGCCGGGCGACTGGAGGCGAAGGGTTTCACGCCGGTCAGCGGCGGAATCCCGATCTAGCATGGCGCATGTCCTGCTCGGCTGGGAGCTGGGCGCCGGCCGTGGCCATGCGCTGCGGCTGCACCAGTTCGCCAATGCCTTGCGCGGGGCGGGCCATCGCGTCAGCATCGCGGTCCAGCGCCTTGACTGCTTCGGGCCGGCATGGCCCGAAGGGGTGGACGTCTGGCAGGCGCCGGTGACGCCGCGGCTGCTGGTCAGCACCGCGCGGGCGGCGTCCGGGCCGCTTGCCGGCATGGCCGACATCCTCGCCCGCCTGGGCATGGATGATGCCGGGCTGGTCGCGGCGGTGATCCGCGGCTGGGACCGGCTGCTGGCCGCGATCCGGCCCGACCTCCTCGTCAGCGATTTCGCGCCCTTCCTCCAGCTCGCCGCGCGCGGCCGGCTGCCGGTGATCGCGGCCGGAGCCGGCTTTTCGGTTCCCCCGTGCTCGATGGACGCCTTTCCCGCGCTGATCGAGGGCGGCCGGGGCGTCGATCAGGCGCGCCTGCTCGCGAGCGTCAATGCCGCGCTGTTGGCCACCGATCGCGCGCCGCTCGACGCGGCGCCGGGGATCTGGACGGCGACACGCGCGCTGGTGGCGACCTTCGCCGAGCTCGATCCCTATGCCGGGCACCGCGACGGCGCATATTTCCAGCCGGTCGAGGCGGGCTTCGACGCCCGCGCCGGCGATGGCGAGGAGGTCTTCGTCTACGGCTCGGAGCGGGTGCCGGTGGATGGCGCGATCTGGCAGGGGCTGGCCCGCTCGGGCCTCAAGGTGCGGCTCCATGTCCCGCGCGCCACCGCACCCGCGCGCGAGCGCTGGCGCGCGCTCGGGCTGATCGTGGAGCCGGCGCCGGTGCCGTTCGCGACGATCGCCCGGCGCTCGCGCCTGGTCGCCTCGCATGGCGGGCACGGCTTCGTTTGCGCCGCCATGCTCGCGGGCCTGCCGCAGGTCGTCTTCCACTACGATCTCGAAAAGCTGATTCACGGCCGCGCGATCGCGCGCGAGGGGCTGGGCGGCCATGTCGCGCTCAGCGCGCTCGATCCGGCGCGCTTCGGCGCGGATCTCGCCAGGCTTCACCGCGACGAATCGCTTGCCGCGCGCGCCCGCGCGGCGGGCGAGCGGCTGCGCTCGCGCAACCAGCGGCCGCTCGAACAGGGCCTGGTCGAGGCGGTGGCGGCGCTCGCCTGAGCCGCACGAGGGAAACAAGCGGGTCCTGGCGAGTTCGGCCCGGCGCAGCAAGGAGACTGAAATGGATCGCCTGTTCACGCTTTTCGCCAGCAAGGTCGCCTGGATCGTCGGGCAGCCCGCCGCCTTCATCATTGCCTGCGGCGCCGTCGTGATATGGGCGCTCTGCGGCCCATTCTTCGCCTATTCGGACACCTGGCAGCTCATCATCAACACGTCGACGACGATCGTCACCTTCCTGATGGTGTTCGTCATCCAGAACAGCCAGAATCGCGACGGCGCGGCCACCCAGGCCAAGCTCGATGAGCTGCTGCGCGCGGTGGGCAAGGCGCGGCCCGCCTTCATCGGGATCGAACATCTCACCTCCGCCCAGCTCGAACTGATCCGCGCCGCGATCGAGCGCGACACCGGCCAGTCTGACGAACATGCGAAAGGCAGGACGGCGGGCGACACGGTCGATCGCCTGCTGCGTCGCTATTGAGGACAGCCGCCGGTCCGGCGCCCCCGGCCCGCATCGCTTTGGGCTGGAGCCCGCTGCCGGCGGCGGCGGCGGTGGGGGGAGCGATAACGCCGGGCCGCCGGCCGCCGGAACCGATCCCGGCCGCTGCCGGCTGCTGCGGGGGGGGGGGGCGGACGACCCGCCGGCGCGCGCGGGGGATGGGGGAAATTAGCAGGAAAATGAAGAGGGCAGCATGCCGCCAGCCGGCACGGGGGGGACAGGGGGCTGGACGCCTACGCTTATGACATCGAGTGCGCCAGCCGGCGCGCGCGAGACGGGGGGATTTTGCGACCACGGCAATTGCGAGCCTTGCGCCAGCCGACGCGCGTGGGAACGAGTCGCGCACCCAGCGGCCGAACGCGGCGGGATCCCGCCAGCCGGCACGCGCGCGGGGACGGGGTTGCGGTGGTCCGCATTTGCCCGCCGCCGGCACGCACTCCGCAAGCCAATATCCGGCGCGTTCCGACAGACAGCCACGCCGCTTGCGCCGCCGGCCGCGGCCGCGCGCACGGGCGGCGCGAAGCTCCTTCCTTGACAGCAGGGCCACCGGCCCCATATGCGCCCGGCTTCCGCTTGGGTTGGCCCCTTCGTCTAGCGGTCCAGGACGTCGCCCTCTCACGGCGAAAACACGGGTTCGAGTCCCGTAGGGGTCACCAAACCTGCCGAATCTCGGCCTTCGCCACGGGCGGATGCATCGGCGCGAGCCTGTCCAACACCTATGCCCCCAGCGTCAACGTGAACGTGTCGGGCGGGCAGGACGCCCGCGTTGCCCGTCAAATCGCTGATGCTGTGGGCCAAGCCCTTGATAGCCGCCGCCCGGACACCTTCCGCCGTTCCGAAGCCCAGCAGCTTGCCAAGGCCCAGACCGCTATCAGCAGGGCCGGGACGCGGAATAATTAATCCCGCGCCTCCAAATTAAGGATGCCGCCTTTACGGATACCTGTCCGCTCCATATAGTGACGCAATGCCCTCTTGGTCCTTCGTTGTTGCTCTGGTGCTGGCTTTCATTGGCGCATTGACAGTGCAAGCCTTCGTTTCCGTGGAAAGCACCAAGCAGGGTGATGGCTTGGTCAAAATGTGGATCAAATCGGGCTGCATTGGCGGCCTGACGATGATCGGCATCATTCTCGCGTTCCTACTCTTGGCCAATGCCGTCAATTGGATCGAGATATAACCACCACTTCCCCATCCAAAAGCAGCCGACTAGCGAAGCTCCGCACCGCAGGTTTTGTGACGACATATATCCCAAGTCACTGCGCCGGTTCTGTAATACTCGATATGAGAACCACCGTCCTTCAACAGTCTCTCCCCACATTTCCAACATCTGAAGCGGGCCAGCGGAAGCATAAAAAGTGCGATGAACGCAGCCCAGCCTATAAAGCCCACGCGAGGATAAAACGGCATTAGGCAAAACATAAGCAAGGCGGCGACAGTGAATGTAAAACGCAGCAATTTGGAACGCCGAATAAATGCAGCCTTGTCACCCATGCCCAACTGTATCCCAAAGAAGGTGAGTTACAAAACACCAGTTCCAATGACCATCAAAATCCCGCTGGAACGGGTAACGGGGCTGTGATACAAGCCAAAGACCAGAAACGCCTAAGTGCTTGAAAAATGGTGGCTCAAGGGGGCTTGATAGCCCCTCCCGTAGGGGTCACCAAACCTGCCGAACGCCCCAATCTTGTGGTCCTACTCCCCATTTCACGACCGTAGCATTTGCGATCATCGGCTTTACCTACCTGCCCATGTCAAGCGTTGCCGATGCCAAAACTTGGACCCGGTCTAGCCGCTGACCCGGCTCCGTTGCGCGGCTGATTATCATCGTGAAAGCGGGTTCCTCACGGTTTCGATAAGTGGTTGAGATCATGTCATCCCGCGAATTGTCCTCCATTTTTTCCCATCGGCTCTCGAACCCGCTACTGTGGAGAACGGTCTCAATTGCGGGCTGGAGGTCACTACCGCCGCCGCCCGTGATATGACACATTGGAAGCCGATCAGAGACGACGAGGATATAACCGGCGTTCGCGGTCGAGTTGATCCGCCAATAATGGTTCGCTACTCGCAACTCGGCAGGAGGGAGCGCCGCTTCGTCCACCGACGCAACCAACCCCATTTGTTCTCCGAGGCCAACCGTGGCGATAAACGGGCCTGTGCCTTCTGCCCAACTTGCGGGATTAAGCACCCACTCTTCGCACCCTCTCAATGCACCCGCGAACCCCCTCTCCAAGTCAGATTGAGCGTGTGCTGGTGTTGCCAGGGCCAGTCCGGCCAGCCCAATCGCGAGACGTATCAGCACCAACAATCTCCCCAACTTCATGCAACTTATAGCTACGCCAGACGATGACCTTTTTCTACTTCATTCCAGCCGACTCTAGTGGATACAAAATCCAACTGGAAAGGGTAACAGTGCTGTGATGCAAGCCAGATACAAGACACGCCTAAGTACCTGAAAAATAGTGATCAAAGGGGGCCTAGAGGTCCTCTCCCGCAGGGGTCGCCACAATCCTCTCCCAGCGAGTGCCGGAAGAGGCTGCAAGTGGCTGATTGCCACAGGTTTTTCGTGGCATAGGTATCCCATACGGAGCAGCTTCATGCCGTCGGATACCGACGGTGGCCGCTATTGGCGCGTGAACTACCGCCACCTTTGGCAAGCAAGATACGCTGGCGTTCGGCGTCGATCCCGACACCGGCCTTGCCGAAGCCCGCGAGCAGCGGGACGCAGCCCGGAAGGTTATGGTGCGCGGCGACGATCCGGAGGAGCAGATTCGACTGGAAAAGATCTCGTCGGCCGTCGCCGCGTCCAACGGCTCCAAGCGGCCGCCGACGAGTGGCTTGTGAAGATCGAGCGTGAAGGCCACACGCCGTCACCATGAAGGAATTGCGCTGGCTTCTGGACTTCATCAACGAGTCCATCGGCCAGCGCCCTATCGCCTCCATTTCCGCACAGGAACATTTGGTGATGCTCCGCAAGTTGGAGAGCAAGGGCCGCTACGAGACGGCCAGACGCCTTCGCAGCACTGACAGCCAGATATGCTGGCTACGTCATCGCCACGGCCTGCGCAGCGCGCGACGTGGCGGCGGATCTGCGCGGCGCCTTGATCGAGGCATTCGAGGGGCTTCCCAGCACCCACGCGGTGCTGCGACTGTTGCCGCATGTGTTCGTCCGGCCGGGCGAGCTGCGCCACGCCGGGTGGTGCGACGTCAACTTCGACAATTGCTGTCGAGCCGGATCGACTGGGGACATCCGTATGGATCTGGATAATAGCCTTTCAAATTCTCCCCAACCACTTGATGTAAAACGAACTACTGGATTCACGCGGATGCGAGATCGACATTTGCTGTCATTCTGTTGGAACATCAGGAAGCTACAGAATCGAAAAGCGACGAAACGAAGACCAAGTATGACAGTGTAGACAAGACTCAATTGGATGTGCTACCATTAGTCGATCTACCTTGAAAAGGACGGCGTTCATGCTCCGCGCCCTGGCACATAAGGTAGAGCGTTCTTTGCGTCACCTTGGCGATGCGCGTTTCGGCGCATGGCCGTCGAGGTGATTCCGGAAGTGGAGCTAAAGCAGGCCGAAGAGCTGCCTCGCGCAGGCGGAAGCGGGATACCACGGGCCGACGCTGACGGAGCTACGCTTGACACGCTGATGGCTCTTCGCTTGTCGTCGGCGGCGAGGGATCCCGGTTCCAAGTCGGGCCACGTAACTTTCCGTCGAGCTTTCGCTGCCATTCTGCTTTTGGGAAGTGTCACGGTCATCGCAGCCTATTTTTTGGCCGTGCAACCAGGCTCCAGGTCTGTTGCTGCGCCGAAAGCCTCGCCAACTGCGGACGGCCACCTCCAAAGTGGTCAGTTCCAGGCCGCAGGTTTCGTAGTCGCGCGCCGACAGGCTACCGTCGCCGCCGAAGTCACTGGCCGGTTGGTCGCGCTGCCATTCGAGGAAGGTCAAGAAGTCGAGCGGGGTATGGTACTCGCGCGGCTGGACAGCCGTGCGGCCGAGACGGAACTTGCAACCGCTCAGGCAGAGGAGGGGACTGCGCGAGCTGGCGTTGCAGAAATTCAAGCCCGGCTCGCAGACGCGCGAGAGGTGTATGAGCGCTCCCGATCCCTCCTCAGCAGCGGATTCGTGACCGCCTCTCGCGCCTCCGCCGACGAAGCGGGGATGCGGGCGCTGGAGGCGCAGCTGGCTCGGGCGGAGGCCGAGCTGGAAGCGCAACAGCTCCGGACCCGGCGGGCACGGCAGGAATTGTCGAAGTTCACCATCAGGGCCCCTTTCACCGGCGTCGTTATCGGCCGCAATGCGCAGGTCGGGGAGATGATTTCCCCGATTTCCGCTGGAGGCGGGTTCACGCGAACGGGCATCTGCACGATCGTTGACATGAGCAGCCTCGAACTATCGGTCGATGTTAGCGAGCAGAATATCGGTCGGGTAGCGGTGGGAAGCCGCGCGGTCGCCACGCTCGACGCGTACCCCGGGCTGAGGATACCGGCACGGGTCAGCGCCGTCATCCCGGCGGCAAACCGGGAGAGGGGAACGGTAACAGTGCGTCTAGCGCTCAACGAGCCGGATCGGCGCGTTCTACCAAATATGGCGGTCAACGTACTGTTCAATCCATAATCTAAAGAAAGGTCCTAATCCAAAGAAAGACATTGACTAGATGGCCCGTTGCTGTTCGTGCGCATCTCAGAGGGATAGTTCTAGCGTAGGATTTAGCTGCAGGCTGCGGACGTCATCGCTCGCGAAAAGCTTGAGGTCTTCAGTCGTGATGCGATTGCGCCGTTCCTCGGCCACACACCGGAAACCGCCGACTCGTCCCGCGCCCAGGCCACCCTGATCAAAGCGAGCTCGCAATAATGGTCGATCCTCAAATCGTCCTTCGGGATGTCAGAATGAGCTACCGCCGCGGCCGGCAGGATGTCGTCATCTTCGATGGCCTAAAATTGAACATCCCGTTCGGGTCGTTCACTGCTGTAATGGGACCCTCCGGTTCCGGTAAGACAACGTTGCTCAATCTCATCGGCGGACTCGACCGACCCCAGGCCGGCACGGTCGAAGTGGCGGGCGTGGCAGTCAATCGTCTGCCTGAGGGCGAACTCGCGCGCTGGCGGGCCTCGCATGTCGGATTCGTATTCCAGTTCTACAATCTCATGCCGGTGCTGACGGCGCAGGAGAATGTGGAGCTTCCGCTGCTCCTCACGAAGCTGGGAAAGGCGGAGCGGCGCAAGCGCGCCTCTGCCGCAATAGAGCTCGTTGGCCTCTCGGACCGGGCAGTTCATAAGCCCTCGGAACTCTCAGGCGGTCAGCAGCAGCGGGTGGCGATCGCCCGCGCCATCGTCTCCGATCCCCCCCATCATCCTTGCCGACGAGCCGACAGGGGACCTTGATCGCGAATCTGCCGGCGAGGTGATGCGACTTCTCCAACTCCTCAATCGAGATTTGCAGAAGACGATCGTCATGGTCACGCATGACGCGACCGCGGCCGGTTGCGCCCGGACAACATTGCAACTTGAGAAGGGCGAGTTTCGCGCAACGGTGGAACGGGCCACATGACTCTCTCGACTCTGGTTCGTCGCAATCTTCTCCGCAAGGCCGGTCGAACGGCTGTTCTGGTGATTGCAGTCACCGCAGCGTTCCTGCTATTCGGCCTGCTGTCCGCAGTGCAGAGGAATTTCACCGCCAGCGACACAGTGGCGGCGGATCGACGGCTCGTCGTCACCAATCGGGTTGGCTTCACGCAATCTCTCCCGATCACCTACCTTGAGCGAATCCGGAGCCTGCCAGGCGTTAGTGCCGTCAGCTATAGCTCGATTCTTGGCGGATACTTCAGGGAGAAACGAAGCCTCTTCCCGGTAGTCGCGACGGACCCGGCTTCCTATCTTGGCCTCTATCCCGAACTCCTGCTGTCGCCGCAGGAGCGGGCGGCTTTCGTCCAGGACCGAAACTCGATCCTTGTTGGAGAGAATCTCGCCAGGCGGTTCGGGTGGAAAGCGGGAGACAGCGTTCCGATACGCTCAACGGCCGGTCTTCAGGGAGAGGGCCAGTTTGCCGGGACCTACCGCATCGCAGGTATCTTCACGGCAACGGAAAGGTCCACCGGAACTGGCCTCGCACTGTTGCACTATGAGGCGTTTAACGATGTCCGCGGGGCAGACCGGGACACGGTCGGCAGCATCCTGGTCATGTCTGGCGATCCACGCAGCAATGACGATCTAGCGAACCGCATCGACGCGTTGTTCGCGAATTCGCCCTACCGCACGCGTACCGTCACCGAGCAAGAGTTTGGGCGAGCCTTGGTCGCACAGCTTGGAAATATCACCTCAATCGTCGCCGCAGTGAGTGGAGCCGGATTCTTCGCAGTCTTGCTAATCGTCGCGAGCGCTACTGCTACGTCGGTCCGCGAACGCCGAAGCGAGCTGGCCGTGCTACGCACGCTGGGGTTTCCCCCTGCGCGGATCGCCCGGATGATTTTTGCGGAGGCAGGCATCATCACGCTCCTCGGTGGCATGGTTGGTTTGACCCTGGCGTCAAGCATCAGCAATGCGCTCCGATCGCTTCAGAACGGCCTTTTCGCTCGCATGGAAATCACGCTGCCGGCGGTCGTGATCGCGGTCCTGATCATGATAGCTTTCGCGGTGCTCGGATCGCTGGCGCCGATCGCCCAGGTCCTGCGGATGCCGGTAAGCGCGGCCTTGGCTCGGAGAGGTGCATGACAGGTTTGGCGCAGCTTCGAACAGTGGCCGGAATCGGGCTTTGGAGCGTCCCACGCAGGCCCTGGTCGTCCGCCACGACCGTGCTGGCCATCGCGCTCGTAGTCCTCGTATTACTCGCATTCCTCTCCATCGGAGAGGGCTTTCGCCGGACCCTTGAGAGCTCGGGCTCTCCTGGAATCGCGATCATCAGCCGCGATGACGGCCTCGGCACCGGAGCCAGCGCGATCAGTCGTGATGAGATGGCTACACTGTCCACCGCGCCAGGGATCCTTAGGCAGCAGGGCGGAGAGCTCGCGATCTCTCCAGAGATAGTTATTCCGGTCACCGCACTGACGAAGAAAAACACTGAAGCGAATCTTTCTCTTCGCGGAGTCGATTTCGCCAGCCCAATAGCCGAAACAGGATTGACGTTCGTCGCCGGACGAATGCCGCGGCCAGGAACAAATGAGATCGCCGTCGGGCGATCCGCAGAGGGAGAGTTCGCCGGCCTTGAACTCGGTCGCCACAGTGAGTTGGGAGGCCATGATTGGGTTGTGGTTGGCGTCTTCGCGGCCAATGGAAGCGCATACGAGTCCGAGGTGCGCGCTGATCTCAACCTACTCCGCACACTCTTCAATCGGGGCCCGACTGCGCAGATTGTTCGCGCACGGGTCGATGCCGGCGGGTCGCTTGAGCACCTACAGGCATTTCTTCACGCGGAGCCTCAGCTCAGGCTGAAAGCGGAGCCGGAGCGTGACTATTTCCTCAGAGCGGGCCGCTCCGGTGCTTTCATTCAGAGACTGGGCTGGCCACTCGCCATTATTATGGCAATCGGCGCCCTATGCGGGGCGGCGAATACCATGTCCTCCTCGACCGCCTCGCGTACTCGAGAGATCGCCACTCTCCGCGCCCTCGGCTTCCGGCGCCTTCCGATCTTCGGCGGGGTGATGATTGAGTCTCTCGCTCTCGCTCTGGCGGGTGCGATTCTCGGTATTGTCGTGGCATGGGTCCTATTTAACGGCGTCCGCGGATCTACGTTGGGCTCATCCCTCGGCCAAGTCGTGTTCGAATACCGGCTGTCGCTGGCAATCGCCACGAAAGCGACCATTCTCGCGCTGCTAATAGGAGCGATCGGGGGCGCGGTTCCCGCCTGGCGGGCCGCCCGCCGTCCGCTCCGCGACATTTCGGACGAATGATCTTTCCATGTGCCTCCACTCCCGGCGTCGGACGCAGCCGTGGCTTTCGGGGAAGAGAAAGGCTCAGTCGCGAGCGTGGTATATCGTGCGACAGATGGATCCTCACGAATTCGCCGCGGCCGCCCATGGCGGTCACCTGCCCCGAAAAAATGGCCCCGCGCCACCGCGATGCGCCACCGCGATGCGCCGCGAGCCCGGGCCGCGCGGTGGCGGCTCGGGCGGATTCGGGGCGCTGTGCGCGACTTGTCAGTTCAGCCGGTTGAAGCGCAGCGTCCAGGGGCCGTCGCGGTGCGAGAATTGACCGGCGCGGACGGTGAAGCGCCCGCTATGTGGCGCGGTGAACAGGAGCAACGCGTTGAGGCCTTCGCCGCTGTCATCGTCGGTCGCGAGCGGATCGCCTGACTCGCCACCGGACGCGTAGATGCGCAGCACGGGATCGAAGCCTGCCGCATCGAGCCGCAGCAGCACCTGCTGCCCCGCGCGAAGATCGACCGCGAAGTCGCTGTAATGCGCGCCGCGCGCGTCGCGCGGCGAACGATTGCTGAAGTGGCCCTCGTTGACCGCCCGCAGCACCGGCAGCGCCGTGGCGGCGGCCGCGGTGCCGAGCTTTTCGACCGTCATTTCGTAATCGCCGCCGCGCGCCGTATAGCTGAGGACGCGAAAGGTATAGACGTCCGCGCGCGGCGCGGCGAAATCGAGCCTGGCGTCGGGATAGCCGCCGGAATCGTCGTCGCGAGCGAGCGGGCTGCCGGCGCGGTTGCTGCGCGGATGGATTTCGATGATCGGATCGATCCCCGCGTCGCGTGCCTCGACGGTGACGCGGACGCGTTCGCCGGCGTTGAGCCAGACATCCCAGTCGCTGAACGGCTGGCCGCGCGCGTTGCGCTGGGGCGAGGCATTGAGCGTGCCCTCGTGGCGGGAAACGTCCTGCGCCGCGCCGGCGGTGGCGACGAGCGCCAGGAGCATCGCCGGCAACCGCCATATGTGCTTGTTCATGGTCCTCCTTCCCCTGAAACGGCCCGAGATGACGGGACCAGGCCCTAGCCGGGCGCCGGCGCCGGCGGCGTCCCTCAAATGAGGGAGGCGCCGCCGCCGGATGCCGGCTATGCGCATTGCGGTTTCCCGGCGCCGCCGCGGCGTCGTC
Source organism: Sphingomonadales bacterium (assembly GCA_040255785.1). Classification (GTDB taxonomy): domain Bacteria; phylum Pseudomonadota; class Alphaproteobacteria; order Sphingomonadales; family Sphingomonadaceae; genus Allosphingosinicella. The sequence goes on from JBDZVR010000003.1 coordinate 32,857, forward strand.
CGTTGGGCGAATGATGACCGGACCGAACGATTCATCCTGCCAGGCGCCCGCCGGCACATCGCCGGCGCCGGACAAATCGGCGATGCGGGAGAAGGGGCGCGCGCCATCCGCGATGCGCGGGGTGGATTCCCCGATGATCGTGAGGCAGGATCATGAACGAGGTGGCCCAGGTCCCGCGCGCGGGCGGACCGCGTCCGGGGCCTCGGGATCGTCAGCGCGGTGCCGGCGAGGCCGCGACATGGATCGGCGCCGCGGTCGGCCTTCGGCCTGGTCGACGGTCCGCAAGGGGAGGCATCTGCAGGCGGGCAAGGACTCCTCCGCGTGCACGATGAGGGGGAGTGGCGTGGGGGTCAGTACCGAAACCGTCAGCCGCGTCGCGGAGAAGTTTCAGCTTGCCGGGCTCGGCGGCATGGCCTGGGACGAGGCCGTCGGGGATCTTGCCGCGCTGGCGGGCGCGAGCGCCGGCGAGTTGATCGGCCTCGGCGCCGATGCCGCGGTACCGTTCAACCTGATAACCGGCCACGACGCCGACGTCTCGGAGCGTTTCATCGCCGCCGGCGGGGGCGATCCCAATATCAACTCCCGGGTACGGATCGGTGGCCGCGCGCGCGAGCTCGAGGTCCTCGACGAAACCGCCTTCACCACCGCCGAGGACATGGCCCGCCACGAACCCTATGCGGACTGGATTCACCGGTACGATTTCGCCAGCATCTGCCTCACTCCGCTGGTGAGGGACGAAGGGCTGCTGGTCGGCCTGGCGGTGATCCGCACGGCGAAGCAGGGCCTGATCAGCCCCGATGAGAAGCGGGCCTTCGCCGAGGTGGCGGCGCATGCGCGCGGCGCCGTGCGCACGCAGCTCCTGCTGCAGCGCCGAAGCCTCGAATTCGCCAGCGGCCTGCTCGACGCGATCGGGGCCTGTGTCTTTCTCTGCGATCCGATGGCCCGGGTCCTGGCGATGTCGGAATCGGCCGAGCGGCTGCTGGCCGACGGCCGCCATCTGAAGCTCGTCCACGGCCAGCTCGCGGCAGCCGTCGATTCGGCCCAGCCCGGACTCCAGTCGATGATCGGCGAGGCCGCCAACCCCGCATCGCCGCCGCGGACGGGGCCAATCCCGCTGCCCGCCGGCGGCGGCGGCGCATTGCTCGTCGAGGCGGCGCCGGTGCCGCGCAGCCATCCGATCGGGCTTGGCGTCGCCGCGCTCGTCATCGTCCACCAGCCCGGCGAGAATCGCCGGCGCGTCGCCGAAGCGGCAACCGCCCTGTTCGGGCTGACCCCGGCCGAGGCGAGCGTCGCCGCGCAACTCGCGCTCGGCCGCTCGGTGGCCGGCATCGCCGGCGCCGGCGGCGTCTCGGTGCAGACGGTGCGCAGCCACCTGAAGCGGATCTTCGACAAGGCCGACGTGCGCAGCCAGAGCGAGCTCGCATCGAAGCTGGCGCGATTTGGATGACCGGCCGGCCCCGGCGTGATGGAGTGAAGAGGAACAAGTGCTCATGAAGCATTCGACATGGCTCGCCGCAGCGGCGCTCGCGCTAGCGACGCCGGCGCAGGGCGTCGTGCACGCCTTTCACTGCGCGTTCGACCTGACGCTCCAGGTGGGCACGCTGCGCGATTCGCGCCCGCAGAACGTGATGTTCATCCTCGAGGAGGAGACGCGCAAGATCTGCATCGTCGATGACCTTCCGGCCGGCAATGCCGGCGGCGCGCTCAATGTCGCGTTGCTCTATGACGCGCTCGATGCCACTGCCGCGCAGACGCCCTATTGCTCCCCGGGGCAGCGCTTCGGCAGCTTTCCGAGCGTGGCGCAGGCCGGACCCGTGGCGTCGAGCCGCATCGTCGCGGGCTACCGCTTCCGCGCCGACGGCTCGGGCATCGGCTTCGACGTCAGCCTGCCCTCGCTGACGATGCAGGTGATCGACCTGCCGGACCGCCCGTCGGGTTATTCGGGCACCGGCCGCTGCCGGACCAAGCCGCTACCCGGCTTCGTGTTCTAGCGTGAGCGGAGGCGATCTTGCGCGGCCTTGCCCCGCCAGTGGCAAGGGAATGAACCGCCCGCGATCGGCGTCCGACGGGCTCCCGTCGTCGGCCCGCTTGCCCGCGAGCGACCAGGACAAGGAGAGTGAGACATGCCGGGAAGACTGACCATCGCTGCCTTCGTCGCGTCGCGGCCATCCGCCGATGCGGCCGCCGCTCCCATGATCGGGACGCTGCGCCCCCCTCCCGCCCCGTGGCCCGCTGACGGGGAGGCTCGCTGATGGCCGTGTTCCTCGCCGCGACGCTCGCCCTCTCCATCCCGCCTGTCCCTCCGGTGTCGCCGTCAGCGCCGTGCCCGGCGATCGAGGCGCTCGCCAGCGACGCGACGGCGTCGGATCTCGAAGGGCTGGTCCGCGCGGCCGCGGCGGCGATGGCGGGCGGGGACCGCGCCAGCGCCGAATCACTGGCCCGGCGGGCCCTCGGCGGCAGCGGCCCCGACGTGGACCGCGCCTGGGCGGCGCGCCTGCTTGTCGATCTCGGCCTCGCCCGCGGCGACATGAGCGAGGCCGAGGCGATTCTCGCGTGCAATTCCCTGCAGGGCGAGGCCTGGACCCACGCCCGCGCCTGGCTCGCCTATCGCCAGCGGCGATATGCCGAAGCCGTGCTCCTGCTCCAGCCGCTGACGCGGCCGCGCCACCACAGCCTCCCGCGCTGGTCGATCGTCCACGAAGATCTCGGCGACAGCTTCGCCAGGCTCGGACGGACGGCCGATGCGCATGCGCAATGGCGGATCGCGCTCGCGACCGATCACGATCCCGGCCCGACCGGCTGGGACAGGGAGGCACTCGCCGCCAAGCTCGCCGACGCAGTCGCCGCGCCGGGCGGCGCCCCGGCGATGCTGCCGCTGCAATATTGGGACGATGCGGTGTCGATCCTCGACATGGCCTCGATCCAGCGCACCGAGGCCGGGGTGCGCTTCTCGAAGCTCGTCCTGCTTGAGAGCGACAACCGCGACACGGCCTATGGCATCGACAGCTGGGAGGTGCGCTGCGACGAGCCCGAGTCCCGTGTGCTTTCCGTGCGCCGCTTCAACGCGGCCGGGGAGGCGGTCGGCGGCGTCGATCAGCCCGCCCGCTGGCGCCGCGACCTTCCCGGCGATCCCTGGCTCGGCACCGAGCGCGCGCTCGTCTGCGCAGTCGAACCCGGCATGGCCCTGGCGCCGCGCCAGCGCACCGATGCCGAGCTCCTGCGCGCCTACCGCGCGGGGGACGTCCTGTTCGACTGAAGGGCGGCGCGTGGCGACCGCTCGCGCGCGGCGAGCGCGCGGGGCGACGAGCCGGGGCGAGCGGAGATGCGGGCCTCGTCGCGTCCCTCCCTGTCCTTCTGACGGGGTGGCCCCGCCAGCCTGGCCCGCGCGCGGACGGAAGAGTCGGGGCATATTCGGTGCCGGATGCAAAAAAGCCCGCCTGGCCCGCGCGCGGACGGAAGAGTCGCTTTATCGCGCGGTAAAGCTATGCTTAGATAGGCCCTGCGCCAATCGGGGGTGCTCATGCGCAAGTCCTTCTTCCCTTTCGCGGACGCGGGCCAGGGGCCCGCCCCCTCCCCATCGACGCAAAAGCGGGGGCGCCGGTGATCGTCCAGCCGTTCCGGATCGAGAGCGGGGCGAAAACGCATACCGGCTGCGTGCGCGACCACAATGAGGACGCCTTCGTCGCGCGCGAGGAAATCGGGCTGTGGGCGGTGGCCGACGGAATGGGTGGCCACGAAGGCGGCGAATGGGCTTCCGCCAAGATCGTCGAGAAGCTCGGCGAGCTCGACCTGCCCGAGGATTTCGACGCCGCCTGCCAGGCGATCGCCGAGGCGATCCGCGCCGCCAACCGCGCCATCATCATCGAGGCGCGGCGACGCGCGAAGCAGATGGGCTCGACCGTCGTCGCCCTGCTCGTGCGCGACGAGCGCTATGCGCTGCTTTGGGTCGGCGACAGCCGCGGCTACCTGCTGCGCGACGGCGAGATGAAGCAGCTCAGCCACGATCACACCCAGGTCCAGGAAATGGTCGCGCGGGGGATCATGTCGCCGCAGGACGCGATCGGCCATCCGATGGGGCACATCCTGTCGCGCGCGGTCGGCGTTCGCGACGAGGTCGAGGTCGACATCGTCACCGGCGAGGTCTGGCCGGGGGACGTCTACCTGATCTGCAGCGACGGCCTGCACGGCTATGTCGACGAGGCCGACGTGGTGCGCCTGCTCAGCCAGGGCGCGCCCGAGGATGTGGCGGACCAGTTGATCGAGCTCACCCTCGCCAAGGGCGCCCCCGATAATGTCACCGTGATCGCGATCTGGGCGAGCGATCCGACCCTCCTTTCACTTCCGGATCGGTAGAATGATGAGCGACGACAAGAACAAGACCCCTCCCGAGGGAGACGAGGAGCGCACCGTCTTCATGCCGACCGCCGCCGGCCCGCAGGCGCCCGCCGAGCCGCCCGCCGAAACGCCCGCCGACGCCGCGGCCGAGCCGCCCGCCGAACCGGTCACCGAGGCGCCACCGCCGGCCCCGGCCGAGCCTGCGGAACCGTCGCAGCCGACCGGCGCGGGCGCCCAGACCGCGTTCACGCCGACCGAGAGCGCCCGGCCGATCAAGGTCGGGGACGTGCTCAACCACATTTTCGAGGTGAAGCGCTTCCTTGCCCGCGGCGGCATGGGCGAGGTGTTCGAGGGCGTGAACATCAACACCGACGAGCGCGTCGCGATCAAGGTGATGCTGCCCGCCATGGCGGCCGACGAAAAGGTCGTCGCCATGTTCCGCAAGGAGGCGCGCACGCTCACCAAGCTGCAGCACGAGGCGCTCGTTTCCTACCGCGTGCTGGCGCAGGAGCCCAATCTCGGCGTCCTCTACATCGTCACCGAGTTCATCGAGGGCACCGAGCTCGCCGACGTGCTCGGCAAGGTCGAGCGCACGCCCGACGAGCTCAAGGGGCTGCTGCGCCGGCTCGCCTCGGGTCTTGGCGCCGCGCACAAGCTGGGCGCGATCCACCGCGACATGTCGCCGGACAACGTCCTCCTCCCCGGCGGCGATGTCCACCAGGCGAAGATCATCGATTTCGGGATCGCCAAGGATCTCGATTCCTCGTCGGCGACGATCGTCGGCGACGGCTTTGCCGGCAAGCTCAACTATGTCGCGCCCGAGCAGCTCGGCGACTATGGCCGCGAGATCGGGCCGTGGACCGACGTCTACAGCCTCGCGCTGGTGATCCTCGCGGTCGCGCAGGGCAGGAATGTCAACATGTCCGGCTCGCTTGTCGACGCGATCGACAAGCGCCGCAAGGGGCCGGACATCTCGGCGATCCCTGACCGGCTCAGGCCGGTGATCGAGAAGATGCTGCGCCCCGATCCCAAGGAGCGGCTGCGCTCGATGGAGGAGGTGCTGGCGATGCTCGACGGCGGCGCTGCCGCGCCGCCGCCGCCGCCGGCCGGGGGCGCTGCCGAGGCGACGACCGGTGCGCCCGGCGCGTCGAAGGCGCTCGCGGTGGTCGGCGTGCTGCTGCTGGCGCTGCTCGCCGCGGGCGGCATGTGGTGGTTCATGGGCCGCGCGCCGACCTCGCAGCCGGGCAATGTCGCCACGCCGATCGTCAATCGCGACCCGGTGGAGATCGCGAGCGGCGCGATCAATTCGGTGATCCCTTCGGTCAATTGCACCTGGCTCGAAATCGGCGAGGCGCGCGCCGGCGCCGGCGGCGACGGCGTCGAAATCGTGATGCGTGGCGTCGCCGGCGACGAACAGGCGGCGCAGCGCGAGCTTCAGCGCGCGCTAACCGAGGCCGGCGTGCGCGATGCGCGGATCGACTTCGCCGATGTCGCGCCGATTACCCCGGCCGGCTGCTCCGCGCTCGACACCTATCGCCAGATCCGGGCAAGGGAGGCGACGCACCTGTCGGTGCCGCGCACGCGCTTTGCAATGGCGATGCTGCCCGCCGACGCCAATTCGGATTATGCGGGCCAGCTTGCCGCGACCGCGCCGGTCGCGTTCGATTTCAGCGGCTCGGACACCGATTTCACGATCGTCGGCCTCGAGCCCTCGGGCGCGATCACGACCCTGATCCCGAGCCGGCAGCAGTTCATGGCGACCGCAGCGGCGTCTCGCGACGGCCTGCCGATCGCCGATGACGGCAACGGCCGCTACCGGCTCAACATCCAGATCAACCATCATGGCTGGTCGGGCATTCTGCTGCTGACCGGCGAGGGGCCGTTCGATCCCGGCCTGATCGCGCCGCCGTTCGGCCAGCGCGGCCCGTCCTGGACCAACGAGTTCGTCACCACCGCTTCCCGGCAGGGCTGGCAGGCGGAAATGGTCTGGTTCCAAACGGTCGCGGCGGGCGACGAGGAGCGGCCCGGCGCGGCAGCGGACAAGCCTGCGGGCAATTGAGGCGGGCGCGACGCCCAGGCCTGGCCGCCGGCGCCTCATGCCCTGACCCTGACCTCACCTTCGAGGGAGAAGGGGAAGGGGGCGGGCGCCGATCGAGACAGGCTAGTCGTCCTTGCGGAAGCCTTCGCGGACCTGCCGCTCGTACATCTTGCGGAACTGCTTCGAGAAGACCTCCATGAAGGCTTCGTCGGATTCGTTCTTCACCTTGGTATATTCGCGCTCATAGTTGCGCCACAGGGCGGCGTCGTGGAGCGAGGGCAGCAGGCGCGCGAGCACGCCGGCCTTCTGCGCGCGGCGGCGGATCGAGCCCGGAGAGAAGCGCTCGAGCGTCGCGCGCAGCGCGCCGGGAATCGCCTGCAACGTCGCGACCTGGTGCGACTGCAGGTCGAGATAGGCGTCCTCGACCGCGCGGACGGCTTCCATGAAGCCCGGCTCGGGCGGGCTCAGCAGCCGCGCCAGCGCCTGCTCCGGCGAGCGCGCGAACTTGATCGGATTGTTGCCTTCGAGCTGGAGCGCGGTCGCCTCGGCGCCCATCTGCGCCTTGGCGCGGGCACGCGCCTCGATCATCACCACCATGCCCGAAACCAGCCGGCGCAGCAGTTGTCCGGCACGGCGGATCAGCTCAGGCGACCGCGGCACCGTGCCGTCCTCCTCGATCGCCGCCGCTTTCAGGAACATGCTCACCATCGCATCGGCGTCGGCCGGCTGCTGGTCGGCGGCCGGCGCCGGCTCGTCGCGCGTGCCGAGGCCGCCGCGCGCCCAATCCACCTTGTTGATGTCGGCGAGCGAGTCCCACATCACGGTGACGTTCTCCGGGACCTCCTCCTGCGCCGCGTCGTCGCCGGCTGCGCTCGCGGCAGGCGTGGCGCTCGCCGCTTCGGCGGGCGCCGCCGGTGGCGGCGGAGAAGGGGGCGGCGGCGGAGGGGGCGGCGCAGGCGGCGGGGGAGGTGGAGGGGGAGGAGGCGCAGGGGGAGGGGGTGGCGCGCCAGCCGCCGCGTCGGCCACGATCTTCGCCTCGATCTCGTAATCGCCGATCCTGATCCGGTCGCCGTCGGCGATGCGATGTTCGCCGCTCATGCGTTCGGCGGCGTCGTTGATGAAGGTGCCGTTGGTCGAAACGTCCCTGATGACCCAGCCGTCGCCGTCGCGGCGGATCTCGGCGTGGCGCGACGAGATCATGTTCCTGGGATCGGGCAGGTTCCAGTCGCAATTCTTCGAGCGGCCGAGGATCGCACTGTCGCCCTCCAGCTCGAAGCTCGCGCTCATGCCCGGCTGCATCGACTCGGCGTTGCGGATCGTCAGGATCAGAGTCATTCGCCGATCACCCCCCATGCAAATTCGCCGCCTGGCCCACTAGCAGCCCGGCCGCCGCGCGACAACGGCGCGACGACGCCGCCGCGGCGAGTCGCGGCCGTGTCACCTTGTGAAAACTCAATTCATCGCATAGTAATCTCGCTTCACGGAAAAGCGGCCCGCATTCGATCGCGATCAGTGGAGGTATTCCATGCGCAAGTTCGCTTTGACTCTGCTGGCGGGGGGACTGATGGTCGGACCCGCCGCCCTGTGGGCGCAGCAGGCCCAGGGCCCCCAGACCGCCGACGATTATGTCTGCCAGTTGTCGGGCGACTGCGGCGACCAGGACGCCGGCGATTCGGCGGCGCCCTCGGGCGAGCCGCGCATTTCGGCGACGCGCGGCTTCGTGCTCGCCCGTCCGAACGCCGAGGCGCGCTCGAACACTACCACGCGGACACGCGAGCGCCGCCGGACGCAGGCCGCCAATCGCGAAACCCGCCGCCCCGATGCGACCCGGCCGACCGGGCGGGTCGACCTGCGCGTCCAGTTCGCGCTCGGTTCGGCGACGCTCTCGCCCCAGCAGCAGGAGCGGATGCGGATTTTCGCCGAGGCGCTGAAGCGGCCGCAACTCGCCGACATGCGCTTCCGCATCGAGGGCCACACCGATTCGATCGGCAGCCGCGCGACCAACATGGTGCTGTCACGCCGGCGCGCCGAGGCGGTGGCCGATTTCCTGACCAGCCAGGGTATTGCGCCGAGCCGCCTCGACGTGCGCGGCTTCGGCTTCGATCGCCCGCTGCCCGGTCACCAGGCTTCGGATCCGCTCAACCGGCGCGTCGAGGCCGTGCGGATTTCATGATCCCTCGACGCGCGTCGGCACGATGGGCCGCGCGTCCGCAGGTGGACGCGGCCCGTTTCCCGCGCGCGTCACTCAACCCGCCGGAATGTTGAGCTCGGCGGCGGCGTCGCGCAGCCGCCGCTGCGTGGCGGCGTCGCCATTGAACGCGGCGAGCGCGGCATCGAGGGCCTGCCGCGCGGCCGGCGCGTCATTCAGCACCATCCGCGAGCGCATCAGCCGGATCCAGCCATCGGCGTCGCGCGGATTCTGCCTGAGGCGCGCCGCCAGCCGATCGACCATGCCGCGCACCATCTCGTCCTGCTGGCTCGGCGGGATCGCGCTCGCCGCGCGCATCTCCTCGGGCGTCGGCCCCGGAATCGCATCGGTCGCGACCGACCGAGCCGGCTGTTGCGGAGGACGCGCCGGGGGCAGCCGATCGGCGATGTCGATCTGGTTGTGCTCGGCGATGCCCCGGGCGGCGTCGCGCACCTGATTGTACCAGGCCGCGTCGGCGGGCGCGTCGCGCAGCAGCGCGAGCAGCTCGTCGATCGCGGCGCGATGTTCGCCGTCAATGTCCTTGAGCACCGCGAGATAGTAACGCGCCTGGGCATTGTCGCGATCGATCTCGAGCGCACGGCGGAAGAGCTGCCCGGCCTCCGCCGGCGGGGCCGGGCCGCCGCCGCGCAGCAGCAGCGCCTCGCCCAGATAGGCGAGATAGTCGGCATTGCGCGGCCGCAGCTGCATCGCGCGGCGGAACGCCTGCTCGGCGTCGGCATATTGCCCGATCTCGCGATAGGCGAGGCCGAGCTGGTACCAGCCGGCATCGTCCTCCGGGTTCCGCCGGACCTGCTCGCGCAGATCGGCAACCTGCCGGTGGACCGCATCACCCGGCGGCGCGCCGGCGGCGCCGGCCAGCGCGTTGGTCGCGGGCGCCTCGTCGGCGCGGTTCCACTGCACGATCGAAACGACGATCGCGGCAACGGCGAACAGCGCCGCGGCGGCGAGCGCGAGCGTCGCCGGCGTGAACCTGCGTGGCGTGCCGCCCTGATCGGTCGAGGGTGCTGGATCGGCCATCGTGGCGGATCATTACGGCAAAAAACCCAACGTCAAGTCTGGCGTCGCTGACAGAAGCTGCTAGACTGACCCTGATGGCGTGTGCCCGCCGCCCGTCCGCGCTACCGGGAGGGAATGGGCCCGGTCGCTCTGTGGGGGGAGTGGGGAACCAAGTGGCGTCGGCATTCAAGATTGCGATCGTCGGGTCCGGGCCGGCCGGCATGTCCGCGGCGGGCCGCGCGGCGCAACTCGGGATCAGCCACGTCCTCCTCGAAAAGACCGATCATCTTTCCGACACGATCTACAAGTACCAGAAGGGCAAGCACGTCATGGCGACGCCGAGCCAGCTCGTGCTGCGCTCGGACATGGATTTCGACGCCGGAAAGCGCGAGACGATCCTGGAAATCTGGGACCGCCAGGTCGCCGAGCGCAACGTCAACGTGCGGCTCAACGCCGAGGTGAGGAAGATCACCGGCGCCGCCGGCGACTTCACATTGCTCCTCGGCAACGGCGAGGAGGTCAGGGCCGAATATGTGATCCTCGGCATCGGCACCCAGGGCAATCCGAACAAGCTGCGCTGCGAGGGCGGCGATCTGCCGCATATCCAGTATCAGCTCGATGATCCCGGCGAATATGTGGACGAGCATATCGTGGTGATCGGCTCCGGCGACGCCGGCATCGAGAACGCGCTCGGCCTCGCCGCCGACCCCGAGCAGGGCAATGTCGTCACCATTCTCAACCGCTCGCCGGAATTCGCGCGCGCCAAGCAGGGCAATGTCGACCTGCTGATGGAGGCGAAGCGCAACGGCCGCGTCAACGTGATGTGCGAGACGACGCCGGCGCGGGTCACGCCCGGCTGGCTCTATGTCGACACGCGCGACGGCGAGCAGAAGATCAAGTGCGACCGCATCATCGCCCGCATGGGCACGGCGCCGCCGCGCAAGTTCGTCGAGGAGTGCGGCATCCAGTTCACGAGCGAAGCGCGCGACGCCTTCCCCGCGCTGTCGCCGCAGTTCGAGACGAGCGTTCCCGGGATCTACGTGATCGGCGCGCTGGCGGGCTATCCGCTGATCAAGCACTGCATGAACCAGGGCTATGACGTCGTCGAGTTCATCAACGGCAATGCCGATCTCAAGCCCGCCGACGAGCCGCTGCTCGAGGCCAAGTTCGCCCATCTGCCGGGCGAGCGCTCGGTCACCGAATGGCTTGCCTTCCTGCGCCGTCGCGTTCGCATCCTCAACGATCTGTCGATGCTGCAGATGCGCGAGTTCATGCTCGATTCCGAGCCGCGCGCCTATCGGGCCGGCGACGTCGTGTTCCGCCGCAACGAGCCGGGCGCGTCGCTGTTCGCGATCGCCGACGGCTCGCTGCTCGTCGAGGTCGATCCCGACGATCCCGCGAAGGTCGTGCCGATCGAGCGCGGCTCGATCGTCGGCGAGGTCGGACTGATCTCGGGGCGCAAGCGCGGCGCGACCGTGCGCACCGCCGAGGGCGCGATCGTCATCGAGATCCCGCGCAACGCCGCGCTCAAGCTGATGGCGACCAACGATGCCGCCAAGCGCGAGATCACCCGCATCTCGACCGAACGGCAGCTGCTGCAGATGTTCGGCTCGGTCACCTCGGAGGATCTCGCCGAGGTGCTCGACAGCGCCAGGATCGTCACCGTTCGCGCCGGCGAGACGATCATCAACGAGGGCGAGGAAGGCTATGACATTTTCGTCATCCGCCTCGGCTCGATGGTGGTCGAGAAGAATATCGGCGGCAAGCCGGTCTTTCTCTCCTACCTCCCCGCCGGCTCCTATGTCGGCGAGATGGCGCTGGTCGATGGCGGCCGGCGCACGGCGACGGTCCGGGCGGCGATCAAATCGGAGGTGATCAAGCTGGACGGCGACGCATTTCGCCGCCTGCTCGAGCGCAAGCCGGAGCTGCTCGCCCAGTTCCGGCAGGCGATGTCCTCGCGCCAGGAGCTCACCAACTTCATCGAGGCGCGCAAGGACAGCTTCGGCGGCGTCGTCGACATGTATTCGGAAGTCGCCGGCTTCCTCGTCGACAATGGCATCGGCGAGGCGACCGACGTGTTGCTGATCGACGAGAAGCTGTGCATCGGCTGCGACAATTGCGAGCGCGCCTGCGCCGACGCGCATGAGGGCCTTTCGCGGCTCGATCGCGAGGCGGGGCGCACCTACGCCCATCTCCACGTGCCGACCTCATGCCGGCACTGCGAGCATCCGCACTGCATGGCCGATTGCCCGCCCAACGCGCTCAACCGCGGGCCGGACGGCGAGGTCTATATCAACGATACCTGCATCGGCTGCGGCAACTGCCAGCGCAACTGCCCCTACGGCGTCATCCGCATGGCCAAGGCGCCGCCGAAGAAGCCGGGACTGCTCAAATGGCTGTTCTTCGGCGCCGGCCCCGGCCCGGGCGAGGCCGACGAGAAATGGGCCAGGAAGAACAAGGGCAAGGACGGCGGCGAGGCGCCCAAGAAGGCGATCAAGTGCGACATGTGCTCGGGCATCGAGGGCGGGCCGGCCTGCGTGCGCGCCTGCCCGACTGGCGCCGCGATCCGCGTGTCGCCGGAAGAGTTTCTCTCCGTGGCGAGGATGGGACAGGGGGGCTAGAACGTGGCGAGCAGGGGGATTGATCGCGCGGATTTCGGCGAGGGGGCGGCGCACGAGAGCTTCCTCCAGTATCGCCGCTACCGCTGGTTCAAGATTTCGGCGCTTCTGTGCCTCTTCTTCATCGTCGTCTATGCGCTGGTGGACATCACGCCGCGCCCGAACGGCGGCAGCTGGGAAGGCTATATCCTCGGCACGATCGCCGCCGGCCTGATCGTCTGGCTGGCGATGCTCGGCATCCGCAAGCGCGCGATCACCCGCGGTCGCTGGTCGCTCAAGGCCTGGACCTCCGCCCACGTCTATCTCGGCCTCTCGCTGATCATCCTCGCCACGCTTCACACCGGCTTCCAGTTCGGCTGGAACGTCCACACCCTCGCTTACGCGCTGATGATGCTGGTCATCCTCTCCGGGGTCTACGGCATCATCGTCTACGGCATGCTGCCCCAGGGGCTGTCGGACAGCCGCGCGGAGATGACCGGGCCGCAGATGATCGACGCGATCAGCCAGCTCGACAAGCAGATCCAGCAGGCCGCCCAGCCGCTCTCCGACGCGGACAGCGAGGTCGTGCTTGGCTCGCTTGGCGAGGATCCGTTCGGCGGCGGCGTGATCCGCCGCCTGTCCGGGCGCTATCCAAGCTGCGGCAATCGCGCCGCGCTGCGCACGATGCGCGGCCGGCTCGCGGAGGCTTCGGGCAAGGAGGCGGTGGCGATCGAGAAGGTCGTGCAACTGCTCGAGCGCAAGGCGGCGGCCTTGCAGCGGGTGCGCGGCTACGTGCAGCGTCGCGCGCTGCTCGAAATCTGGCTTTACGTCCACGTGCCGATGACTTTCGCGTGCATCGCGGCGCTGATCGCGCACATCGTCAGCGTCTTCTTCTACTGGTAGGGGGTACCAGGGATGGCGTTCGTCCTCAGGAACATCAGCTATTCCGCTGACGGTCGTCAGATCGTCCGCTCGTCGCGGATCAATGACGACCTGCTGAAGATCGGGCGCGACCCCGATTGCGACATCAGGCTCAACGATCTCGCCGTCGCGCTGCACCATGCGACGATCGAGCAGGTCTCCTCGCAACTGCTCGGCATCTCCGCTGAATCCGGCACGACGATCGAGATCGACGGCGCGACGACGCAGGGCGGCCAGATCGACCTCACCACCGGCGGCACCATCCGCATCGGCCCGTTCCGGCTGCGCGTGTCGGCGCAGGAAATGGGCTCCGACGATGTCGCCATCGATGTCGAGCGCGCCGACACCGAGGAAGAGGAGGAACGGTTCGATCCGCGCCGGTTCGCGCTCGCCGCGGTGATGCCCGGCAAGCGGCCGATCGCCTGGGTGTCGGTGCTCGCGGTCCTGCTGCTTTTCCTGGTCTGGCCGATCTGGTCGTTCCATTCGCAGCCGCGTGGCGAGCGCGCGGTGTACAGCGCCAGCTTCCACGCCGACCAGACCTGGACGCCGGGCGCGCTTTCCCGCCCGCACCAGCCGCTCGAGCACAATTGCACCGCCTGCCACGAGCGGGCGTTCGTGTCGGTCCGCGACAGCGCCTGCCGTGCCTGTCACACCAGCGTGCATGACCATGCCGATCAGGCGCGGCTCGCCGCGGCGCAGCCCGATCTCGGGGTCTTCGCGCGATTCCGGCTCGCGGTCGCGGAAACGTTCGGCCGCGACGCCGGCCGCTGCGTCGACTGCCACATGGAGCATCTCGGCGCGCACGAAATGGCGCCGACGCCGCAGCAATTCTGCGCCGATTGCCATGGCGACCTGAGATCCCGGCTGCCCGACACGCGGCTCGCCAGCGCGACCGATTTCCGAGGCGAGCATCCCGAGTTCCAGCCGACGATCCTGGTGAACTGGAACGGCGACCAGCCGCAGATGCGCCAGGTCTCGCTCGCCGATCGACCGCGCGAGCAGAGCAACCTCAAGTTCCCGCACGCGCTCCACCTGCAGCCGACCGGCGGCGTCGCCCAGATGGCGCGCTCGCTGCGCGCGACCTACGGCTTCGGCAATCAGCTCGAATGTTCGGACTGCCACGTGCCGACCAATGATGGCGTGCGGTTCCAGCCGATCGACATGCAGGGCGATTGCGCGATGTGCCACAGCCTCGCCTTCGACCGCATCGACGGCACGGTGCGTACGTTGCGCCACGGCGATCCGCGCCAGGTGATCGCCGATATCCGCGCCTGGTATCGCGCCGGCGGGCCGCAGCGGCCGCCGGAGCTCGCCGCCGGGCCGCGCGCGCGGCCGGGCGACGTTTCGCAGATCCGCGCCGCCATCCAGTTCGCGCGCGCCGAGGCCGGCCTGGGCAGCCGCGCCAACCAGGCAATTCGCGCCGTGTTCAGCGAAGGCGGTGCCTGCTATGACTGCCACCAGGTGGTCCAGCCGCCGGCGGGCACGCTCGATTATTCGGTCCGCCCCGTCGCCTTCCCGCAGCGCTATCTGCTGCGCGGCTGGTTCGATCACAGGGCGCACGAGGTCGTGCAGCGGCCGGGCGGCCCGAGGCTCACCGGCGACCAGGCCTGCCTCTCCTGCCACCGGGCGACCGAATCGTCGGATTCGTCCGATCTGATGATTCCGGACCTTGCGAGCTGCCAGGCCTGCCACGGCGGCGAGCGGAGCAATTCGCCGGTTCCGTCGGGCTGCGCGATGTGCCACGATTACCATATCGACGAGGGCACGCCTGCGATGCTGCTGCGGCGGCGGGTGCGCGGCCACCGGTGGGAGACGACGGTGATCCGGATCGACACGCAGGACCAGCCAGCGGCGGCGCCAGCGCGCTGAGCGAATGCTGATCGCTCAGATCACGGACATTCATCTCGGCTTCGATCCGGCCAGCCCGGACGAGTTCAATCGCCGTCGCCTGGATGCCGCGCTCGCCGCGCTGGTCGCGCTCGAGCCGCGCCCCGATCTGCTGCTCGTGACCGGCGACATCGCCGACCAGGGCGAGGACGCCGTTTCCTATGCGCGCTTTCGCGAGGCAATCGCCGAGGTGCCGTTCCCGGTCCATGGCGCGATGGGCAATCACGACAGCCGCGCCGAATATCGCGCCGTCTTCCCCGAGGTGCCGGCGCCCGACGGCTTCATCCAATATGCGATCGAGGATCATTCGCTGCGCATCCTCGTCCTCGACACGCTGGAGGAGGGGCGCCACGGCGGCGGCTATTGCGAGCGGCGCGCGGGCTGGCTGAAGGCGCGGCTCGACGAGCAGCCCGAGCGCCCGACGCTGATCGCGCTGCACCATCCCCCGGTGGCGACCGGGCTGAGCTGGCTGGACGAGAATCCCGACGCGCCGTGGATGGAGCGGCTGCGCGTCGTCCTCGCCGGGCGCGACAATGTCGTCGGCCTCGTCGCCGGCCACCTGCACCGCCCGATCGTCACCTCATGGGCGGGCAAGGTGTTGATCGTGTGCCCGTCCACGGCGCCGCAGGTAGCGCTCGACCTCGCGACGATCGATCCGGCGCAACCGGACGATCGCGCGCTGATCGTCGCCGATGATCCGTGCTTCGCGCTCCACCTGTGGGACGGGCGCAATCTCGTCAGCCATTTCGACACCGCCGGGGAGCATGAGGTGCTCGCCCGCTATACGGCGGAATTGCAGCCGCTCGTGCAGTTGCTGCAGGCGGAGCGCAACGGCGCAGGATGATCCTGTAACCGGCGCGATGCGATCGCGCGCGGAGCCTAGCGGCAGCGCACCTCGCCGCGATCGATCGCGGTGCCGATCGCCGCGCCCGCGGCGGCTCCGGCGATCGTGCCGAGCACCTCGGACTGGCCGGAGGCGATGATGTTGCCGAGCACGCCGCCGGCGATGCCGCCGACGATCAACCCGGTCGTGCCGTCCGAACGGCGGCAATAATAGCGACCGTCGCGACCGCGATAGACCCGGTCCCGGCGGCTCAGCCGCCGCTCACGGTAGCGCGGGTCGTTGCGATAGTAGCGATCCGCATAATAGCCGCCATAGGCCGGATCGGGCCGGTTCCAGTCGTAGCGGCTGTAATGACGGCCGCCGTCCTCGGTCATGCACCCCGCGGTGAGGCAGGTTGCCGCCGCCAGCAGCCCCAGGTGAATGGCACGCATCGCCTACTCCTTCGTCATTGCGTTGGCACATCAATGCGCGGCGGACGCAATGGTTGCAGCGCCGCAATGGAAGCCGCCGCGGCGCGGGGCTCAGGCGAGGAAGGCGCGATCGGCGACGATGCGCCCGTCGATCCAGTCGGCGATGCCGGGGCGGAAGGGGATGAGCGCGCGCCTGCCGCCGGCCATCTCGATTTCGAGCAGGTCGCCCGCGCCGAAATTCTCGACCGCGACGACCGTGCCGAGCGCGTCGCCCTCGCGATCGACGCAAGGCAGGCCGATCAGATCGACATGATAATATTCGCCTTCGCCGAGCGGTGGCAGCGCCGCGCGCGGCACGCTGAGCAGGGCGCCGCGCAGCGCCTCGGCCGCACCCCGATCGGCGATTTCCGCGAAGCGCGCGATCGCGCCGCCGCGGCCGGGCCGCACCGACCGAAGCGTCAGCGCGCGTCCGTTCGCGAACAGTTGCTGGTGGATCCCGAGACTGTCGAGCCCGCCGCCAAACAGCTTGAGGCGCACCTCGCCGCCGATGCCGTGCGCACCGGCGACGGCGGCGAGGACGACGTCTTTCTCCAAACGGGCTT
Source organism: Sphingomonadales bacterium (assembly GCA_040255785.1). Lineage (GTDB taxonomy): Bacteria > Pseudomonadota > Alphaproteobacteria > Sphingomonadales > Sphingomonadaceae > Allosphingosinicella. The sequence continues at coordinate 49,696 of JBDZVR010000003.1, forward strand.
ACTCGGCCTTGTCGGCGCCCTCGGCGGCGGCATCGTCGGCCGGGGCTTGATCGGCGGCAGCCGCTTCGGCGGCCGGCGCTTCGGCGGCCGGCGCTTCCTCCGCCATCGCCTCGACGACGGGCGATTCGGCGGCCTCGGCGGCGGCTTCCTCGATCGCCTCGGCGGCGACCGCGACGGTCTCGGCCTCCTGCTCGGCCTCGCTCGGCGCGGCGGGGGCTTCGGCGGCCTCGGCGGCCCTGGCGGCGCGCTCCTCGGCGCGCTCCTTCGCTTTCTCGCCGGGCTCGCCCTTCTTCGGATTGTTGCGCGCCGCACGCTCCATGATGCCGGCGGCGTCGAGGAAGCGCAGTACGCGATCGCTCGGCCTCGCGCCGACCGACAGCCAGTGCCTGACGCGCTCCGTATCGAGCTTCACCCGCTCGGGGTCGTCCTTGGCGAGCAGCGGATTGTAGCTGCCGACCCGTTCGATGAACTTGCCATCGCGCGGATTGCGCGCGTCCGCGACGACGATCCGGTAATAGGGACGCTTCTTCGCGCCGCCGCGCGCCAGGCGGATTGCAACTGCCATTTATTCAGTCCTTTCTGAGTGTTGTGTCTATCTCTTGAATTTGTTCGGCAGGTTGAAGGGCGCGCCGCCCGCGCCCGGAAGGCCGGGCAGCCCGCCCGCGCCGCCGAGCCCGCCCGGCCCGCCGATGCCGCCCGGCCCGCCGAGCCCGCCGCCGCCGGAGAACATGGCGGCGAGCTTGCCGAGCCCGCCCATCTTCTTCAGCCGCTTCATCGCGGTGGACATTTCCTGATGCATCTTGAGCAGGCGGTTCACCTCCTGCACGGTCGTGCCCGAGCCCTTGGCGACACGTATCTTGCGCCGCGCGTTGAGCAGGGCGGGCCTGGCGCGCTCCTTCGGCGTCATCGAGCCGATGATCGCGTCGAGCCGGCCGAGCACATTGCCTTCCAGCACGCCCGAATCGTTGACCTGGTTCTTGAGCTTGCCCATGCCGGGCAGCATGCCGGCGAGCGCGCCGAGCCCGCCCATGCGCTGCATCTGCCGGAGCTGGGCGCGCAGGTCATTGAGGTCGAACTGGCCCTTGGCCATCTTGGCGGCGAGCGCCTCGGCCTCCTCGGCCTTGATCGTTTCCTGCGCGCGCTCGACCAGGCTGACGACGTCGCCCATGCCGAGGATGCGCCCGGCGACGCGCTCGGGATGGAAGGGCTCGATCCGGTCGAGCGCCTCGCCGGTGCCGGCGAACTTGATCGGCTTGCCGGTGACGGCGCGCATCGACAGCGCCGCGCCACCGCGCGCGTCGCCGTCCATGCGGGTGAGGACGACGCCGGTGAGGTCGATCTGGTCGGCGAAGGTCTTGGCGACATTGACCGCGTCCTGGCCGGTCATCGCGTCGGCGACGAGCAGGATCTCGCGCGGCCGCGCAACCTCGGCGACCGCCTTCATCTCGTCCATCAGCGCCTGATCGACATGGAGCCGGCCGGCAGTGTCGAGGATCAGCACGTCATGGCCCTGCAGCCTGGCCGCGTCGAGCGCGCGCCGGGCGATCTCGACCGGCCGCTGCCCGGGTACGATCGGCAAGGTCGCGACGCCGGTCTGGCGGCCGAGCACGGCCAGCTGCTCCTGCGCGGCCGGGCGGTTGACGTCGAGCGAGGCCATCAGGACCTTCTTGCGGTCCTTCTCGGCGAGGCGCCTGGCGAGCTTCGCGGTCGTCGTCGTCTTGCCCGAGCCCTGGAGGCCGACCATCATCACGACGGCGGGCGGGGTGACCGCGAGATCGAGCCCGGCCTCCTCGCTGCCGAGCATCTCGACGAGCGCGTCGTGGACGATCTTGACGACCTGCTGCCCCGGCGTGACCGAGCGCAGCACCTGCTGCCCGACCGCCTGCTCGGTCGCCTTGTCGACGAAGCTGCGCACGACGGGCAGGGCGACGTCGGCCTCGAGCAGCGCGATCCGCACCTCGCGCATCGCGCCGCGCACGTCCGCCTCGGTGAGCGCGCCGCGACCGCGCAGCCGGTCGAACACGCCGGACAGGCGATCTCCCAGGCTTTCGAACATCGGCCTTGCTCCTCAACCGTTCACATCGGCCCCAAACGCAAATGCGCCGGCGGGCGAAACCTCGCCGGCCAGCGTGCGCGCGTGGCACTTCAAAACTCACCCGTCATCGGGATCGCGGGCACATAGCGGGCGACGATGGCGAACGCAAGTTCGGCGGCGCTCAGCGGCCGACGAACAGGAAGGCGACCGCCGCCATGATGCAGGCGAAGGCGGCAAGGTGACGCCAGTGGAGCGGCTCGCCCAGCACCGCGACCATGAACGCGCCGAAGACGACGAGCGCGATCGCCTCCTGCGCGATCTTGAGCTGGCCCGCGCCCCAGCCGCCGGCATAGCCGATCCGGTTGGCCGGCACCGCGAAGCAATATTCGACGAAGGCGATCGCCCAGCTGATCAGGATCACCGCGAGCAGCGGCTTTTCCATGCCGCCCTTGAGGTGCCAGTACCAGGCGACGGTCATGAAGCCGTTCGAGATCAGGAGGAGCAGCACGACGGCCATCGGAACCTCGTGAAATAGCGGGGCGACGCGGGTGGACGAACCGGAGCGATGGACTTGGGCGCGCCCCGTCCCTAGATCGCCACCTCGATGGCGCTGCGTTTCCACAAGATGCACGGGCTCGGCAACGACTTCGTGATCCTCGACGCCCGGCAGGGCGCGGTCGCGATGGACCCGGCGCGCGCCCGCGCGATCGCGGACCGCCGCACCGGCGTCGGCTGCGACCAGGTGATCGTGCTCGAGCCGTCGGACCGCGCCGACCTCAGGATGCGGATCTGGAACGCCGATGGCGGCGAGGTCGGGGCCTGCGGCAATGCAACTCGCTGCGTGGTGCTGCTGGAAGGGCGCGGCCTGACCATCGAGACGGCGGGCGGCCTGCTCCAAGGCACTCTGGACGGCGCCGAGGTCAGCATCGACATGGGCGAGCCGCGCTTCGGCTGGGCCGAGATTCCGCTCGCCTACGCGATGGACACGGCGGCGATGCCGGTCGGCTGGGAGACGCTGCGCAATCCGGTCGCGGTCAATGTCGGTAACCCGCATGTCGTCTTCTTCGTCGCGGATCTGGCGGCCATCGACCTGGCCCGGCTCGGGCCGCTGATCGAGCGCGATCCGCTGTTCCCGGAAGGGGTCAACGTCAATGTCGCGCAATTTCGGATCGGCGGGGTGAATATCGGCGGCGCGCGCCGGATGGCGGTGGACCTTCGCGTCTGGGAGCGCGGGGCCGGGCTCACCCGCGCCTGCGGCACCGGCGCCTGCGCGACGGCGGTGGCGGCGCTGCGCTCCCGCAAGGCGAGCGGCCCGGTGGGCGTCTTCCTGCCCGGCGGCGCGCTCACCATAGACTGGGCGCCGGGCGGGACGATCCGCATGAGCGGCCCGGCTACCCATGTCTTTTCCGGCGAGCTCGCCGAAGGGCTGGGCGGATGAGCGGGCCGGAGATCATCACCCTGGGCTGCCGTCTCAACGCGGCCGAGAGCGAGGCGATGCGCGCGCTTGCTGGCGACCAGGATGATCTCGTCATCGTCAACAGTTGCGCCGTTACCAACGAGGCGGTGCGCCAGACCCGCCAGGCGATCCGCAAGGCGCGCCGCGCGCGGCCCGACGCGCGCATCCTCGTCACCGGCTGCGCCGCGCAGGTCGAGCCCGAGCGCTTCGCGGCGATGCCGGAGGTGGATCGGGTCGTAGGAAATCGCGAGAAGTTCGATCCCGCCTCGTTTCGCGCCGGCCCTCTCGCCCCGCCGGCGGGCGGGGACCGGCGCCGGGGCGAGGCCGAAGTGCGCGTCTCCGACATCATGGCTGTGCGCGAGAACGCGCCGCATCTCGCCGCCGGCTTTTCGGAGCGCGCCCGCGCCTTCGTCGAGGTGCAGAATGGCTGCGACCATCGCTGCACTTTCTGCATCATCCCCCATGGTCGCGGCAACAGCCGCTCGGTGCCCGCGGGCGCGGTGGTCGATCAGGTGAAGGCGCTGGTCGATCGCGGCTTCGAGGAGATCGTGCTGACCGGGGTGGACGTGACCAGCTACGGCCCGGACCTGCCCGGCGCGCCGTCGCTCGGCCAGCTCGTCGAACGCATCCTGCGCCACGTGCCGGCGCTGCCGCGCCTCCGGCTCTCGTCGCTCGACTGCATCGAGATCGACGCGCGCCTGTTCGATCTGATCGCGCATGAGCCGCGGCTGATGCCGCACCTGCACATGAGCTTCCAGTCGGGCGATGACATGATCCTGAAGCGGATGAAGCGTCGTCACAATCGCGCGCAGGCGATCGACACGGTCGCGCGGCTGAAGGCGGCGCGGCCGGCGATCGCGATCGGCGCCGACCTGATCGCCGGCTTCCCGACCGAGACCGACGCGATGCACGAAAATTCGCTGCGGCTGATCGACGAGTGCGACATCGTCATGGGCCACATCTTTCCCTTCTCGCCCAGGCGGGGCACGCCGGCGGCGCGGATGCCCCAGGTGCCGCCGCCGGTGGTGAAGGCGCGTGCCCGCGCGCTGCGCGAGGCCTGCGCGCGCCGCAACCGCGCCTGGCTCGACGCGCTCGTCGGCACGCGCCAGAAAGTGCTGGTGGAACGCAACGGGCGCGGCCATGCCGAGAATTTCGCGCCGGTGCGGCTCGACGGCTCCGCCGCGCGCGACGCAACCGGGCGGATCGTGGAGGTTCAGATTGCCGGTGTCGATAACGACATGCTGACCGGAGCAGGCGCATGAGCGATTCCACCTGGTTCGATCGGATGCGGCTTGGCTTCCGCAAGACGTCGGAGCGGCTCGGCGACAATCTCGCCGGGCTGCTGACCAGGACCGCGCTCGACGAGGAGACGCTGGACGAGATCGAGGAGGCGCTGATCGCCTCCGACCTCGGGCCGAGCACCGCCGCCAAGGTGCGCGAGCGACTCGCCCGTGAACGATTCGAGCGCGGGCTAACCGAGGAAGCGGTGCGCGCCATCGTCGCCGAGGAACTCGAGAAGATTCTTAACCCTGTTGCAGAACCGCTTGAAATCGATGCCTTTCCGCGCCCGCAGGTGATCCTTGTCGTCGGCGTCAACGGCTCCGGCAAGACGACGACGATCGCCAAGCTCGCCCATCTTTTCGTCGAGCAGGATTATTCGGTCCTGCTCGCCGCCGGCGACACCTTCCGCGCCGCCGCGATCGAGCAGCTTCAGATCTGGGCCGACCGCGCCGGGGTGCCGATCATCAAGGGGCCGGAAGGGTCGGACAGTAGCGCGATCGTGTTCGACGGGGTCAAGCGGGCGACCGCTGAGGGGATCGACGTGCTGATCGTCGATACCGCCGGCCGGCTGCACAACAAGAGGGACCTGATGGACGAGCTCGCCAAGATCCGCCGCGTGCTCGGCCGGCTCAACCCGGCCGCACCGCACGATGTCGTGCTCGTGCTCGACGCGACGACCGGGCAGAACGCGCTCTCCCAGATCGAGACGTTCCGCGAGGTCGCCGGCGTCACCGGGCTGGTCATGACCAAGCTGGACGGCACCGCGCGCGGCGGCGTGATGGTAGCGGCGGCGGAGAAATATGGCCTGCCGATCCACGCCATCGGCGTCGGCGAGGGCATGGACGACCTGAGGCCCTTCGATCCGGCCGAGGCCGCGCGGGCGATCGCGGGAGTGGGCGCATGAGCGAGCGCCCCGAAACGCCCGCGGCGTCGCCGCGCACGCCCGGGCCTGGCGGCCAGCTCCTGATCGACCTTGGTCCGCTGCTGGTCTTCTTCCTCGTCAATTTCTTCGCGCCGGTGCCGCAGGCGGCGCGCATTTTCGTCGCGACCGGCGCATTCATGGTGGCGATGCTCGCCGCGATGGCGGTCTCGCAGATTCGCTACCGGCGGATCTCGCCGATGCTGTGGTTTTCCGGCGTGATGGTGGTCGTGCTCGGCGGGCTCACCATCTGGCTGCACGACGAAACCTTCATCAAGATCAAGCCGACCATCTACTACGTGCTGATCTCGTCGCTCCTGTTCTTCGGCATGGTCACCGGGCGCAATCCGCTCAAGCTGGTGCTCGGCGCGGCCTATCCGGGCCTTTCCGCGCGCGGCTGGCGCCTGCTCAATCGCAACTGGGCCGTCTATTTCCTCGCGATGGCGGTGCTGAACGAGGCAGTGTGGCGGACCCAGACCACCGATTTCTGGGTAAGCTTCAAGCTCTGGTTCTTCCTGCCCGCCACCTTCGTCTTCGCCGCCCTCAATGTGCCGATGCTGATGCGCCACGGCCTTTCCGTCGACGAGGCGGAAAAGGACCAGCCGACGGTGCCGAGCGAATAGGAGCGCGCATGGACGCGATCATTTCGATCAGGAACCTGCGCAAGACCTACGCCTCGGGCGTCCAGGCGCTGAAGCCGGTCGATCTCGACATCCGCCGTGGCGAGATTTTCGCGCTGCTCGGCCCGAACGGCGCCGGCAAGACGACGATGATCTCGATCATCTGCGGCATCGTCCGCGCAAGCGGCGGCAGCGTCACCGTCGACGGCTTCGATATCGTCCGGGACTATCGCGAGACCCGCCGGCGCATCGGCCTGGTGCCGCAGGAGCTGCACACCGACGCCTTCGAGAAGGTCGAGGCGACGGTGAGCTTCAGCCGTGGCCTTTACGGCCGCGCGCCCGATCGGGCGCATATCGAGAAGGTCCTGCGCGACCTCACCTTGTGGGACAAGCGCAAGGCGAGGATGCTCGAGCTCTCGGGGGGCATGAAGCGTCGGGTGATGATCGCCAAGGCGCTCAGCCACGAACCGGAAATCCTCTTTCTCGACGAGCCGACCGCGGGCGTCGACGTTGAGCTGCGACGCGACATGTGGGCGCTGGTCCGGCAATTGCGCGCGAGCGGCGTCACCATCATCCTCACCACCCACTATATCGAGGAGGCGGAGGAGATGGCCGACCGCGTTGGCGTCATCAACAATGGCGAGCTGATCGTGGTGGAGGAGAAGAACGCCCTCATGAAGAAGCTCGGCAAGAAGGAGCTGACGCTCGAGCTCGCCGAGCCGATCCACGCGATCCCGCCCGAGCTTGGCGAGTGGAACGTCGCCATCGCCGCCGACGGGCACGAGCTGAAATATGTCTATGACGGCATGGCCGAGCGGACCGGCATCCCCTCGCTGCTGTCGCGCATGCGCGACCTCGGCATCGGCTTCAAGGACCTGCGGACCCGCCAGAGCTCGCTTGAGGACATCTTCGTGAGCCTGGTCCACGAGCAGCGGAGCGCGCCATGAATCTCCACGGCGTCTGGGCGATCTACCGCTTCGAAATGGCGCGGGCGATCCGCACGATCTGGCAGAGCCTGATCACGCCCGTCATCACGACATCGCTCTATTTCATCGTCTTCGGCGCGGCGATCGGCTCGCGCATGACGGAGGTGGACGGCGTCGCCTATGGCGCGTTCATCGTACCGGGGCTGATCATGCTCTCGCTGTTCACGCAGAGCATCTTCAACGCAAGCTTCGGCATCTTCTTCCCGAAGTTCATCGGCACGATCTACGAGCTGCTCTCGGCGCCGATCTCGCCGGTCGAGACGGTGATCGGCTATGTCGGCGCGGCGGCGACCAAGTCGATCGTGCTCGGCCTCGTCATCCTCGCCACCGCCGCCTGCTTCGTGCCGATCCGGATCGATCATCCCTTGTGGATGGCGGCCTTCCTGGTCCTGATCGCGTCCACCTTCTGCCTGTTCGGATTCATCATCGGCGTGTGGGGGAAGAATTTCGAGCAGATCCAGTTCATCCCGATGCTGATCGTGACGCCGCTCACCTTCCTCGGCGGCGCCTTCTACTCGGTGAACATGCTGGGCGAGCCGTGGCGGACGATCACCCTGTTCAACCCGGTCGTCTACCTGATCTCCGGTTTCCGCTGGAGCTTCTATTCGACCAGCGACGTCGCCGTCGGTGTCAGCCTCGGCGCGACGCTGGCCTTCTTCTTCATCTGCCTCGCCATCGTCGCCTGGATGTTCCGCACGGGCTACCGGCTGAAAACGTGACGGGCTGATCGGCCGGGGCGCTCGCGAGGCTGCAGCGCCATGCCTCCCCGCGGGGCCGCGCCGCGCGGGGAGACGTCGATGCGGCCCGTCCTATTGCTCCTGATCGGCGCGGCCGATGCCGCCGCCGTCGAGATTCTCGGCGACGAAATCCCAGTTGACGACGTTGCCGAGCACGGCCTCGGCGAATTTCGGCCGGGCGTTGCGATAGTCGATATAATAAGCGTGCTCCCACACATCGAGCGTGAGCAGCGGCTTCATCCCGTCATGGACGACCGGCGTGTCGGCGTCATGCAGCGAGGTGATCCTGAGCGCGCCGCCGTCGAGCACCAGCCAGGCCCAGCCGCTGCCGAAATGGCCGACCGCCTCGGCCTGCAGCTTCTGCAGCATCGCGTCGGTGCTGCCGAAAGCGGAGCCGATCAGCTCGGCGAGCTTGCCGGTCGGCTTCTGGCCCTGGGGCGGGGCGAGGCACTGCCAGAAGAAGCTGTGGTTCCAGACCTGCGCGGCGTTGTTGAACAGCCCCTTGTCGCCATTGTCCTTCGCGCGACGGATCACCTCGGTGAGCGAGGCGCCGGCCAGCCCCTTCTCGTCGATCCAGCCGTTGACCTTGTCGACATAGGCCTTGTGGTGCTTGCCGTGGTGATAGTCGAACGTCTCGGCCGACATGAATTCGCCGAGCGCGTCCTTGGGAAAAGGCAGGTCGGGAAGGGTGAATGCCATGGTGCAGCTCCTCCATGTCGCGGGGTTGAAAGGGGGTTGTCCCCCCGTAGCCAACGCGCGCGCCGGGGGAAAGTGCATCGACTGCATTCGTGGTTCGGGCGGCTGCCCCGTCGCCCGAACCACGCTCCACGATCCGGCCGTCAGCGGCTGACGATCCGGAAGCGCTGCAACTCGGCGCGAGGCAGCTGCCAACGCGGATCCAGTTCGCTCGCCGTGCGATAATCGTCATAGGCGGCGCGGACGTTGCCGAGCCCCTCATTGGCCACGGCGCGCCCGAAATGCGCGATCGCCGGACGCAGCGTGTTGTGCTCGATCGCGATCGTGAACAGCCGCGCCGCCGTCGCATCCTCGCCACCTTGCCGCAGCAGCGCCGCGCCCTTGTTGAGATAGGCTTCGGGCTGGTCCGGGTCGATCTGCATCGCCCGGTCGAAATCGGCGATGGCGCGATCGACCTGGCCACGCCGGAGCCGCAGGATTCCCCGGTTCACATGGGTTGCGGCGATGTCGTGCATATCGAGCGAGCCGTCCTGCAGCGCCTCGTCGCAGCGGCCGACAATTTCCGGCGTCGGGTAGAGCGAGGAATCCGCCGCCTCGTAACACATGCGCGCGGCATTGCTGCCGATCACAATGACGCTGGCGGCGGCGGGAGCGGCGAGCGTGACGCCGACGGCGGCCGCGATGGCGTGCAGCAGCACTGGACTAGCCATAGTCGAATCTCCATCAACTACAGCCCACCACGGCGCACCATAGCAGGTTCGCGGCCCGCTCGCCAGCCGGCTGGCGTCACGAGGAAGGGTCGGCCGGCGCCGCCGCCCAGCCCCGGCCGAGCGCGATCCGCTCCGCCTCGCGTCGCGCCATGGCGGCGACCAGCGCCGAAGGATCGTCCGCGGCCTTCTCGAAGCGCGCCAGGCGCTGGTCGACATCCGGCTCGGCCGCCGCGCCCGCGCGCAGCGCATGCCAGCGCACCAGGTCGCTCGGATGGCGTCGCGCGAAATCGTTGACCAGCTCCCTGCCTTCCTCGCCGCCCAGCTTGGCGGCGAGCCCGAGCAGCGGCTCGGTCGACATGCGGGTCATGATGCCCTCGATCGCGCCGTTGGCGATGTCGAAGCGGTATTGATCGCGAAAGACCGTGCTGTCCGACAGTTCAAGGATGTTGATCGAGACCGACATCTCGTCGGCGGCGAGCTGCAGGTGGACGTCCTTGTGGGCACGATAGAGCATCACCTTGCCCGGTTCGAGCCGCGCCTTCTCGACGTAGCGCAGCGCGACCGGCTCGCCCGGATAGCCGACCACCTGGTCATAGTCATATTCGTAATATTCGCTCCAGTAGCCCGGGCCCCAGTAGCCGACCGTCAGGAACGAGAAATTGTGATCGTGCGCGACGCCGTAGAAGAAGGGGTCCGCACCGCTGTGGCGAACGACGCTGTCCTTCATTCCCGGCCAGAAATTGGCGCGGATGGCGTAGCGCCGGCCCATGTGCAGCATGATCACCTGGGCGGTATATTGATTGTCGCGCAATTGCCCGGCGCAGCGCTGCTTCAGCTCGGCGATCATCAGGTCGCCGAGGAACGCGCGGTTGTTGCCGAGCTTCTTCAGCGCCGGCCCGAACGCGGCGAACGAGTCCTCGTCGGCGGGGTCGAAGCCGCCGGTTTCGAGCGCGTCGACCAGCTCGGCGAGCTCGAGCCTTTCCTGCGTGTCGGTGTCGATCACGCGCGGCATTCGAGCGCCTCCGCATCGCCGGCATCCGCCGCGTCGTCGGGGAAGAACCGTGTCAGGGTCGCGGCGGCGGTGGCGCGCACGTCGGGATTCGGGTCGGCGGCCGCCATCCGCTTGAGCAGCGGCAGCGCGAATTCGGCGTCCATCGCCAGCATTTCGCGCATCAGGTGCCAGCGGGTATGAAACTCGGCCTCGGCGATCGCATCGGCGAGCAGCGGCAGCGCGTCCTCGCGCTCCATCGCGCGCAGCAGGCTCGCCATCATCTGGACGCGCGAGCTCGCCTCGCCGGTGCTGCTGGCGCCGACAAAGCCCCTTGTCGACGCGTCATATTCGACCGCGATCGGCGCGCGGCCGGCGCGCACGACGGCCTGGAAATAGACCATGTCGCGCTCGGCATGATCGATCACGAACGATTCGCGGCGGCCATCGACGACCAGTTCCTCGCCGTCTGCGATCCGGCGGCGTTCGACGAGCCGGCATTCGCCCGCCTCGGCGGCGGTGAAGCCATCGGTGATCTCGGGCGCGGCCCAGAAGGAGAAGGTCGCGCCACCGGCGTCGATGAAACGCATCAGCGAAACGAAGCCGGTGAAGTTGATCGAGCCGGCGCCGCGGCCTTGCGTCTTCTTCGCCGCGAGCGCGTCGACGCTGGTGACGCCGAGGCTGATCGACAGCAGCGGGTGGTGATAGAGGACGAGGCTGGTGTGGATTTCGGTCGAGACCGGCTGGAAGGGCGGCCTGAAGAAGGGATCGGCGCGGCTGTCCGCGATGAGGTCGCGCAGCAGCGCGTCGATCTCGTCGCGGCGATCGAGAAAGCGGCGGGTCGCCTCGAGCAGTTCTTCGGGCGATCGCTCGCCCGGCGCCCTGACCTCGCGCTGAAGGTCGGCGATCAGCGGGTGCGCGCTCCATTTGCGGGCGCACGCATCGATCCGGGCGAAGGTGCGCTCGGAGGCGGCGGCATCGCCGAGCCAGGCGGCCAGTTCCGGTCCCGGGATCATGCGCTCGCGTCGCTTAGCAGGGGCCTCGCGCCGACGAAAGAGGGGCGGAGACGTCGGTGACGCTCCGCCCCCCTTTCATCGAGCCTTGGCTCAGATCAGGTAAAGGATCGCAACGACGACGCCGAGGCAAATCGGGCCGCCGACTTCCTTCTGCTTGAGCGAGCCGTGCACGCCGACGCTGGTGGTCAGTTCGGGCAGGGCCGCGATATCGATCTTCTTCATAGGAAACCCCTCTGGAGTTCGGGTCGAAACAAGAGAAAGGCTGACCCACCTCGGCCCGGCCAAGAAGCCGCCGGTGGTTTTCCCCCGCCATCCCGACACCCTGGGGAACCGAGGTGTCGTTGCCGACGGGCCTACCGGAACGGCGGATCAGGCCTTCCTCGATTGCGATAGTCCGCCGCGCGCGTGAAACATGTCGGATGGTTATCAAAAAATTTACCACGCCCGTTTGCGCGCGGTTCACCAGTTGCCCGGCCCACCAAACGCCGCCGCTTGCGTCGCCCGGTCGGCGCGGGCCAAGAAGGGCCCATGGACCGGACGGAGGGAAGCAGCGGCGCCGGCGCGGTGCGCGCGGGCCTGGAGATCGACAGCGCCGCGCTCGCGCGCTGGCTCGCCGACCATGTCGAGGGCTTCGCCGGGCCGCTTTCCGTCGCCCAGTTCCGGGGTGGCCAGTCCAACCCGACCTACAAGCTGACCACGCCGGCGCGCGCCTATGTGCTGCGCCGCAAGCCACCGGGGCCGCTGCTTCCCGGCGCGCACGCGATCGAGCGCGAATATCGCGTCATCACCGCGCTCGGCCGGCAGGGCTTTCCGGTCGCGCGCGCTTATGCGCTGTGCGAGGACGAGGGCGTCATCGGCACCGCCTTCTACGTCATGGAGATGGTGGAAGGGCGGATCTTCTGGGACACGGCCTTCCCGGACGTGCCCACGGCCGAGCGCGCCGCCTATTTCGATGCGATGAACGGGACGATCGCGCGGCTGCACATGATCGACCCGGACGCGGCGGGGCTGGCCGACCATGGCAGGCCCGGCAACTATTTCGCGCGGCAGATCGCGCGCTGGTCGAGGCAATATGCCGCGGATGTCGACGCCGGGCGGGTGGCGGACATGGACCGGCTGGTCGAGTGGCTGCCCGCCAACATCCCGCCCGACGAGGCGAAGGCACGGGTGATCCATGGCGACTTTCGCTGCGACAACATGATTTTCCACCCGAGCGAGCCGCGCGTCGTCGCGGTGCTCGACTGGGAGCTTTCGACGCTCGGCCACCCGCTCGCCGACTTCACCTACCACCTGATGATGTACCGCATGCCACCGGGGATCACGACCGGGCTCGCGGAGGTCGATCTCGCGGCGCGCAACATCCCGAGCGAGGCGGAATATGTCGCCGCCTATTGCCGGCGCACCGGGCGCGACGGCATTGCCGGTCTCGACTTCTACCTCGCTTTCAACCTGTTCCGCCTCGCTGGCATCGTTCACGGCATCAAGGGCCGCTTGCTGCGCGGCAACGCCGCCTCGGCGCACGCCGCGGCGATGGCCGGGAAGCTTGAGCCGCTCGCCGCGCTGGCCTGGGAGCAGGCAAAGCGGGCCGGCGCGCGCTGAGCGGGGCCTTGCGCCGGCGCGCCCAGGCCCTAGTCTGCCGGCACGGGTGGGGGTGACGATGCCGGAGGGACGCGGCAGCCTGGACGAGCGGATGCGGCGGAGCCTGCGCCAGATCGGGCCGCTGCGGCTTGCGGTCACGCTGGTGGTGCTGGGGCTTGCCATCTGGCTGGCACGCTTCGCCTGGCAGATCGACCTCGCCAGCGATGCCGAGCGCGCGCTCTACGACCTGCGCTTCACCGCGAGGGCCGAGCGGACACTCAGCCAGGACGAGCGCATCACGCTCGTCACCTACAACGACGACACGCTGGCAGAGCTCGGCAAGCGCTCGCCGCTCGATCGCGCGTTGCTCGCCCGGGCGCTGCGCGAGATCGACGCGATGCATCCGCGCGGGATCGGCATCGACATATTGATCGACCAGGCGCAGCCGGAAGATGACGAGCTCCTCGCCACTTTCCGCTCGCTCAGGACGCCAACCTTCCTCGCCTTCGCCTCGGCGCGCCACAACCCGGACCAGATGCTTCCCTGGCAGGAGCGCTTCCTGCGCGGCTTCATCGCCCGCGCGGCGCCGGGGCCGGTGCGGCCGGCGAGCATCCGGCTGCAAAGCGACCTTGCCGACGGCGTCATCCGTCGCTGGCCGGATCGCGATCCCGAGCTGCCGCCGATGCTCGCCGATGCGCTCGCGCCCGGGCATCGCGCCTTCGCAGGTTATCGCGGCGCGATCAATTTCCGGCTGCCGGGCACGGCCGAGAACGACGAGGTGCCGGTCTTCACCAACCTGCCGATCCAGTTCGTCGCCCAGTTTCCCCAGGGCGTTCGGCCGATGATCGAGGGCCGCTATGTGCTGATCGGCGGCGACATCCAGGATCTCGACGATTACGAAACGCCGATGACGCGCACCTCCGGCCGGCTGATGAAGGGGCTGGAAGTGCACGCGCAGATCCTCGCGCAGATGCTCGACGGGCGGGCCAGGGCGCCGCTGCCCGGCTGGGCCCTGTGGCTCGCCGCGATCGCGGTCGTCGCCGCCGGGGCGCTCTCCAGCCTCCTCGAGCTGAGGAGCTGGAAGGCGCTGGCCCTGCCGCTGCAACTGGTGCTGATCGGCTACCTGCCATTCCAGCTCCAGGGCATGAAGATCGACACGATCGACCTGCCCGCCTTCGGCTGGGGCGCGGGCTGGCTGCTCGCCTTCCTCGCGGCGAGCACCGCGGCGCGCGCGGTCGGCTCGGAGCAGCGCCGCTTCGCGCAGTCGGCGCTCGGCAAATATCTCCCGGCCGACATCGCCGCGCAGATCCTGCGCGATCCCGATCGGCTCGCGCTGCACGGAGAGAAGAAGCAGATCTACGCGCTGTTCAGCGATCTCGAGGGCTTCACCAAGCTCTCCCACGCCATTTCGCCCGAGCAGCTCTCAAGCCTGCTCAATGCCTATCTCGACCGGATGAGCGACATCGTGCTCAAGCATGGCGGCACGATCGACAAGTTCGTCGGCGACGCGGTCGTCGCCTTCTGGGGCGCGCCGATCGCGCGCGCGGACGATGCCGATCGCGCGGTGCGCGCCGCGGTCGAGATGTACGAGGGCGGCCAGGCCTTCGCGCGCGAGGCGGGGGAGGGCCTGCCGCCGATCGGCATCACCCGCGTCGGGCTGCACCGCGGCGAGGCGGTGGTCGGCAATTTCGGCGGCGAGGGCCGGATTCAGTATACCGCGCTCGGCGACGGCATGAACACCGGCGCCCGGCTCGAATCCGCCAACAAGCAGCTCAAGACGACGGTGCTGGTGAGCGCCGAGGCGAAGGCGCGATCGAGCCTCGACATCTTCCGGCCGATGGGCCGCGTCGTGCTTTCGGGGCGCGCCACGCCGGTCGAGCTATGGGAGCCGGCGCCGCATGTCGAACCCGATTTGCGCCGGCGGCTCGTCGCGCTGTGGGAACGCTTCGACGACGGCGACCGGGAGGCGCTCGTTCAGCTTGAGGCAATCGCCGCCGACAATAAGGCGGATGCAGCCTTGGGCTTATTCGTCTATAGGCTCCGTGAAGCAGGTCCGGGAGGTCACTTTGTCTTGGGATCGAAATAGACCGCTGCGCCGCCTCATGATGGCCGCGCTGCTCGCCGCCGCCGCGGCCGCCACGCCCGCCGCCGCCAACGTCCTCGTCGTGCGCTCGTCCGGCCCGTCCGCGAGCCAGTATCCGGCCGGCCGCTCGCTGCCCGACAATGCGCGTATCCAGCTGCGCGAGGGCGATACGCTCGTGCTGCTCGGCGCCAACGGCACGCGCACCTTCCGCGGCCCGATCACCACCGCCGCCAACGCCGCGGTGCAGGCCGGGGTGCGCACCGCCGACGCCTCGAACGGCCGCCGCGCCCGCATCGGGGCGGTACGCAGTGCCGGCATCATTCCGGTCAGCCCCACCACGATCTGGCAGATCGATGTGACGCAGGGCGGCAACATGTGCCTGGCCGACACGTCGAACGTGACGCTCTGGCGACCCGATGCCAGCGCGGCGACGACGCTGACGATCAGCGGCGCCGCGGGCTCGCGGCAGGTGAGCTGGCCCGCCGGCCATGCGACGGTCGGCTGGCCCGAGGGCCTGCCGCTGACCGAGGGCGCGAGCTACCGGCTGAGCCAGAGCGGGGTCGCGGTGCCGACGGAGATTCACGTCAGGACGCTCGAATCCGAGCCGGCCGACGTCCAGTCGGTGGCCCGGGCGCTGATCGCCAATGAATGCCGCGAGCAGCTCGACCTGCTGGTCGAAAGCGCGCCAGCCGCAGACTAGCCTGTAACGGCGTTCAGCAGGATTTCCGGCTCCCTGAGGGGGCGGGTCAAGGCAGCAATTCCTCCCTTGCCCGCGGGGAGCGGTTCCCTCGAGAGAGGGGAAGGGGAGGGACGCCGATCGGGCCGCTCCCGGGAGGAGAAGCGGCGGCTTGAACGTCGATCCGGCCCGGGGCCGGTCCGCCGCAGCCGTTCGGCCGGCGGCGGCCCACTTTCCCGGCGTCGCGGTTCGTCGCATTCTGTCCTCCCGAATCGCGTGAGGGGACGATGCCGGACGTCGCCGTGTGGAGCCTGATTGCCGGATACGCGCTGCTGATCGCGGCGGTGCTGGCGCCGCGACTTGCGACGATGCGCGTGCTCGTCGCGCTGGCCGCGGCGATGCTGGCCGCGCGCGCCGCCCTCATCATCCACGACACCGCCGGCGCCGTCGCCGCCGGGTTGCTGCTGTTCGTCTGCCTGCTGCTGATCGCGCGCGACATTTACGAGCGGCGCGCGGTGATCGCCTTCACCGACGAGGAGCGCGGGGTGATCGACAGCCTTGTCGCCGGCCTCGCCAGCAGCCGCGCGCGCCATCTCATCGACCAGGGAGTCTGGCTTGCCGGCAAGGCCGGCGACGCGCTCACCCGCGAGGGCGAGCCGGTGAGGCACCTCTATTATCTCGCCGCCGGCGAGGCGCGGGTGATGACGCGGGGACGACAGGTCGGACGCTGCCGTCCCGGCGACCTGATCGGCGAGATCTCGATCCTTTCGGGGGAGCCGGCGAGCGCGACGGTGATCCTTGCCGGCCCGGCACGATTCTGGTGCGTCAGCGCCGACATGCTGCGCCCCTATGTCGAGGCGAACGAGGATATCGGACGCGCGCTCGAACAGGGGATCGCGCGCGCGCTCAAGGCAAAGCTTCACGCCAGCAACCGCGCGATCGCGCAGGATGGCGACGAGGCGCCGAGCTGAGGCGCGCCCCGCGCGCCGGCGCGCGTCAGGTCCGCCGGATCACGAGGTTGCGGATCTCGGTCATGTCCTCCATCGCGAAGCGGATGCCCTCGCGGCCGAGGCCGGAGTCCTTGACCCCGCCATAGGGCATGTTGTCGACGCGATAGGAGGGCACGTCGTTGATGACGACGCCGCCGACCTCGAGCCGGTCCCAGGCGTCGAACATCTTGAAGAGATCGCGCGTGAAGATGCCGGCCTGGAGCCCGAACTTCGAATCATTCACGATCTCGAGCGCATGGTCGAAGTCGCTGAACCTGATGAGGAAGGCGACCGGGCCGAAGGCCTCCTCGACGTTGATGCTGGTTGCCGGATCGACATTTTCGAGCAGGGTCGCCTCGAGCATCGCGCCGTCGCGCTTGCCGCCGCAGAGCAGCCGCGCGCCCTTGCCCAGCGCCTCCTCGATCCACGCCTCGAGCCGCTCCGCCTCGCTCCTGGAGATCATCGGACCGACGAAGGTGGCGCGGTCCTTGGGATCGCCGGCAATCAGGCTCCTCGTCTTCGCCACCAGCATGTCGCGGAACTCGTCATAGACGTCGGCGTGGATCAGGATGCGCTGGACGCCGATGCATGACTGGCCGGACTGGTAGAAGGCGCCGAAGATCACACGCTCGAGCGCGTCGGCGAGGTCGGCGTCGCGATCGATCACCACCGCCGCGTTGCCGCCCAGTTCGAGCACCACCTTCTTCTTGCCGGCGCGCGCCTTCAGCTCCCAGCCGACCGCCGGCGAGCCGGTGAAGCTGAGCAACTTCAGCCGCTCGTCGGTGGTGAAGAGGTCCGCGCCGTCGCGATGGGCGGGAAGGATCGAGAAGGCGCCCTTCGGCAGGTCGGTCTCGGCCAGCACCTCGCCCATGATGATCGCGCCCAGCGGGGTGCGGCTCGCCGGCTTCATCACGAACGGGCAGCCGACCGCGATCGCCGGCGCGATCTTGTGCGCGGCGAGGTTGAGCGGGAAGTTGAACGGCGAGATCAGCGAGCAGGGGCCGATCGGCACGCGCTTCCAGATGCCCTGGTAGCCCTTCGCGCGCGGCGAGATGTCCAACGGCTGCACCTCGCCGGTCATCCTCACCGCTTCCTCGGCGGCGATGCGGAAGGTGTCGATGAGGCGCGTGACCTCGCCCTCGGCGTCCCTGATCGGCTTGCCTGCCTCGACGCACAGGGCGTAGGCGAGCTCGTCGAACCGCTCCCTGAACCGCTGGACGCAATGCTGAAGCACGTCCTGGCGCGCATAGCTCGGCATCCCTGCCATCGGCCCGGCCGCCTCGACCGCGCCCTGGATGCCGGCGTCGATCGTCTTCGCATCCGCCTGCGCGACCCGGAAGGCGACCTCGCCGGTATATTTGTCGGTCACCTCCAGGTCGGCATTGGGCTGCTCGGCCTTGTTGTTGAGGTAGAGCGGGTAGACGTCCTTCAGTTTCATCGGCGGGCTCCGAACCCCCCTCCCGCCGGGGGAGGGGAATGGATGGGTGAGGGGCGATGCGTCGCTGCCTCGTCCGGGCCGGCGCAAGCTCACCCGGCTTGCCCTCGCCCCGGCCCTCTCCCGCGGCCGGGAGAGGGGAGCAATGGTCAGAGCCTGGCGCTCAACTCCCTGATTTCCTTGTTCAGGATCCGGTCGTTGTCGGAATAGTCGACCGGACAGTCGACCAGGTGGACGCCCGGCGTATCGAGCGTGTGGCGCAGCAGCTCGGGCAGCTGCTCGGCGCTTTCCACGCGATGACCGATCGCGCCGTAGCTTTCCGCATATTTGACGAAATCCGGATTGCCGAACTCGAGGCCCCAGTCCTCGAAGCCCATGTTCGCCTGTTTCCAGCGGATCATGCCGTAGCTCGAATCGTTGAGGATCAGCACGGTGAGGTTGAGCTTCAGGCGAACCGCCGTCTCCAGCTCCTGGCTGTTCATCATGAAGCCGCCGTCGCCGCAGATCGCCATCACCTTGCGGTCGGGATAAACCATCGCCGAGGCCATGGCCGAGGGCAGGCCGGCCCCCATCGTGGCGAGCGCGTTGTCGAGCAGCACCGTGTTCGGCTGGCGCGCGACATAGTTGCGCGCGAACCAGATCTTGTAGACGCCGTTGTCGAGGCAGATGATCCCGTCCGGCGGCATCGCCTCGCGCACCTTCTTCACCAGGCAGGCGGGAAAGATGGGGAAGCGCGTGTCGTCGCACATCGTCGCGGTATGCTCGATCTCGGCCGCGCGCGCCTTCAGCATCGGGTCGAAATTCCAGCGGCTGGAGGGGACGATGTCCTCCTTCATCTGCCAGATCGCGTTGGCGATGTCGCCGATCACCTCGATCTGCGGGAAGTAGACCGGGTCGACCTCGGCGGTACGGGTCGAAACATGGATCACGTCGGCGCCGCCGGGGCGCATGAAGAAGGGCGGCTTTTCGATCACGTCGTGGCCGACATTGACGATCACGTCGGCGGCCTCGATCGCCTTGTGGCAGAAATCACCCGCCGAAAGCGCCGCACAGCCGAGGAACTTGGGATGCGTCTCGTCGATCACGCCCTTGCCGAGCTGCGTGGTGATGAACGGAATCCCGGTCTTCTCGATGAACTGGAGGAGCATCCGGCCGGTCATCTTGCGATTGGCGCCGGCGCCGATCACCAGCACCGGCGCGCGCGCCGTCTCGAGCCGCTTGACCGCGGCGCGGACCGCCTTCGGCTCGGCCGAGGGGCGCCGCGCTAGGCTCGCCTTGATCGGCACCGAATCGGTTTCCTCCTCGGCGACGTCCTCGGGGAATTCCAGGTGGGTGGCGCCGGGCTTTTCCTCCTCGGCGAGGCGGAAGGCCTCGCGAATCCGGCTCGGGATGTTGTCGGCGCTGGCGAGCTGGTGGGTATATTTGGTGAGCGGGCCCATCATCGCGACGACGTCGAGGATCTGGAAGCGGCCCTGCTTGGATTTCTTGATCGGCTTTTGTCCCGTCACCATCAGCATCGGCATCCCGCCGAGCTGCGCGTAGGCGGCGGCGGTGACGAGATTGGTGGCGCCGGGGCCGAGCGTCGCCATGCACACGCCGGCCTTGCCTGTATGGCGGCCATAGGTCGCCGCCATGAAGCCGGCGCCCTGCTCGTGCCGGGTCAGGATCAGCTTGATCGACCGGGAGCGCGACAGCGAGTCCAGCATGGCGAGATTCTCCTCGCCGGGGACGCCGAAAACATATTCGACGCCCTCTTCTTCGAGGCACTGGATGAAAAGGTCCGAGGCTTTGGTCATTTGGCCCGCTCCGATCTGGTGTCCTGACGGTCGGTGTCGGGACGGGACCGGACCATGACGGCCGGCGTCCCCCCATGCGGGCCCAGCCTATCGAGGATTGTTACGGCTGTCACCCACGGTTCCGCGTCAGCATTGCGGGTTGCAAGCAGGCGGCGTTTCGGTCCATAGTTTGAGCCTGGCGTCTTTGACCGCTGCGGACGCTCGGGCGGTAGGAGGGCAGATGGGGGGCAGCCGCAGTTTCACCATAGGTCTTGGTGCGCTCGCCTTGCTGGCCGCGCTGGCCGCGTTGGTCATGGTGAGGCCGGCCGATCCGGCGATCGCCCAGCCCACCGGGCGGGGCAGCGGCGCGACCTATGTCGGTGTCGCGAGCTGCGGCGGCACGACCTGTCACGGCCGCAGCGAGGCTGACGGCCCGGTCGTCCGCCAGGACGAGATCATGCTCTGGCAGGATCCGGCGACGGCCGCCGGCGCGCACAGCCGCGCCGCCGCCGTGCTTTCCGAGCCGCGCAGCCAGGTGATCGCGCGGCGGCTCGGCATCGGCGAGGCCTCGCGCGCGCCGATGTGCCTCGGCTGCCATGCGACGCCGCCCGGGCCGCGCGGGCCGCGTTTCCAGCTTTCCGACGGGGTCGGCTGCGAATCCTGCCACGGCGCCGCCTCGGGCTGGCTTTCCAGCCACTATGCCGTCGGCGGCACCCATGCGAACAATGTCGCCAACGGCCTCGTCCCGCTCGAAAATCCGCGGGTGCGCGCCGGGGTGTGCCTCGACTGCCATTTCGGCAGCGCGCGCGACGGGCAGTTCGTCACCCACCGGATCATGGCCGCCGGGCACCCGCGCATCTCGTTCGAGCTGGACCTGTTCTCGACGCTCACCTCGCACTGGCAGGTCGATGACGATTATCGCCGGCGCAAGGGCAATGTCGAATCGGTGCGGATGTGGGCGGTCGGCCAGGCGATGGCGCTCGATCGTTCGCTCTCGCTCTATTCGCTCGCCGCGCGCGGCACGGAGGGAATTTTCCCGGAGCTCTACTTCTTCGATTGCCACAGCTGTCACCGCCGGATTTCGGACAATCCGGATTACCGGCCGACCGCGGTCGCCAATCCGGCGCGGCCGATCCCGTCGGGCATGCCGCCCTATAATGACGAGAACATGATCATGCTTTCGGCCGCGGCGCGGGTGGTGGCGCCACGGCTCGGCGCGCGCTTCGATCGCGACAGCCGCGCCTTCCACCTCGCGCTCGCGCGAGATCGCGCCTCAGCGGTGGCCGCGGCGGCCAATCTGCGCGCTTCGGCGCGGGCGCTCGCCGACGCCTTCGCCGAGATGCCGTTCGGGCGCGACCAGGCCTTCGCGATCATCGATTCGATCGCGAGCGAGGCGATCAGCCCGCGCTTCACCGATTATGCCGGGTCGGTCCAGGCGGTGATGGCGACCGACACCCTGCTTTCCGCGCTGGTGCGCGAGCGGCAGGTATCGGCGCAGCGCGCCAACGCGATCCGCGGCGACATCAACGCCGCCTATCGCGCCGTGCGCGATCCGAATTCGTACAGCCCGGGCGATTTCCGGGCGAGCCTGGGCCGGGCGGCGGCCGCCATCCGGAGGCTCCGTTGAGTCGTAGCGTTGCGCTCGCCGCCATTCTCTCCTTGCTGATCGCCGCGTGCGGCGGCAGCTCGCGGGACACCGCCTCGCCCCAGCCGCCGCAGCAGACCCCGCCGCCGAGCGGGTCGCAACCCGTGTTCCAGACGCCGGCGCTCGAACATCTCACCGTCGCGGACATCGAGCGGATCATCGCGCAGGGCGTGGCCGAGGCGCAGGCGCAGAACCAGCCGTCCGGCATCGTCGTCATCGATCGCGTCGGCAATGTGCTCGCGGCGTTCGTGATGAACGGCGCCGACCTGTCGCTGCGCACGCCGCCAGCGCCCAACGGCCAGAACAGCGACCTGCAGGGGCTGAACCTGCCGGCGCCGGCGGCGCTCGCCGGCGGCATTTCGAAGGCGCTCACCTCATCCTACTTCTCGTCGATGGGCGCGGCCTTTTCGAGCCGCACCGCCAACGACATCGTCCAGGAGACCTTCCCGCCCTCCGCATCGACGCGCGGGCTGGAGAGCGGGCCGCTCTTCTCGGTCCAGTTCAGCCAGTTGCCCTGCTCGGATGTCGCGACGCGCTTCCCGGTGCGCTGGGGCACCCATCGCGGCCCGCTCGGCGCCGGCGCCGATCCCGGCGCCTTCCCGCTCTACAAGAACGGGGCGGTGGTCGGCTCGGTCGCGGTG
Organism: Sphingomonadales bacterium; assembly: GCA_040255785.1. Classification (GTDB taxonomy): domain Bacteria; phylum Pseudomonadota; class Alphaproteobacteria; order Sphingomonadales; family Sphingomonadaceae; genus Allosphingosinicella. The sequence goes on from JBDZVR010000003.1 coordinate 71,962, forward strand.
GTCGGCGACGGCGTCTACGGCTTCGATCGCGAATTCACCGACAATGACCGCGATGTCGAGGAAGTGATCGCGCTCGCCGCGACCACCGGCTTCGAGCCCGATCCGGCGATCCGCGCCGACCGGGTCACGATCGACGGCACGTTGCTGCGCTATTCGGACGCGACCCCGGCGGACTTCAAGAGCAACCCGGCCAGCGCGCCGGGCTTCGCCGCGATCGACGGCACGGTCGGGCAGCTGGTCTCGATCCGGGGCTATTATGACGCGACGCTCGGTATCCAGCCGGGGACCACCTATGGCGCGCCGGATTCGGGCATCCGCCCGGCGACGCCGGCGGAGTTCGACGTGCCCGAGGCGTGGATCGTCACCGATGGCGCCAACCAGAATCGCTATCCGGTCCGGGGCGGCACCGACGCCGCCACCGCCGGGACGACCCCGCTGACGGCGACCGAGGTCCGCACCATTCTGGAGGAGGCGTTCCTCGTCCAGCGCCAGGCGCGCGCGCAACTGCGCATCCCGCTTGGCAACCGCGCCCAGAACACGATCGTCGTCGTCGACACCAATGGCGAGATCCTCGGCCTGGTGCGCGGGCCGGACGCACTCGTCGACGCGATCGACGCGGTGCCCCAAAAGGCGCGCACCACCGCCTTCTTCTCGAGCAGGTTCGCCGCGGCCGACCTGCTCGCCAATCCCAACGCCGCAGTGCCGCCCTATGTCCAGGCGGTCCGCGATTTCCTCGGCGATCCCGATGCGCTCACCGGCAAAGTCGCCTTTTCGCAGCGCGCGATCGGGAATCTTGCGCGGCCTTGGTTCCCGGACGGCCAGGTCGGCAATCCGCCGGGTCCGCTGTCGATTCCGTTCGAGCGGTTCAACATCTTCTCGACCGGGCTGCAATCGACGCTGATCGCCCAGGACATTGTTGATCATGTCGGCTTCGTGCTCGGCGCCAGCGCGACCGATGTGCCGACGAGCTGCACGCGCTCGCCGAACGTGCCGGCGACCGGCCAGAATCGCATCCGCAACGGCCTCACGCTCTTCGCGGGCGGCGTGCCCATCTATCGCAACGGCGTGCTCGTCGGCGCGGTCGCCTCGTCGGGCGATGGCAATGACCAGAGCGACATGATCGCCTTCCTCGGCCTCTACAATGCGGGCCTGCGCCTCGGCGGCTCGATCGGCGAAGCGCCGCCGGCGATGCGCGCCGACCAGATCGTGATCCCGCTGGCGGGGAGCGGCTCGTCGCGGCTGCGCTACATATTGTGTCCGTTCAATCCCTTCGTCGGATCGAACGAACAGGACGTGTGCCTCGGCAAATGAGCATCGCGGCCGCCCTCGTCTCCTTGCTCAGCTCGACCGGCGGCGCCGCGATCGGGATGACGGCCGATCCGGGCGCGGCCGCCGCGTCGGGCCAGGCACTTGCCGTCCTGTTCGCGCCGGCGGAGGAAGCGATCGGTTCGGGCGGCGCGGAGGACGAGGCCGCCGCTGCCGGGCGCGTCGCCGCGGTCGCGCCGGCGCCGCGCGCGGACGACGCTCCTGTCGCCGCCATGCCGGCGACGTCGCCGGCGCCGGTCCAGCTCGCGCTGGCGCTGGAGGAGCCGGTTCCGGAGGTGCGGGCCGCGACGCCCGCGTCCGCGCCAGCGCCAGCGGCGCCGGTCCAGCTCGCCTTTGCGCTCGAGGATGCGTCCGCGGCGCGAGGCCAGCCGCCCGCCGACGACGAGGAGGCGCAGCCGGACGCGGCTGTCGCGGGCCCGCCGGCGCCGCCTTCGAACGAGCGCGCCGCGCCCCCGCCGACGCCGGGTGAGCAGGAGCCGCTGCAGGATCGCCGCCGTCCCGACGATCACAGCGTCCTGCCCGATCCGGTCCGGCAGGAGAATCCGGGTGCGATCCGCTCGCCGCCGCCGGAGGCCTTCCCCTCCGATCATGTGCCGATCCCCGATCGCTGGCGGCTGATCCAGACGCTCGGCATCGTGCGCGAGCGCTGGTGGGATCCCTACAACCAGAACACGCTCAAGGGCGATCGGCCGATCTGCTATCCGTCGAACACCAGCGAGGAGCACCAGCGCACCTTCGGCTGCCGCGCCGCCCGCGCGCTCGGGCTGGACGGGCACGACTGGTTCCTGTCGCTGACCGGCATTTCGGACACGGTGATCGAACCGCGCAGCTTCCCGACGCCGGCGCTGTTCGTCATCAACCCGGGGGAGAACGACCTGCTCGGCCGCGGCAACAGCATTGCCGCGGCGCAGACCTTCATTTTCAGCGCCTCGCTGATCAAGGGTTCGACCACCTACCGGCCGCCCGACGTCGAATGGCGCCTGACGCTGGCTGCCCAGGCCAATTATGTCGACGTGCCGGTGCGTCGTATCCTCAACATCCGGCCGAGCCGCGACAGCAACCGCTTCGATTATGCGCTCGGCGTCCAGGAAGCCTTCCTGGACTACCACTTCAAGAACACGTCCTACCGCTACGATTTCTATTCGATCCGCGTCGGCATCCAGCCCTGGCAGGAGGATTTTCGCGGCTTCCTGTTCAACGACAACCAGCTCGGCGTCCGGCTCTTCATGAACCGCGACAACAATCGCTGGCAGTTCAATTTCGCGGCCTTCTGGCGGCTGGAGAAGGACACCAATTCGGGCCTCAACAACCTGTTCCAGTCGCCGCGCGACGATTGGGTGCTGACGGCCAACGTCTATCGCCAGGATTTCCCGCTGCTCAACGTCACCAGCACGGCGAGCGTCACCTGGAACATCAATCGCGAGAAGAATGAGGTCGAGATCGACGACAACGGCTTCCCGGCGCGGCCGTCGGTCATCGGCAACGTGCGCTCGCGCAGCTACGATGCGGTCTATCTCGGCTACGGCATGGACGGCCATTTCAACCGTCTCAACATCACCGCGCAGGTCTACGGCCTGTTCGGGCAGGACCGCGACAACACCTTCACCGGCCGGCCCGCCCGGATTTCCGCCTTTTTCGCCGCCGCCGAGCCATCCTACGATTTCAACTGGATCCGGCTGCGCGGCAGCGCGCTCTACGCGAGCGGCGACGGCGATCCGTTCGACGACGTCCAGCACGGCTTCGACGCGATCTTCGAGAACCCGATCTTCGCCGGCGCCGACACCAGCTACTGGATTCGCCAGACGGTCCCGTTCGTCGGCGGCGCGCGGGCGGTGGCGCTGAACGGCCGCAACGGCCTGTTGAATTCGCTGCGCTCGACGAAGGAGCAGGGGCAGTCGAACTTCGTCAATCCGGGCACGATGCTGCTCGGCGTCGGCGCGGATTTCGACATCCTGCCGCAACTGCGCCTGTCCACCAATCTCAACCATCTGTGGTTCGAGAACACGACCGTGCTCGAGCGGCTGCGGCAGCAATGCTGCATCCGGCGCGACATCGGCTGGGATGCGAGCGCGGCGATCATCTACCGCCCCTTCATGACGCAGAACATCATCCTGCGCCTGTCGGGCGCGCTGCTGCAGCCGGGCGCCGGCTTTCGCGATCTCTTCACGACGGAGCCGCGTGACAAGCGCTATTACTCCGTCCTCTTCAATGCGACGCTCACCTATTGAGGGGGACGATGCTGGCCAGGACCATCGCTCGGAAAACCGCCCTCGTCGCCGCGCTAGCGCTCGCCGCCCTGGCCGGTGGCGCGCCGCTCGGCGCGTCCGAGGGCGAGCATCCGGTCGACCGCGACTATAGCCTGGTCCGCGCCGCGCCGGCGCCGCGCACGCAGGCCTGGGCCGAGGCCGAGGCGAAGAGCGCCGGCTGCATGTCCTGCCACACCGATACCGACCAGCACACGATGCACGCCTCGCCGGCGGTGGTGCTGGGCTGCGTCGATTGCCACGGCGGCAATCCCGCGATCCGCGGCGACGCCACGCTCGCGCCCGACGATCCGACCTATGTCGCCGCGCGCGACGCGGCGCACGTGCTGCCGCGCTATCCGCTGGCCTGGCAATGGCCGGTCAGCGCCAATCCGCGGCGCAGCTACACCCTGCTAAATTACGAGGCCCCGGAATATATCCGCTTCGTCAATCCGTCCGACTATCGCGTGGTCCGCGATGCGTGCGGCGCCTGCCACATGGAGATCATCGAGGCGGCGGAGCGCTCGATGATGGCGACCGGCGTGATGCTGTGGGGCGGCGGCGCCTACAATAACGGCATCCTTCCGTTCAAGAATTACGTGCTCGGCGAGGCCTATACGCGCGACGGCCGGGCCGCCGCGGTGTTCTCGCCGATCAACGGCCAGATCACGCCCGAGCAGCGCGCCCGCGGCGTCCTCGCCGGCCTCTATCCGCTGCCGACCTGGCACGTCACGCCTCCGGGCGACATCTTCCGCGTGTTCGAGCGCGGTGGACGCACGCTCAACACGCAGTTCGCCGAAATCGGCCTGCCCAACCCGACCGGCCAGATCCAGCGGCTGGAAGAACCGGGCCGGCCCGACATCCGCCAGTCGAACCGCGGCCCGGGCACCGGCCTGCGCGTGTCGATCCCGGTGCTCAACATCACCAAGACCAGGCTCAACGATCCGTTCACCTGGTTCATGGGCACGAACGACCAGCAGGGCGATTATCGCCAGTCGGGCTGCGCCTCCTGCCACGTCGTCTATGCCAACAGCCGCGAGCCGCGCGAGAGCCTGGGCTATACGCGCTTCGGGCGCGACGGGCAGACCGCGACCGTCGATCCGGCGATCAACCGCCTCGCCGACCGGCGCGGCACGCACAGCGCGGAAATGTTCGACGAATATGCCGCGCCGGCCGATGCGACGCACAGCCGCATGCGCGAGAGCGGCCATCCGATCCGTCACGAGTTCAGCCGCGCGATCCCGACCTCGCAGTGCATGACCTGCCACATGCACCAGCCGAATATCTTCCTGAACTCGTTCCTCGGCTACACGATGTGGGATTATGAATCCGACGCCGACCTGATGTGGCCGGGGCCGGAAAACCGCCTGCCGGCGCGCAATGCCGAGGAGGAGGAACGCTTCCGCCGCCAGCATTATCCGAACCAGGAGCAGGTCCATCGCGTGCTCGAGCGCAATCCCGAGGGCGCGAGCCCGCGCGGGCTCTGGGCGGATCCCGCCTTCCTGAGGGAAGTCTATGACCGGGTGAATCCGCTCGCCCGCCAGACCCAGTTCGGCGACTATCATGGCCACGGCTGGAACTTCCGCGCCATCTATCGCCGCGACCGCGAGGGCAACCTGCTCGATGCGGACGGCAACGTCATCCCGGCGGGCGATCCCGACACGTTCCGGCGCGAAGGGGAGGGGCTGTTCGCGCCGATCGGCACCAATCCGGGTCGCGCCGTTCACATGATGGACATTCACGCCGAGCGCGGCCTGCAATGCGCCGATTGCCACTTCGCGCGCGATTCCCACGGCAGCGGCTTCGTCGTCGGCGAGGTTGCCAACGCGATCGAGATCGCCTGCAAGGACTGCCACGGCACGATCCGCGACTATGCGACATTGCTCACGTCGAACGTCGCGGCGCCGCCCGGCGGCACCAATCTTGCGCTGATCCGCAACCAGGACGGCCGCCGCCGCTTCGAATGGGTCGAGCGCGATGGCCGGCGCGTCCTGATCCAGCGTTCAATCGTCGATCCCAGCCTCGAGTGGGAGGTGAGCCAGGTGCGCGACAGCGTCGATGCGGCGCTGCCGCCCTGCCACGCCCGCGGCGACCAGCCGACCGAGGGGCCGTGCTTCAACCAGCTCTCGGCGCGCGCCAAGCTGATGTCGCGCGGCGGCGCCGAGACCGGCCGCTACGTCTTCGGCAGCGGCGTGCCGGACAACGAGCTGGCCCATCCCGACAGCGAGATGGCCTGCTTCACGTGCCACCTTTCGTGGACGACGAGCTGCGCCGGCTGCCACCTGCCGGTCGAGGCCAATTTCAGGACCGCGCTGCACCATTACGAGCGCGAGGAGACGCGCAACTTCGCGACCTACAATCCGCAGGTCGCGCGCGACCAGATGTTCCAGCTGGGCCGTCATCAGACGACCAAGGGCAACATCATCGCCCCGGTCCGCTCGAGCTCGGCGCTGATCCTTTCGTCCACCAACGTCAACCGCGAGCGGATCTACACGCAGCAGCCGCCAATTTCCGCCGCCGGCTATTCGAGCCAGGCCTTCGCGCCGCACTTCCCGCACACCGTCCGCCGCACCGAGACCAAGCAGTGCACCGACTGCCACCTTTCCGAGGCGAACGACAACAATGCGATCATGGCGCAGCTGCTGTTGCAGGGCACCAATTTCGTCAACTTCGTGGGCCTGCATTCCTGGATCGGGCTGGACGGCGGCTTCGAGGCGGTCCGCGTCACGGAATGGGACGAGCCGCAGGCGGTGATCGGCTCCTACCTTCACCGCTACGCCTATCCCGATTTCTACCGCCAGCATGCCGAGCGCAATCACCGCGAGTTGATCAACTGGACCCGGGGCGACATCTTCGATCGCAATCTTTCCGGCGAGACGAACGCGCAACAGCAGTTCGTCAATGTGGTCCAGACCGCGCGTGGCCCGGTCCGCTGCCTGCAGAATCGCGGCGAATATATGTATGTCGCCGAAGGGCGGGGCGGCTTCGTCGCCTATGACATCGCATCGATCGGCAACAAGGGCGTGTCGGAGCGCATCATCACCGCGCCATTCTCCCCGCTCGGCCAGGACGTGCGGGTGCGCAGCCGCAACGCGACCTGCGTCGCGCTGCCGACCAACCAGCCGATCGCGCCGACCCGCAACGACATGATGGCCCATACGATGGTCCGCGGCGCCGACGGCCAGGCCGCAAGCCTGCTCGAGGTCAACCAGGAGCAGCGGATGCACGAAATCTATCGCTACGCCGCGATCACCGACTCCGAGGAGGGCCTGATCCTCGTCAACGTCGACACGCTGGGCGATGGCGATCCGAGGAACAACAATCTGCGCCGCGCCGTCACCTGGAACGAGAACAACGTGCTCGCCGGCGCGCGCTACATCATCCTCGCCGGCTCCTACGCCTATATCGTCGCCGATGCCGGGCTGGTCGTCGTCGATCTCGACGATCCGCTCCATCCCCGGCTGGCGGCGGTGCGGCCGCTCAACGACGGCCGCGCGCTCGCGCTCCAGTTCCGCTACCTGTGGGTGACCGACGCCGACGGGCTCAAGCTGTTCGACGTGACCCGCATGGACAATCCGGTCGCGGTGCCGTCGGCGACGGTCCCGCTGCAGGCGGCCCACGACGTCTATGTCGCGCGGACCTATGCCTATGTCGCGGCGGGCGCGCAGGGGCTGGCGATCATCAACGTCACCGATCCGGAGCGGCCACGGCCCGGGCTCGCGGACGGGCAGATGTTCTACACCGGCGAGCCCGATCATCCGCTCGATGATGTGCGCGCGGTGGTCGTCGCCTCGACCAATGCCTCGCTCTACGCCTATGTCGCGAACGGCCGGCGCGGCATGCAGGTGCTGCAGCTCACCTGCTTCTGCAATTCGAACACGGTCTATGGCTTCTCGCCGCGGCCCCAGCCGCAGATGATCGCCTGGGCGCGCACGCCGCGTCCCGCGATCGCCGTCGCCAAGGGGCTCGATCGCGACCGCGCGGTCGACGAGACCGGCCACCAGATCGCGATATTCGGGCGCCTCGGCTCGCGGCCCTTCACGCGGCGCGAAATGGAGAGGCTGTTCCTGAACAGCCGCGGCGTGCCCTATCGGGTGAGCGACACCGGCACGATGGACGACTGGGTGCCGGCGCGGCAGGCGGGCCGCTGACGCCGGCGATCAGCGCAGCGGCGGCCGGAGCTTCGCGAGATCGTTGCGGATCGTGGTCGCGGCGACGCCGCCCTCGCCCATCGCATGGCTGATCTGGTCGAGCCCGATCACGACGTCGCCCGCCGCATAGACGCCCGGGACGCTGGCGCGCTGGTGCGAATCGACAAGGATGCAGCCGGTCTCCCCGGCGAGCCGCGCGCCGACCTGGCCGGCGAGCTCATTGCGGACGTCGGAGCCGAGCGCCGGGTAGATGCTGTCGAAGGCGCGGCGGCCCGTCGCCGTCTCGACCAGGATCGCCTCGCCCTCGGTCGCGACGATCCGCGCCGGCCCGGCGAGCAGCGCGATGCCGAGCGCGTCGAGACGCGAGCGTTCCGCTTCCCCGATCGCCATGCCCTCGTCGGGCGCGATCAAGGTCACGTCCGCCGTGTAGCCGCGCAGGAACTCCGCCTCGGCCGCCCCGTGCGCGCCGTCGCCGATCACCGCCACCTTGCGGTCGGTCACCTCGAAGCCGTCGCAGATCGGGCAGTAGCGGACGAGGCCGCGCGCGAGCGCGGCATCGTGCAGCGCCTCCCCGACGTCCGGCCGGCGATTGCGCACGCCGGTCGCGAGCAGCACGCTTCGCGCCGCCACCGGGCCTTCCCCCCATTCGGCGAGCAGCCGCCCGTCAGCGCGCTCGAGCCGCGTTACCCGTCCGTCCGAGAAGGCCGCGCCATAGCGCTCGGCCTGCGCGCGCATCCTGGCGATCAGCTCGCCACCCGCGATCCCCTCGGGGAAGCCGGGCACGTTGCGGGCGCACGGGATCCGCGCGGCGCGGCCGCCACCGGCATCCACCAGCCGGACGCTCAGGTGAAAGCGGGCAAGGTAGATGGCGGCGGTCAATCCGGCGGGGCCGCCGCCGATGATCAGGCAATCGAGCGGGTCTCGGTCCATCGCGGAGCAAAGCGCGCCGGCGCTTTCGGTTCCCTCGCAGGCGCCGCCCGTGCGCGCCGCGCTTGCGCCCCCGTCCGGCGCGCGCGAAAGGGCAGGCGATGAGCTGGGACGCGACCATCCTCACCCTTTACCCGGAAATGTTCCCCGGGCCGCTGGGGCACAGCCTCGCCGGGCGCGCGCTGGAAGAGGGCCGGTGGACGCTCTCGACCGTCCAGATCCGCGACTTCGCGACCGATCGCCACCGCTCGGTCGACGACAGGCCGGCGGGTGGCGGCGCCGGGATGGTGATGCGCGCCGACGTGCTCGCCGCCGCGCTCGACAGCGTCGTCGACGATCGGCCCAGGCTGGTGATGACGCCGCGCGGCGAGCCGCTCGGCCAGGCGCTGGTGCGCGAGCTTGCGGCCGGGCCCGGCGTCGCCATCTTGTGCGGCCGCTTCGAGGGGATCGACGAGCGCCTGTTCGAGGCGCGGCCGGTCCGCGCCGTCAGCATCGGTGATTATATCCTTTCCGGCGGCGAAGTGGCGGCGCTGGTCCTGCTCGATGCTTGCGTCCGCCTCCTGCCCGGGGTAATGGGCGCGGCGCAAAGCGGCGACGAGGAGAGCTTCGAAAGCGGCCTGCTCGAATATCCGCATTATACCCGACCTTATGAGTGGGAAGGGCGCACGATCCCCGAAGTGCTGCGATCGGGGGATCATGCGAAGATCGCCGCCTGGCGCGCGTGTCGGGCGGAGGCGGACACACGGCTAAGGCGGCCGGACCTGATCGCGCGCCACGGGGGCGCACGAAGGCCACCGCCCTCTGGCGCGCGGCGGAAGAACAAGGACGAATGAGATGAACCTCATCCAGCAGCTCGAGGCCGAGGCGATCGCCGAGGTGAAGAGCAAGAAGAAGATCCCCGATTTCCGCCCCGGCGACACGCTGCGCGTCGGCGTGAAGGTGGTCGAGGGCGAGCGCACCCGCATCCAGAATTTCGAGGGCGTCTGCATCGCCCGCGCCAACAAGGGGCTGGGCTCCAGCTTCACCGTGCGCAAGATCAGCTTCGGCGAGGGCGTCGAGCGCGTCTTCCCGCTCTATTCGCCGAACATCGATTCGATCGAGGTCGTCCGCCGGGGCGACGTCCGCCGCGCGAAGCTCTATTATCTGCGTGGCCGCACCGGCAAGGCCGCTCGCATCACCGAACGCCGCGACAGCCGCCCCGGCGCGAGCGCACCGGACGCCGCGACCGCCGCGCCCGAGGCCGAAGCCGCGCCGGCCGCGGCCGAGACCAGCGAGAGCTGATCGCACGGCCGAGCGCGCTTGATCGCGGCCTTCCTTTCCCGCGGGCGGGAGAGGGAAGCGCCGGCCCGGCGCGGCGGCATCGGAGGCTCTCGCCACCCTGGCCCCATCTGCTATTCTCGCCCGAAAGGGGGAGGCGATGGGGCGTATCCTGGGCCTGGTCGGGGCGATCGCGCTGCTTCTGGGCGCGATGGCCGCGAAGGGGTGGCTGATCGCATTGCCGGCGCCGCCGGCGCAGGCCGCCGCGGGCGCATTCGACGCGCGGCGGGCGATCGCGCGGCTGCAGACGGTGCTTGGCGAGCAGCGGCCGCACTGGGTGGACAGCAGCGAGGGTGACGCGGTGCGCGCCCGGCTGGTCGCGGCGATGCGCGAGGTCGGCCTCGAGCCGCGCATGACCGACGATTTCGCCTGCAACGGCTTCGAGAATGCCCGCGCCGTCACCTGCGCGCGGGTGCGCAATCTGGTCGCGCGGATCGGCCCCCGGGAGGGCCGCGCGCTGATGCTCGCCGCTCATTACGACAGCTCCGCCGCCGGCCCCGGCGCCGCCGACGACGGCCTCGGCGTCGCGACCCTGCTCGAAGTGGCGGCGCTGCTCCGCGGCCGGGCGCTGTCGCGCCCCGTGATCTTCCTCATCGACGAGGGAGAGGAATCGGGCCTGATCGGCGCGCGCGCCTTCCTGGAGCGCGATCCCGCCGCCGCCGGGGTGGATATCCTGCTCAACGTCGAGGCAAGGGGCGTCACCGGGCCCGCGATCATGTTCGAGACGAGCCGGCCGAATGCCGGCGCGATCGCGCTCTATCGCGCCGCGGTCAGCCGCCCGGTGGCCAATTCGCTCTCGACCGACCTCTATCGCCTCGTTCCCAATTCGACCGACGTCACCGTGTTCAAGGCGCGGCCGTGGACGATCCTCAATTTTGCGATCATCGGCAATGAAAGCCGCTACCACAGCGCCGGCGACGACATCGCGGCGCTCGATCCGGCCAGCGTCCGGCACATGGGCGAACAGGTGTGGCAGGTGACGCAGCGCGCGCTCGCCGGCGCGCCCGCCGCCGCCCCGGGCACGCGTCTCCATGCGGACGTGATCGGCCGCGCGCTGATCGTGCTGCCGCTCACGGCCGGCCTCGTGCTGCTTGGCCTGCTCGCGCTTTTCTTCCTGGTGACCGCGTGGCGTCGCCGCGCGCTCGGCCGGCCGCTCGCGGCGGTCGCGGCGAGCCTCGTCGGCGGCGCGGCGCTCGCCTGGATCGGCCAGTTCCTGCTCGCCGAGCTGCGCGAGGGTGCCTATTGGCGCGGCTGGCCGCAGGTGACGATGACGGCGGTCTATGCGTCCGCCATCGTCGCGGCGCTGGTCGCGCTGCGTACCCTTGGCGCGAGCGCCGATCGCGGCCAGCTGCGCGCCGCCTTCTGGCTGGCCCTCGTCCTTCTCGGCGCCGCGCTCGCCGCCATCGCGCCGGGCGGCGCGATCTACTTCCTGTTGCCGCCGCTCCTCGCCGGGCTTGGCATCGTCCTCGGCCGGCGCCGGCCGGCGCTGGAGAGCGCCGGCGCGATACTCGCGGCGGCCGCGCTGTTCGTCACGTTCGGCCCCGCGCTCGCGCTGTTCGAGGAGCTGCTGAGCGCGGGCCCCCTTTGGGTGTTCGCGCCGCTGGGCGGGCTCGTGCTGCTCCCCTGGCTGATCGAGCTCCAGCCGCTGGTCGAACGGCCGCGCCGGATCGTGCCGCTCGCCCTCCTGGTCTGGCTCGGCGGCTGGGGCGCGGTGGCGGCGACGCCGGCCTACAGCGCCGAGCGCCAGCAGCGCTTCGGCTTCACCTATCTCTGGGACGCCGATGGCGGGCGGGGGCGCTGGGTGATCGAGGGCGACGGCGCGCGACGGCCGACCGGCTTCGACTGGGCGCGCACGGCGTTGCCTTGGGCGCCGAGGGCGAAGCGCTGGATGGCGGATGCGGCCGCCTGGCCCGGCCGCGCGCCCGGCCTGACGCGGCTCGCCGAAGCCCGCGCAGGCGAGATCCGGCGCCTGCGTGTCCGCCTCGCCGCCCGCGGCGCGGACCAGGTCAGCTTGTTCGCGCCACCGGGGAGCGGGCTGGTCGCCGCCGGCGCGCCGGGCTTCATCCAGCGCTTCGGCGAGGGCGAGGATGACGATCCCTTCGTGCTGCGCTGCACGGGCCGGGCCTGCGACGGGGCGGGGCTGGAGCTGGTCGCGCGCGGCGAAGCGCCGGTCGCGCTCACCCTGGTCGGCACGGTCTTTTCCCCGCGATTTCCGCCCGCCGCCACGCCGCCCGAGCGTCCGGCCGACGCGCGTCCGCAATATGCCCCCGATTCCCGCGTGACCTTCACCCGCCTCAGCCTCTAGGTGGCAGCGTCGGCGAAATCGGCTAAGGGGGCTTGTGCCCGATCTGTTCCATGACGAACCTCCCGCGTCGCCGACGCCCCCGCCGGCCGAAGACGCGCCGCTCGCTGACCGGCTCCGCCCGCGTCGGCTCGAGGAGGTCGTCGGCCAGGAGCATCTGACCGGCCCCGATGGCGCGATCGGGCGGATGGTCGCCGCCGGCAGGCTCGCCTCGATGATCCTGTGGGGCCCGCCCGGCACCGGCAAGACGACGATCGCGCGCCTGCTCGCCGACGCGGTCGGGATGCGCTTCGTTGCGATCTCGGCGGTCTTCTCGGGCGTGGCGGAACTCAGGAAGGTCTTCGCCGAGGCGCGCAGGCATCGCGAGGCCGGCAAGCAGACACTTCTGTTCGTTGACGAAATCCACCGCTTCAACCGCGCTCAGCAGGATGGCTTCCTGCCCTATGTCGAGGACGGCACTGTCGTCCTCGTCGGCGCGACGACGGAAAACCCCAGCTTCGAGCTCAACGCCGCGCTGCTCAGCCGCGCGCGGGTGCTGATCCTCAACCGCCTCGATGGCGCGGCGCTGGCGAAGCTGCTCGCGCGTGCGGAGGAACTGGTTGGCCGCGCGCTCCCGCTCACCGCGCAGGCGCGCGAGGCGCTGGTCGCCACCGCCGACGGCGACGGCCGCTTCCTGCTCAACCAGGCCGAAACCCTGTTCTCGGTCGATCTCGATGGGCCGCTCGATCCGGCCGGGCTCGCCGCGCTGGTCCACCGCCGGGTCGCGGTCTACGACAAGGACCGGGAGGGGCATTACAACCTCATCTCCGCGCTCCACAAATCGATCCGTGGCTCGGACCCGCAGGCGGCGCTCTATTATCTCGCGCGGATGCTGGTCGCTGGCGAGGAGCCGCTCTACGTGCTGCGGCGGCTCACCCGCGCCGCGAGCGAGGATATCGGCCTCGCCGACCCGAACGCGCTCGTCCAGTGCCTTGCCGCCAGGGAAGCCTATGAGTTTCTCGGCTCCCCCGAAGGCGAGCTCGCCATCGTCCAGGCCTGCCTCTATCTCGCCACCGCGCCCAAATCGAACGCCGCCTACAAGGCGATGGGCGCGGCCTGGCGCAGCGCCCGCGAAACCGGCTCGCTGATGCCGCCCGGGAACATCCTCAATGCACCGACGAAGCTGATGAAGCAGATCGGCTACGGCAAGGGCTACAACTACGATCACGACGCCGAGGGCGGCTTTTCCGGCGACGATTACTGGCCGGAGGAAATGGCGCCGGCGACCTTCTACACGCCCACCGACCGCGGCATGGAAAAGCGGATCGCCGAGCGCATGGCCTGGTGGGCAGAGATGAAGGCGCGGCGCGGCCGGTGAAGCACGCGCCGTTCGTCGAATCGGCGGCTAGGCTCGCGGCAGCGCTTCCCGGTCGATCAGGCGGGTGTAGAGGTGCCAGGTGGCGTAGCCGAGCCAGGGCAGGACGAAGGCGAGGCCGATGAAGGCGGGGATCGAGCCGAGCACGAGCAGGACCGCGACGATGATCCCCCAGCGCGCCATCGTCCAGCGGTTGGCGCGCACCGCGCGGACCGACGCCTCGACTGCGGTTCGCGCGCCGATGTCGCGATCGACCAGCATCGGCAGCGAGACCACGCTGAGCGACAGCACGATCCAGGCGAAGACCAGCCCGGCGAGATTGCCGACGATGATCAGCCCCCAGCCGCCGCTGGTCGTGAACAGGCGGGTCAGGAATTCGCCGACGGAATCGGGCGGCGGCCCCATGAAGGCGGTGTAGAGCGCGCCGGCGGTAAGCAGCCAGGCGAGAAAGACGAGCAGCAGCAGCCCGGTCACCGCGATGATCGAATCGAGCGAGGGACGCTTGCCGATGTCGAGGAAGTGCGACCAGCTCGACTCGAGTCCCGCCTCGCGGCGACGGGCGATCTCGTAAAAGCCGAGCGCGGCGACCGGGCCGAGCAGCGCGACACCGGCGGCGATCGGGAAGAAATAGGGGATGAGCCCGTTGCCGAGCGCCGCGGCCCCGGCGATGAAGCCGATCGCCGGATAGAGCAGCCCGACGAACAGCAGATCGCCGCGATGCGCGCCGAAATCGCGCAGGCCATCGCGCAGCGATGCCCTGAGGTCTTCGGCCCCGATCGCGCGCACCGCCACGTCAGGCGCGGTCGCCGGGTGATTCATCACTGTGGGAGCGGCCATCGAAAGTCTCCTTTCGTTGTGCCAACCCCTCATATCAGAAAAAGCTGCCTTTTGGCAGCGCGCCCTTGGTAATCGGCCCGGACGCGACTAGATCGCGTCCATCCGTTCCGCTGGGGCAGGTGCCATGGGTTATCGCGTCGTCGTCGTCGGGGCGACCGGCAATGTCGGTCGTGAAATGCTGAATATTCTGGCCGAGCGGCAATTTCCGCTCGACGAGCTTGCCGCCGTGGCGAGCCCGCGCTCGACCGGCACGCGGATCGATTTCGGCGATTCGGGCGAAGAGCTCAAGGTTCGCAATATCGAGCATTTCGATTTCGCGGGCTGGGACATCGCGCTGTTCGCGGCCGGCTCCGCGGCGACGAAGATCCACGCGCCGAAGGCCGCGGCGGCCGGCTGCACGGTGATCGACAATTCGTCGCTCTACCGGATGGACCCGGACGTGCCGCTGATCGTGCCGGAGGTGAACCCCGACGCGATCGACCTCTATCGCCGCAGGAACATCATCGCGAACCCGAACTGCTCGACCGCGCAGATGGTGGTCGCGCTGAAGCCTCTGCACGACGCGGCGACGGTTCGGCGCGTCGTGGTGGCGACCTATCAGTCGGTCTCCGGCGCCGGCAAGGCGGGCATGGACGAGCTGTTCGAGCAGAGCCGCAACATCTTCGTCGGCGACCCGAACGAGCCGAAGAAGTTCACCAAGCAGATCGCCTTCAACGTCATTCCCCACATCGACACCTTCCTCGACGACGGCTCGACGCGCGAGGAATGGAAGATGATGGCCGAGACCAAGAAGATCCTCGATCCCTCGATCAAGGTGACCGCGACCTGCGTGCGCGTGCCGGTCTTCGTCGGCCACAGCGAGGCGATCAACATCGAGTTCGAGCGCGAGCTCACCGCCGAGCGCGCCCGGACCATCCTGCGCGAGGCGCCCGGCATCATGCTCGTCGACAAGCGCGAGGACGGCGGCTACGTCACCCCGGTCGAAGCGGTCGGCGACTATGCCACCTATGTCAGCCGCGTGCGCGAGGATCCGACGGTGGAGAACGGCCTCAACATCTGGTGCGTCTCCGACAACCTCCGCAAGGGCGCCGCGCTCAACGCCGTCCAGATCGCCGAACTGCTCGGCCGGCGGCACCTCAGGAAGGCGGCCTAGCTCGTCCCCTCAACCCTCGAGGGGGTGCGGAGGCGGGCACGGACCGGGCGCGTCAGGCGCCGGCCCTTGCCTGCAGCTCGGCTCTCGCGGCGTCATATTCCGTCTTGAGCTGGGCGATATAGTCGCACGCGGGCTGGACCCGGGTGACCGCGCCGATGCCCTGGCCGGAGCCCCAGATATCGCGCCAGGCCTTGGCGTCGCCGGCGCCGAAATTCATCGTGCTGACGTCCCCTTCGGGGAGATTGTCGGGATCCAGCCCGGCGGCGCTGATCGAGGCGCGCAGATAGTTGCCGTGGACACCGGTGAACAGGCTTGAATAGACGATGTCGCCGGCGCGGCCGTCGACGATCGCCTGCTTGTAGGCGGCGGCGGCATTGGCCTCGCGCGTCGCGATGAAGGGCGAACCGATATAGGCGAGGTCGGCGCCCATCGCCTGCGCGGCGAGGATGCTCCTGCCCGTCGCGATCGCGCCGGAGAGGATGAGCGGCCCCGCGAACCACTGGCGGATCTCCTGCACCAGCGCGAATGGCGAAAGCGTCCCGGCATGGCCGCCCGCGCCAGCGGCGACGGCGATGATCCCATCGGCGCCCTTTTCGATCGCCTTGCGCGCGAAGCGGTCGTTGATGACGTCATGGAGCGTGACGCCGCCCCAGGCGTGGACCGCCTCGTTCACCTCCGGCCGCGCGCCCAGCGAGGTGATCACGATCGGCACCTGCCATTTCGCGCAGGTCGCCATGTCTTCCTCGAGCCGCACATTGGAGCGGTGAACGATCTGGTTGACGGCGAACGGGGCGGACGGCGCGTCGGGATGGTCGCGATCCCAGGCGGCGAGCTCCTCGGTGATGCGGTGCAGCCATTCGTCGAGCAGGCTCTGTGGCCGCGCGTTGAGCGCCGGGAATGAGCCGACGATCCCCGCCTTGCACTGCGCGATGACGAGATCGGGATTGGAGATGATGAAGAGCGGCGCGCCGATGACGGGCAGGCGCAGGCGGCCGAGGAGAGCGGGGAGGGTCATCGCTTGACCTTAACGTAAAGCACGCATCGGGCAAGCGGCCCCGGAGCATTTTCAAGTCAGGCGGCTTTGCCTGACGACTGGGAAAATGCGGAAAGCAAATGCGGAAAACCAAAGTTAAAGGAGGGGCTTCGATTCAATCCAATCGAAACCTGCACTAGGAAGCGGGAGCACGCGCGATTAGGCTGGCGCCATGATGCGCGCGATGCAGCTCGATCGGCCGGGGGCGCCGCTCCGGGAGGTGACGCGGGACGTGCCCGCGCCCGGGCCGGGCGAGCTGTTGATCGAGGTCGCCGCCTGCGGCGTCTGCCGGACCGACCTTCACGTCGTCGACGGCGATATCGCGGCCTCGCTTCCCGTTGTGCCGGGGCACGAGATCGTTGGCCGGGTGAGGGCGGGCGAAGGCTTCGCGCCGGGCACGCGTGTCGGCGTGCCTTGGCTGGGGCGGACCTGCGGCCGCTGCCGCCATTGCCGGGCGGGGCGCGAGAATCTGTGCAACGCGCCGACCTTCACCGGCTTCAGCCGCGACGGCGGCTTCGCGACCCATGTCGTCGCCGACGCGGCCTTCTGCTTTCCGATTCCCGACGCCTTCGGCGACGCCGAGGCGGCGCCGCTGCTGTGCGCCGGCCTGATCGGCTGGCGCGCGCTCAAGCTGGCGGGGGAGGGCGAGCCGATCGGCCTCTACGGCTTTGGCGCCGCCGCCCATATCCTCGCCCAGGTCGCGCGCTGGCAGGGGCGGCGAGTATTCGCCTTCACCCGGCCCGGCGATGTGGCGGGGCAGGATTTCGCGCGCAGGCTCGGCTGTGCCTGGGCTGGCGGCTCGGACGAGGCGCCCCCGGAAGAGCTGGCAGCAGCGATCATCTTCGCCCCGGTCGGCGCGCTCGTGCCCGAGGCGCTCCGCCACGTCCGCAAGGGCGGCCGCGTCGTGTGCGGCGGCATCCACATGAGCGACATTCCCGCCTTTCCCTATGCGGACCTGTGGGGCGAGCGGTCGATCCTCTCGGTCGCCAACCTCACCCGCGAGGACGGCCGCGAGCTGCTTGCCATCGCCGCCGAGGTGCCGGTGCGGACCCACGTCGTCACCTTCCCGCTTGCCGAGGCCAATGCGGCGCTCGACGCGCTGCGCGCCGGGCGGATCGAAGGCGCGGCGGTGCTGCTTCCCTAGCCGGCATCGGGACGGTCGAACTTGTCCTCGCGCCGCTTGCCAAAGAGCAGGCCGCGCTCCATCCGCGCGCGCGCGGCGTCGTAATAGGCGATCAGGAAATCACGATCGGGCCCCGCCTCGCCGGCGGCGATCTTGTGGCGGATCGTTGCCGCCACCGTGGCGATCGCCTCCGGCTGGTTCTCGCGCAGGACCTGTTCGAGCGTCTGCAACTCGTAAATGCCGTAAACGTCGAGCTGTTCGTCGGTGAAGGCGAAGGCCGGCGCGCCATCATGGCGGCCGATCGCCTCGCCGAGCCGGCGCCGCGGCGCGTTCACCACCCAGGTGCCGGCGAGCAGGTCGCCGACGCGCAGCCGGTCCCGGTTGAACAGGGGGAAGAACAGGAAGATCGCCGTCCAGGCCAGGCCGGCGAGGCCGGTCAGCGCGTCGCCGGCGCCCTGCGCGCGATTGTAGATGAGGAAGGTGAGCGGCAGGTAGAATTCGATCTCGCGCGTCAGGTTGCGCGCGATCACCCGGTCGACGGTGAGGCGCTCGCCGTTGCGCGCGACGACGCGGATGCCGAGCGCGCGCTTGCCGAAGGTCGCCGCCCTCGGCCCCATTTCGAGCAGGATGAAATAGAAGCAGCGCAGCACGAGGAAGCCGAGCAGGAAGATCACGCCGGCGACCTCCCCGCCGGCCTGGGAGCCGATCGAGGCGAAGAGGATCAGGCAGAGGATGAACAGGACGAAGAGCGCGCCGAGCATGATCGCGAGATCGAGCAGGAAGGCGCCGAGCCGCTGGCCGCCGTCGGCGAGCCTGAGGTGGAGGTCGACGCCTTCGGGCGTCACCAGGCTGCGGTGGCGGCCGGCGAGCGAGCGGCGGCTGACGGCGGCAAACTCAGCCACGGCGCGGCCGGCGCGGAAGGTAGAAATAAAGGAGCCAGCCGGCGAGGGCGGCGAGGCCGATCGCGTAGCGGGCGATGTCGCTGGTGACGAGCTGGCGCGCATAGCCTTCGAGCAGGCCGGCGACGAGCAGCATCAGCACGACGCCGGCCATCGCGGTCGCGGCGGCGCGCCCGGCGCGGGCGGCGGCATCGAGCCGGCTCGCCTCGCCGGGGAAGACGACCGCCCAGCCGATGCGGATGCCCGCCGCGCCGCCAAGGATGATCGCGAAGAATTCGGTCGAGCCGTGGATGATGAGCCAGCCGCCGAGGCCGGCCCCGAGCCCGTGCGAGACATAGAGGGCGAGGATCGCGCCCAGCATCGCGCCATTGTGGACGAGCAGCATCGCCGTCGGCACCGCGAAGGCGAAACCGAGCGCGAAGCACAGGATCGCCACCTGGCTGTTATGGGTGAACAGGAAGGTCGACAAGAGGCCGAGCCAGCTCGCATCGCCTGGATGATAGAGCGTCTGCCGCAGGAAATCGGCCGTCGCCGAAAAATCGCGGCCGGCGGCGAGCTCGGGCGGCACAAAGCTCGGGTACCAGGCGGGATCGGCGGCGACGAGCAGATAGCCGGCCATGGCACCGATCAGGGTGAGCGCGAAGGCGATCAGCGTTTCCTTCCAGAGCGCCCGCGCCGCCGCCGGCCAGTCATGGGCGAAGAAGGCGGCGATGCGCTGGCCCGGCGAGGTGCGCACGCCATAGACGTAGAAATAGGCGCGCGCGCACAGGCTCTCCAGATAGGAAACGAGCGCGTGGTCGAGCGAGGTTTCGCGCGCGACCGACAGCGACGAGAGTGCGCCGCGGTAGAGCACCGGAAGCGCGAGGATGTCCTCGTCCGGCAGCGCCCGCACCGAGCCGCGTTCGGCTCGGGCCAGGATGGCGTCGAGCCGTCGCCAGTCCGCCTCGCGCGCGGCGCGGAACGCATGGCTGTCGGCGGGCGCGCTCATCAGAGCAGGCTCCGTCGCTTGATGTCGAGATAGGCGCGCACCAGCGCCGGGCCGGCCTCGCTGGCGGCGGCCTCGACGACATGGACGCCGAGATGGCGCAGCCGCGTCAGCACCAGCCCGCGCTCGCGCAGCAGCGCGGCGGCAGTGACGGCGCGGCTGACATCGTCGGCCTCGACCGGCTCGGCGGCGACGAAGGATTCGAGTTCCTCGTCCCGCGGCACGACGAAGAGGACGACGTGGCGCCTGAGCAGCGGGCCGAGCGCCGCGAGCATCAGCTCGGCGCTGATCGTGTCGGTGAATTCGGTGAAGACGACGACCAGCGACCGCCGCGCAATGCCGCTTGCCAGCGTCGCGAGCGCGAGCGTGTAATTGGTCTCGTTGTCCGAATAGTCGATGCCCGCGGCGATCCGCTGCAGCATCGGAAAGGCGCGCGGGCCGGAGATCGGCGCGCTTGCCGCGCGCGGGCGCGAATCGAAGGCGAAGAAGCCGACCCGGTCGCCCTCCTTCAGCGCGACCCAGGCGGCGAGCAGCGCGGCCGAGGCGGCGCGATCGATCCGCGGCACGCCCGCCACCGGCTCGCACATGGCGCGGCCGGAATCGAGCGCCATCACGACATTGTGGTTGCGCTCGGTGCGATATTCCTTGGCGATCAGCCGCGTATGGCGCGCCGATTGCTTCCAGTCGATCGCGCGCCGGTCCATGCCCTGGCGATAGTCGGCGAGCGCCTCGAACTCGGCGCCCTCGCCGAGCTGGAGCTGGGCGATCATGCCGTGCAGGGCGTCGCGGCTGACGATGCGCGCGGCATCGGCGCGCACCGGGCGGATATCGGGCAGCACCAGCACCGCCCGGTCGAGCGCGAGCCGCCGCTGCTTCCAGACGAGGCCGAGCGGGCCGGGCCAGCGCAGCCACAGCGCGGTGAGGCGCACCGTGCCGCGCCGCTCGCTCGTGAGTGCGAAGCAGGCGGCGCCCTCGCCCCCGTCGAGCTCGACCGGCGCGCGCCATCCCGCCGGTGCTGCGGCCGGGCCTTCGACGTCGAGCGCCGCCTCGGCGAAGGCGGGGGCGGGCGCGCGCCCGGCGAAGCGGACCAGGGCGAGCATCGCCATCTCCTCGCCCACGCCGGCGACGCCCGGCCCCTCGCAGGCGGCGCTCACCTGCCGCGTCGCGGCGCCGGCAAGCGCATCGACGCCGCACAGGGTGACGAGCAGCACCACCAGCGCCAGCCCCGCCGTCCACCAGGCGGGCGCGAACAAGGCGATCACGAGCGCCGCCGGCGCGATCCCGGCGGCGATCAGGACGGCGCGGCGCGTGGGGTAGATCAACGGGGGGCCTCGACCTCGTCGATGAGGCGGGCGATCACCTGCTCGACCGGGCGGCCCTCGATTTCGGCGGCGGCCGCCAGGATGACGCGGTGGCGCAGCAGCGGGCGGGCGAGCGCCTTGACGTCGTCGGGCAGGACGTAGTCGCGCCCGTCGAGCGCGGCGCGGGCGCGGGCGGCGCCGGCCAGCATCGCCGCCGCGCGCGGACTGGCGCCGTTCTCCAGATCGGGCGCCTCGCGCGTCGCGCGAACCAGCTTGACGACATAGTCGGCAACCTCGTCGACCATTGGCACCGCCGCGACCGCGTTGCCGCATGCGCCGAGCCGCGCGCGGTCGAGCTTCGGCTCGATCCCCCAGTCCTCGGGTCGCGGCGCGCCGAAGCGGCCGCCGAAGGAGGCGACGATCCCCTTCTCCTCCTCGGCGCTCGGATAACCCATGACATGCTTGAACAGGAAGCGATCGAGCTGCGCCTCGGGCAGCGGGTAGACGCCCTGCTGCTCGATGGGGTTCTGCGTCGCGATCACCATGAAATGGTCGGGCAGGCGGTGGGTCTCGCCGTCGATGGTGACGGCGCGCTCCTGCATCGCCTCGAGCAGGGCCGCCTGCGTCTTCGGCGGGGTGCGGTTGATCTCGTCCGCGAGCAGCACTTCGCAGAAGACAGGTCCGCGCGTCAGGGTGAACTGGCTGGTCTGGAAGTTGAACAGGTTGGAGCCGAGAATGTCGCCCGGCATCAGGTCCGGGGTGAACTGGATGCGGCCGAAATCGAGCCCGAGCACGCGCGCGAAACATTGCGCGAGAAATGTCTTGGCGGTGCCGGGCGGGCCTTCGAGCAAGATGTGGCCGGAGGCGAACAGCGCGATCAGCATCAGCTCGATCGCCTCGTCCTGGCCGACGATCGCGCGGCGCAGCTCGGCGCGGATCGTGTCCGCCAGTTCCTTCACTCCTGAGACGTCCATGCTCACCTGATCGCTTCCTTCTTCCATTGGAACAGGGCACGCGCGGCGAGGACGAGGCTGGCGCGATCGCGCGCCTCGGCGACCCGCGCGGCGAGCGCGCTGAACGGCTCGGATCCCGGCCGCGAGAGCCGGTCGAGAAAGGCATCGAGCTTGTCGCTGCTCAGCCAGTGCGGCGCATGGGCCGCGCAGGCGGCCTCCTGGCGCACGACCTCGGCATAGGCGGCGCCGAGGCGGTGCTCGCGTCCCGCCCGGCGGATCAGCCCGGCGCTGTTTTCGACCAGCGCCGCCTTGCCGAACGGCAGCGCGCGCGTCGCCGCCCGGACCGGGCCGAAGCGGAAGGCGCCGTGCAGCCCCGCCAGCAGCGCCGCGGCGACCAGGGCCAGCGTCATCGCGAGGAAAGGCGGCGCGAGCGCGGTGCGCAGCATGTTCGGCCGGTCCGTCGCCGCGCCCGCCTCAACGCCGCTCAGGCTGAGATCGAAGTCGATCCGGTCGGTGCCGGTTTCGTTGAGGTCGTCGAGGATCGCCAGCGCGGCGCGCGCGGTCGCCGGATCGCCAAGGCCGTGATTGTTGAACAGGTCCGGGTCCGCTGCGACGAAGACCTGGCGGTCACCGAGCCGGGCGAGGAGGGCGTGCCCGTCGGGCGTGGCGATCAGCGGCACGACCTCCTCGCCCGAAATGACCTGCGGCGAGCGCGGCATCGGCGTCGCGATCCCGTCGAGGAGTCCGCGCCCGCGCGCTTGCCCTCCGGCCGCCGTCTCGGGCAGCTCGATCCTCAGGCCCTTGCCGAGCTGGCGCGCCGCGGCCTCGCCGAGGCCCGGGGCGATGACACGCACCCAGCCGCGATGGCTTCGATCCGGCAGCGCTACCCATTTCGGCAGGATCACCAGCGTCGGCCGCGGGCCGCGCATCTCGAGCAGGTGCTGGAGCGCGCTGCCGTCGACTTGCGGCTCGGGCGTGACGACCAGCAGATTCTCCGCCTCGACCAGGGAGTCGTCGCGGCTCAGCCGGGTCCGGCGAAAATCACCGGCGAGCCGCGCCAGCGCGTGATAGCCGATCGCGGACCGCGACAGCGCGTTGGCGCGCGCCTCGCCGCCGCCCGCGTTGAGCTTGTCGCCCCAGGCGACGAGCAGGAGCAGGGCCGCGAAAGCGATGAGACCGGCGACGATCAGGCCGGCGACCAGCCTGGGGTTGAAAGGCTGGACGGCGCGATTCATCCGCCCCAGCCCTCGACGAAGGCGAATTCCTCGTAGGCGGCGCGGCATTCACGCCAGTCGCCGGGCCCGAGCGATCGCCGCGCGAACAGGCTGCGCTCGACCGCCGCCGCGATCCGGGCGAACGCGCGGCGCGCGCGCTGCGGGATCGCCGGCAGGGCGGAGATGTCGCGGCTGGTCAGCGCCGGGCGCAGCAGGTCGGGCCGGCGCGCGTCGATATCGGCGATGCCGCGCCACAGCAGCAGGCGTGCCGCCTCGCCGAACCGGCCCTGCGCCGCGAGGCCGTCCGCTTCGGCGAGGAGCTGGCGCGCGACGCCCGGGTCGGGCCGCGCGTCGTCGGTCGCTTCGCCGCCGCGCCCGCGCCGGCGGGAGAGGCCGCGGCCGGTCGCCCGGCGCGCGACCAGATAGACGAGGTAGAGAATGAGCGCCGCGATCGCGATCCAGAACAGGATGCGAAACAATGGCGCGCCCGATTCGATCGCGTGCCACAGCCCGCGCAGCCAGCCCGGGACGCGCGGCGGCACATAGCTTTGCAGGTCGAACTGGATCGAGGAATCGGCGACGAGCCGGCGATGGGCCTCGGCGAACGCGTCCGCTCCAATCGGCGCCGGCGTCACCGCGATCGGCTTGACTGTCATCGGTCGGCACCCCCCGCGGCGGCTGGACGCCGCAGCCGGTAATCTACCGGCCCGCGCGCGCGGCGCAACCGGTGGCACGCGTCCGGCTGTCGCCGCTATCGCGACCCTATTTCAAATCATTTCTTCCGTGGAAGGCGTTTTAACGGTCTTCGACATGCGCTCTTCTTGATCCCAATTTGAAGTTTGCTCCGAAAAGGATAAGAAAAGCGATCAAGGAGCCATTCGAGAGTCATGTCGCACATGGGCAGGAACAGGGCCGAGCGCGAATCCGACGAATTGGAGCAAATCAGCACCGCGATGGCTCGCGAAGATGTCGACGTCGATCCGGCCGATTATCTTTATCTCGCCTATCTCACCCGCCTGGGGCGGGCGATCGAGCGCATCGGGCAGCGTCACTGCCTGGCTCGTTACGGCGTCCCCTTCTCCGACATGCGCCTGCTCTTCGCGCTGCGCCGCGCCGGGCCGCCGCACGCCATGCGCCCGACCGAGCTGTTCCGCGCGCTGCTGGTCACCTCCGGGGCGATCACCAAGCAGGTCGATCGGCTCGCCGCCGCCGGCCTGGTCGAGCGCCTGCCCGATCCGTCGCACGGCGGCGCGTTCCTGATCCGGATGACCGGGCGTGGCCGGACGGTCGCCGAGGCCGGCTTCAGGTCGCTGGTCGCCCTCTACGCCGAGCGTATCCACCTCAGCCAGCGCGAGCGGCGCCGGCTGGCGAAATTATGTGAAAAGCTGCTGGCGGACGTCAATCGCTTCCTCGGTGACCCGGCGCTGGACGTCGAATCCGCAGCCTAGGACGGATCACATTCAGCCGGAGCGAGGGGGCTCGGCGTCGCGGGAACGGGCCCTTGCCGTCGCGCCCCCGCGCCACCCGAGAGCCAGGCCGGCTCGGCGAGCCGAAGTGGCAGGATCGTCGGCAAGGTCGCCGACATTCGTGAAGGTCGAGCCGGCCGCCGGGGGGTGGGCGGATTCGCCGCGGTGCGTCGATGGCGGCGCCAACATTTCACATGGCGCGGGCGGATCGCATTGAGTTAGTGCGGGAATATTGTTCCACGCGAGCATAGGGGCAGGGTGGCGGAGGATGCGGCGCGGCGATGATGGACGCGGCGGGGAGAATGGCGTGGACGAGGGCCGGATCGCGGCCTTCGCGGCGTTCGCGGTGGAGCTGGCGGCGCGGGCGCGTCGGGTGACGCTGGCCACCAGGAGCGACGGCGCGGGCGAGGACAAGGGCACCGATGGCGCGTTCGATCCAGTCACCAAGGCCGATCGCGGCGCGGAGCGGGCGATGCGCGCGCTGATCGCCGAGCGCTACCCGGATCACGGCGTGATCGGCGAGGAATATGGCGCGGAGCGCGGCGACGCCCGCTTCGTGTGGAGCCTCGACCCAATCGACGGCACCCGGGCCTTCGTCTGCGGCCTGCCGGGCTGGACGACGCTGATCGCGCTGATGGCGGAGGGACAGCCGCTGCTCGGCCTCGTCGACGCACCGCGGCTCGACGAGCTCTACCTGGGCTTTTCCGCAATGGCCCGCCTGCGCCGGGGCGGCGAGGAGAGCGTGCTTGCGACGAGCGGCTGCGCCCGGCTCGACGAAGCGCGGCTGGCGACCACCGATCCCTTCTTGTTCGCGGGCGAGGAGGCCGAAGCGTTCGCGCGGCTGCGCGGCGCCGCGCGGCTTACCCGCTACGGCTTCGACGGCTATGCCTATGCGCGCCTCGCCGCCGGCAGCATCGACCTCGTCGCCGAATCGGGGCTGAGGACGCACGACTGGGCCGCGCTCGTGCCCCTGATCCGCGCCGCGGGCGGCACCGTCGGCAACTGGCGGGGCGAATCCGATTTCAGCGACGGCCAGATCCTCGCCGCGGCGACGCCCGAGCTGTTCGAAGCGGCGGTGGCGGCGCTGGCCATGACCTGATTCCTCCGCCTGCCGGGCCGGATCAATTGTGCCGCGCTTCCAGCTTCGCGGTGACGTCGGCCCAATCGAAGCCCCTGGCCTGCATCAAGACGATGAGGTGGTAGATCAGGTCGGCGGCTTCCTCGGCGCAGCCGTCCGCATCGCGCGCGAGGGCGGCGAGCGCCAGTTCGACCCCTTCCTCGCCGACCTTCTGCGCGATGCGGGGCAGCCCCTCGGCGAGGAGGCGCGCGGTGTAGCTTTCGGCCGGGTCCGTGGTGGCGCGCGCGGCGACGATGCGGGAGAGGCGCGGGAGGAAGCCGATGCCGCCCGTGCCCTCGGCGCCGAAGCAGCTTTCACTTCCGAGGTGACAGGTCGGCCCAGCGGGCCGCGCCGTCACCAGCAGCGCGTCGCCGTCGCAATCGGGCAGGACGCCGACGAGCGCGAGGCGGTTGCCGCTGGTCTCGCCCTTCCGCCAGAGCCGCCCCTTCGACCGGCTGAAGAAGGTGACGAAGCCGGAGGCGAGCGTCGCAGCGAGCGCCTCGCGGTTCATGTAGCCGAGCATCAGCACCCGCGCCGTCTCGTGATCCTGGACGATGGCGGGGAGCAGGCCACCCGCCATTTTCGCCCAGGCGAGCCTGTCGACGTCCTCGCCGCTCAGCGCCGCACCTCGATCCCGCATGTCGCCAGATACTCCTTGAGGGCCGGGATCGGGACGATCCGGTCGTGAAAGACGGTGGCGGCGAGCGCGCCGCTCGCGCCGGCGCGGAAGGCGTCGCGGAAATGCTCGGGCGCGCCGGCGCCGCCGGAGACGATGACGGGCACGCTCACCGCCGCGATCACCGCCCCGCTGTGCGCGAGATCGTAGCCGCCGCGCACGCCGTCACGGTTCATGCAGTTGAGCACGATCTCGCCGGCGCCGCGATCGACCGCTTCGCGAACCCATTCGAGCGTCAGCCGCCCGGCATCGCGCATCGCCGCGACGCTGCCGGCATATTGCCTGACGCGAAAGGCACCGTCCGCGCCGCCGAAACTGTCGACGCCGAGCACGACGCATTGCGAGCCGAAGGCGCGGGCGATGTCCGTGATCAGCGCGGGCCGTTCGAGCGCCGGTGAGTTGATCGAAACCTTGTCGGCCCCCGCCTCCAGGCAGGCGGCGGCCCGGTCGAGGCCACGGATGCCGCCGGCGACGGTGAAGGGAATGTCGATCGCGCGCGCGATGCGTTCGATCCAGCCCGTGTCGAGCGCGCGGCCCTCCGCGCTCGCGGTGATGTCGTAGAAGACCAGCTCGTCGGCGCCCTCGTCCCGGTAGCGCAGCGCGTGCTCGACGATGTCGCCGATGTCGCGATGGTCGCGGAAGCGCACGCCCTTCACGACGCGGCCGTCCTTCACGTCGAGGCAGGGGATGATCCTATGCGCGGGCATGGCCGAGCGCCTCCGCGAGGTCGATCCGTCCCTCCCACAGCGCCTTGCCGACGATCGCGGCGGCGGCGCCGGTTGCGGCGAGCGCGGCGAGATCGTCGGCGCTGGCGACGCCGCCCGAGGCCTGCAGCGCGACCTGCGGCAGCCGCGCCGCGACCTCGCGCATCAGCGCGACGTTCGGCCCGCGCATCATGCCGTCGCGCGAAATGTCGGTGACGAGCAGGTGCCTCGCCTCGGGAATCGCGGCGGCGGCGTCGAAGAGCGAGCGGCCGGACGTCTCGGTCCATCCGGCGGTGGCGACCAGTGGCCGGCCATCGACCAGGTTGACGTCGAGCGCGATCGCGATCCGCCCGGCGCCGTGGCGGGCGATGATCGCGCGTACCGCTCGCGGATCGCGCAGCGCGAGGCTGCCGATCACGACCCGCCGGGCGCCGGCGGCGAGCGCGGCGGCGACCGCTTCGGCATCGCGAAAGCCGCCGGCGACCTGGAGCTTCACCGGCGCGGCGGCGGCGAGGCGGGCGATGAGATCGTGCTGGACCGGCCGGCCTGCCCTGGCGCCGTCGAGATCGACGACATGGGTCCAGCGCGCGCCCGCGCGGGCGAAGCGGGCGAGCGCCGCGGCGGGATCGCCCGGATAGACGCTCGCCGCGTCGAAGCGGCCCTGGGCGAGGCGGACACAGCGGCCGTCCAGCAGGTCGATGGCGGGGATGATGATCATTGGGCGAGAAAGGCCTCGAGGAAGCGCGCGCCGGCCGCGCCGGAGCGTTCGGGGTGGAATTGCGCGCCGAGCAGATTGCCGCGCCGCACCGCGGCCGGGATCATGCGGCCGTGCCGGGCGCGCGCGATCGTCGCCGGGCCATCATCGCAGGCATAGCTGTGCGCGAAATAGACATAGTCGCCATCAGCGAGGCCGAGGCCGGGAGCGACGACCTCGAGCCGGCTCCAGCCCATGTGCGGCACGGCGAGCCCCGGCGCCGGATCGAGCCGGCGCACCGCGCCCGCGATCAGGCCGAGGCAGGGCGTGTCCTCCTCTTGCGAGCGCTCGAACAGGAGCTGCATCCCGAGGCAGATGCCGAGCAGCGGGCGCGCAAAGGCGCGCAATGTGCCGGCGAGCCCGCCTGTTTCGATCCGCGCCATCGCGAATCCGGCCGCGCCGACCCCCGGCAGCACCACCCGGTCCGCCGCCGCGATCCGCGCCGGATCGGCGGTGAGCTCCGGCGTCACGCCGAGCCGCTCGAACGCGATGCGGATCGAGCCGACATTGCCGTAGCCGAGATCGACGAGGGCGAGGTTCATCCGCCGGCTCCCGGCGCAGCAGCGGCCAGGGGCGTCACAGCATCCCCTTGGTGCTGGGGATTTGCGCATCGGCACTCGCCGCCGCGCCCTCGCGCGCGATGGCCTGGCGCAGCGCGCGGCCGAGAGCCTTGAAGCAGGCTTCGGTTTTGTGATGGTCGTTCGCTCCGGCGACGCGGACATGGATCGCCGCGCCGAGCGAGTCGGCGAGGCTGCGAAAGACGTGCGGCGTCATCTCGGTCGGCCAGTCGCCGATATGGCTGCCGGCGAACCCGCCCTCGAAACGGGCGAAGGGCCGGCCGGAAAGGTCGATCAGCACCTGCGCCTCGGCCTCGTCCATCGGCAGGGCGAAGCCGAAGCGGCCGATGCCGCGCCGGTCGCCGAGCGCGCCGCGCAGCGCCTGGCCGAGGGCGATTGCGCAATCCTCGATGCTGTGGTGCGGATCGACCGCGAGATCGCCCTCGCAGGCGAGGATGAGCGAGAAGCCGCCATGCGCGGCGACCTGATCGAGCATGTGATCGTAAAAGCCGATGCCGGTGGCGATGCGGCGCGGCGCGGCGCGATCGAGATCGACCGCGGCCGCGATCCGCGTCTCCTTCGTGTCCCGCGCGACCGCCGCCCGCCGTTCCGCCGCCGGCTCGCCCCTGGCGCCGAGCGCGGCGAGCGCGATCGCATTCTCCTGCTCGGTGCCGATGGTGAGGCGCAGCCCGCCCGGTGCGGCCTGGGGGCGGAAGCGCACGCGGATGCCGAGCGCGGTGAGCTTGGTCGCGAGCCGTCGCGGATCCTCCACCTCCAGGAACAGGAAATTGCCGCCGCCGCCGCGCACCGACGTGACGCCCGGCGCGGTGGCGAGGCGTTCGGCGAGCCGCTCGCGCTCGGCGACGATGCGCGCGATCCGCTCGGCATGGATCGGCCGGCGCGATGGCGAGAGGCTGGCGAGCGCGGCGGCAACCGACAGCGACGGCAGCGGATAGGGCGGCAGCGCGCGTGCCGCGAGCGCGGCGAGCTCGCGCGTTCCGACCAGCGCGCCAACGCGCGCGCCGGCCAGCCCCCAGGCCTTGGAAAGCGTGCGCAGGACGACGAGGTTGTCGCGCCGCGCCGCCTCGGCGGCGAGGCTCGGCTGGTCGGAGAATTCGATATAGGCTTCGTCCAGCACCACGATCGTCTCGGGCCGCGCCTCGCAGACGCGCAGGACTTGTTCCGCGGCCACCAGGTTGCCGGTCGGGTTGTTCGGCGCGCAGATGAAGGCGAGCTTCAGGTTCTTCTCGTCCGCGACCGCCGCGAGGAAGGCGTCGGGATCGAAATCGAAGCTGTCGGTCAGCCGCGCCTCGATCAGCCGCGCGCCCTGCAGCCGGGCGAACTGGGCGTAGGCCGAGAAGGTCGGCTGGCAGATCGAAACCGCATCGGCGCCGGGCCGGCAGAAGGTGCGGACCAGCAGGTCGATCGCATCGTCCGCGCCGCGCGTGACGATGACATTGTCGGGCGCGACGGCGTAGAGCGCCGCCAGCGCGCGGCGCAGCGCCGCCGGCTGCGGCTCGGGATAGCGGTTGGCGTGCTCGGTGAGCGCCCCGTCGAGCAGCGGCGGCCAGGGATTCTCGTTGGCGTCGAGCCTGATCGCGTCGGGACCGAACGCGTCGTTCGCCCGCGCGGCGACGTCCGCCGGCGGCAGCGCCAGGATTTCCGGTCGCGCAAGGCTGGCGAGCAGGCTCATGCCTTGCCTCCGACGGGAATGAGGCGTCCCGAGCCCGCTTCGAGGCGCAGGTCCGCCGCGCGCGCGTGCGCCTCCAGTCCCTCCAGCCGGGCGAGCGCGGCGGCGGGGCCGGCGGCGGCCCGGGCGGCGTCCGCGGTCAGCTCCTGCACCGTGATCGCCTTCAGGAAGCTGTGCGCCGAAACGCCGCTCCAGCCGCGCGCGGCGCCGTCGGTGGGAAGGACGTGGCTCGACCCGGCGAGATAGTCGCCGAACGTTTCCGCCGCGGCGGCGCCGGCGAAGATCGCGCCGGCGCTCGCGAGCAGGGGCAGCAGCGCCGCCGGGTCGGCGACGGCGAGCGCAAGATGCTCGGGCGCATAGGCGTTGGCGATGTCGGCCGCCTGCTCGATCGACTCGACGATCAGCACGCGCGCCGAGGCCAGCGAGGCGGCGGCGATGTCGCGGCGGGGAAGTGTGGCGAGCTGGCGCGTGAGCTCGGCCTCGACCGCGTCGGCGAGCGCCGCGCAATCGGTGGCGAGCAGGACCTGCGCGGCCGGATCATGCTCGGCCTGGCTGAGCAGGTCGGCGGCGACGCGGCGCGGATCGGCCGCCGCGTCGGCGATCATCATCAGCTCGCTCGGGCCCGCCGGCAGGTCGATCGCGGGGCCGCCGGGCAGGCTCGCGACATGGGTCTTCGCGGCGGCGACCCAGGCGTTGCCGGGACCGCAGATCTTGTCCACGCGGGGAACCGGCCCGGCGCCGAAGGCGAGCGCGGCGATCGCCTGCGCGCCGCCCATGGTCCACACCGCCTCGATCCCCGCGCGCTGGGCGGCGAGCGCGACGAGCGGATCGAGGCCACCATCGGCGCGCGGCGGGGTCGCGACCACGATCTCGGGCACGCCGGCCGCCCGCGCCGGCAGCGCCAGCATCAGCAGCGTCGAAAAGAGCGGCGTTGCACCCCCCGGCACATAGAGGCCGACGCGCTCGATCGGTCGCCAGATCCTGCGCACGACGAGGCCCGGCATCGGTTCGACAGCGATCTCGGCGGGCAGGCTCTCGGCGTGGAAGCGCGCGATGTTCGCCGCCGCAAGCTCGATCGCGGCGAGGTCGGCCGGCGCAAGCTCGCGGCGCGCCCGTTCGGCGATGTCGGCGACGGCGACGTGCCGCGGCAGCGCGCCGTCGATCCGCATCGCCTCGGCGGCGAGTGCGTCCCAGCCTCCCGCGCGGACATGCTCGACAATCGCGCGGACGCCTTCGACCAGCGCCGGATCGCGCCGCGCCTCGGGCCGCGCGAGCGCGCGAGCGCGCGCCGGTTCGTCCAGCGCGCTCCAGTCCAGCCGGCGCATCACATCATCATCTTTTCGATCGGCATGACGAGGATCGCCGAGGCGCCGGCGGCCTTGAGCTGCTGCAGCGTCTCCCAGAACACCGATTCCTTGCACACGGCATGGACCGCGAAGTGGCCCGGCTGGCCGGCGAGCGGGATGACGGTCGGCGCCTCGGCGCCGGGAAGGATCGCCGTGATCGCCCCGAGCGCCTGCCGCGGCGCATTCAGCATGATATATTTGGATTCCTGGGTCGCCAGCACGCCCTCGATGCGCCGCCAGAGATTGTCGCACAGCGCCTGCCTGTCGCGCGCCAGCGGCTGCTTCGTGCGCACCAGCACCGCCTCGCTCTCGAGCACGGTCTCCACCGCCGTCAGCCCGTTCGCCTCTAGCGTCGCACCGGTCGAAACGAGATCGCAGACGAAGCCGGCGATGCCGAGCCGGGGCGCAAGCTCGACCGCGCCATTCATCCTGACGACGCTCGCGGCGATGCCGCGCTCGTCGAGGAAGCGGCGAAGCAGGCGCGGGTAGGAGGTGGCGATGCGCGCGCCTTCGAGCGCCTCCACGCCTGGATAGGGGGTCGCTTCGGGCGCGGCGATCTTCAGCGCGCAGCGGCCGAAGCCGAGCGGCGCGACGACCTCGAACGCGGCTTCGGGCCGGTCGAGCGCGAATTCCTCGAGCACGTTGCGGCCGACCATGCCATATTCGCACACGCCGTCGGCGACGAAGGTCGGAATGTCGTCGTCGCGCACGAACATGAGGTCGATCGGCAGGTTCTCGACCCGCGCGGTGAGGGCGTTCTTGCCGTTCTGGATGCGCAGCCCGGCGTCGCGGAGCAGCGCGCGACTGAACTCGGCGAGCCGGCCCGATTTCTGCACCGCGATGTGGAGGCGGCCGCTATCGACGAGCATCGCCGCCCTCCAGCGCGTCGAGCGCGGCGCGATAGCCCAGGTTGCGCTCCTGCCTGAGGAAGCGGGCGACGCGCACGATAGTGGTCGTGCTCACCCCGGTCGCCTCGTGAATCTCGCGATAGGTGAGGTCGGTTGCGTCGAGCAGGCGGGCGACGTGCCAGCGCTCGGCCAGCGTGCGGACTTCCGCCGGCGTGCAGAGGTCGGCGAGCAGCCGCGCCATGCCGTCCACGTCGCTCGGCTGGAGCAGCGCGCGGCAGAGATCCCGGATCAGGACCTCGGGGTCGCAGGCCGGCTGGACGGTCTTGGTGGCGGGCATCGGCGCAAGTCCATTGTATTAACACGATGTAACAATATAGGCCAGATAGCGCGCACCGGGCGGCGAGGCAAGCGTGCATCTGGCCGGCGCGCCGCGCCCTGCGTCGACGCGAAGACAAGGCCGGCGTCATGATCGTGCTGCGCGTCAGGCGCGACTTTGGGCGCCCGGGATCTATCGCCCGAGCCAGGGCGGCGCATGTTCGGTCGCCAGCAACGCCTCGATCGGCTGGCGATCGCGCGCGATCGACCATCGGGCGCCGTGGACGATCACTTCGGCCGGCAGGGGACGGCTGTTGTAGGTGCTGGCCATGGTCGCCCCATAGGCGCCGGCGGTGCGGAAGATGACGAGATCGCCGGCCGCCACCGCGCCGATCGCGCGTCCGGTCGCGAAGCTGTCGCCGCTCTCGCAGACCGGGCCGACCACGTCGGCGATCATCGTGCCGCCGCGCGGGACGACCGGCTCGATCGCGTGGAAGGCGTCGTAGAGCGCGGGGCGCATCAGATCGTTCATCGCCGCATCGACGATGACGAAGGGCGACTCGACGCCCCGCTTCACGCGGATCACGCGCGCGAGCAGCGCGCCGGCATTGGCGACGATCAGCCGCCCCGGCTCGAAGATCAGCTTCACCCCCCAGCCGCGCGTCGCCTGCGCGACCATCGCGCCATAGGCGACCGGGTCCGGCGGCGGCGGCAGATCGGGATCATAGGGGACGCCGAGCCCGCCACCGAGGTCGGCGAGCGCGATTTCATGTCCGCGCGCGCGCAGTTCGGCGATCAGCGCGCCGATCCTGGCGAAGGCGGCCGCGAGCGGGGCGAGATCGGTGAGCTGGCTGCCGATATGGACGGCGACGCCGGCGACCGAAAGGCCGGGCAGCGCGCGGGCGCGATCATAGGCCGCCCATGCTTCGCCGATCGGCACGCCGAACTTGTTGTGCGCCGCGCCGGTCGAGATCTTCGCGTGCGAGCCGGCGTCGACATCCGGGTTGATCCGCAAGGCAACCGGCGCGCTCCGGCCGAGGCGCGAAGCCACCGCCGAGAGCAGCTCCGCCTCCTCGACCGATTCGAGATTGATCAGCGCGATGCCGCCGGCCAGCGCCTCGGCGAGTTCCGCCTCGGTCTTGCCGACGCCCGAAAAGACGATCCTCGCCGGATCGATGCCGGCGGCGACGGCGCGGCGATATTCCCCGATCGAGACGATGTCGGCGCCGAGTCCCTCGGCGGCGAGCGTCGCCAGCACCGCGCGATTGGGATTGGCCTTGACCGCGAAGGCGACGAGCGATTCGCCCGCTGGTTTGACCGCCTCGCGAAACACCCGGACGTGGCGGCGCATCGTCGCGGTCGAATAGACGTAGGTCGGCGTCCCCACCGCTTCGGCGATGGCGGGCAGCGGCACGTCCTCGCAATTGAGCACGCCATCCTTCAGCGCGAAATGATCCATGGCCTCGCGACGCGGGGCGGTGACAAGCGCGTCCCGGCCTGTCAAGTGACGCCGCCGGGATGGACGGGAGCATGAGCGGACGGGATCGCAGCGGAGAGGGTGCGGCGGCGCGGCGGCTGGCGATGGCGCGACGCATCGTCGTCAAGGTCGGCTCCTCGCTGGTGATCGGCGAGGGTGGCGCGCGCGAGCGCTGGATGGCGAGTCTCGCCGACGACCTCGCGGCGATGGTCGCGCAGGGCCGGCAGGTGCTGCTCGTCAGCTCGGGCGCGGTGGCGCTCGGCCGCCCGCGCCTCGGCCTCGGCCGCGCCGCGCGGCTCGGGGACAAGCAGGCCGCGGCGGCGGCGGGGCAGGCGGTGCTGATGCAGGCCTGGGATCGCGCCTTCGCCCCTCACGGCATCCCGACCGCGCAGCTGCTCCTCACCTTCGGCGATACCGAGCAGCGGCGCCGCTGGCTCAACGTGCGCGCGACGCTTTCGGTGCTGCTGCGTCGCAAGGCGCTGCCGATCATCAACGAGAATGACAGCGTCGCCACCGACGAGCTGCGCTATGGCGATAATGACCGCCTTTCCGCGCGCGTCGCGCAGATGGTGGGCGCGGACCTGCTCGTCCTGCTCTCCGACGTGGACGGCCTCTATACCGCCGATCCGGCCCGCGATCCCGGTGCCAAGCGGCTCGCCCTGGTCGAGGAGGTGACCGAAGAGATCGCGGGCTATGCCGGCGGCGCCTCGCGGCACGGCTCGGGCGGGATGCGCGCCAAGATCGCGGCGGCGCTGATCGCGCGGGCGGCCGGCTGCGCGACGCTGATCGCCTCGGGGCGGGAGGATCACGCCCTCCGCCGCCTCGCCGAGGGCGCGCCGGCGACCCTCGTCACCGCCGATGGCACGCCGCGACGCGCCTACAAGCAATGGATTGCGGGCACGCTCGTCCCGGCCGGGGGC
Source organism: Sphingomonadales bacterium (assembly GCA_040255785.1). Lineage (GTDB taxonomy): Bacteria > Pseudomonadota > Alphaproteobacteria > Sphingomonadales > Sphingomonadaceae > Allosphingosinicella. Next base: position 106,950 of record JBDZVR010000003.1, read on the forward strand.
GTCGCCGTCGATGCCGGCGCGGCGGCCGCGCTGGCGGCGGGGCGCAGCCTGTTGCCCGCCGGCGTGACGGCGATCGACGGCGAGTTCGAACGCGGCGCCTGCGTGTCGGTGCGCGACCCCGCCGGGCGCGAGATCGCGCGCGGCATCGTCGCCTATGGCGCGGATGAAGCGCGCGCGCTGATCGGCTGTCCCAAGGGTGGCATCGCGGCGCGGCTCGGCTATGTCCGCGCCGACGAATTGATCCACCGCGACGACCTGGCGATGAGCGAGCGATGACCCTCGAAGATGACATGATGGCCATGGGCCGCGCCGCCCGCCGGGCCGCCGAGACGATGCGCCGCGCCGACGCCGCGACGCGCACCGCGGCGATTCGGGCGATGGCGGCCGAGGTGCGGGCGCGCCGCGCCGATATTCTCGCCGCCAACGCGGCGGACGTGGCCGCGGCGAGCGGCCTGATCGACCGGCTGCGGCTCGACGAGGGGCGAATCGAGGCGGTCGCCGCGGCGCTCGAGGCGGTCGCGGATCTGCCCGATCCGCTGGGGCGCGAGTTGGCGCGCTGGGCACGGCCGAACGGTCTCGAGATCGCGCGCGTCGCGGTACCGATCGGCGTCATCGGCATGATCTTTGAAAGCCGGCCCAACGTCACCGCCGATGCCGCCGCGATCTGCGTGCGATCGGGCAATGCGGTGATCCTGCGCTGCGGCTCGGATGCGCTGCGCTCCTGCCGCGCCATTCATGACGCGATCGCGGCCGGGCTCGACGCGGCGGGGCTGCCGGTGGCGGCAGTGCAGATCGTGCCGACCAGCGATCGCGACGCAGTCGGCCTGCTGCTCGGCGGGCTCGCCGGCGCGGTCGATCTCATCATTCCGCGCGGCGGCCGGGCGCTGGTCGAGCGCGTTCGGCGCGACGCGCGCGTCGCCGTGCTCGGCCATCTCGAAGGCGTCTGCCACACCTATCTGCACGAATCGGCCGATCCGGCGATGGCGCTGGAGATCGTCGTCAACGCCAAGCTGCGCCGCACCTCGATCTGCGGCGCGACCGAATGCCTGCTGGTCGACCGTGCCGCCGCGCCCAAGCTCGTCCCGCCGATCGCGGCGGCGCTGCGCGAGCGCGGCTGCGAGCTGCGCGGCGACGAGGAGAGCCGGGCGCTGGCCGAGGGCATCGGGCCGGCGGGCGACGCGGACTGGGGCCGGGAGTTCCTGGCGCCGATCCTTGCGGTGAAGGTCGTCGGCTCGCTCGACGAGGCGATCGCCTTCATCGCCGCCCACGGCTCGGGCCATACCGACGCGATCGTCGCGGCCGACGATGCCGCCGCCGAGCGCTTTCTCGCCGAGGTCGACAGCGCCATCGTCGCGCGCAACGCCTCCACCCAGTTCGCCGATGGCGGCGAATTCGGCTTCGGCGCGGAGATCGGCATCGCTACCGGCCGCATGCCGCCGCGCGGCCCGGTGGGGCCCGAGCAGCTCACCAGCTACAAATATCTCGTGCGCGGCAGCGGCCAGACGCGCCCCTGAACCCTTCGCACATGCGGAATCTTTTCCCAAAGTCACGGCCTGGCCGGCGATTATTTGCCCCGCCTGCTTCCTGGCAGCGTTCGCTCCCGCGCCAGCGATGGTCCGGCTTTTCGCTTCATTTACAGAGCCTTGGCAATGAATGGCTCGCCCTTTTCGCGAAGCTGGCGGCGGGCCGCGTCCGGGCGTGAATTCCGCGCCGCAGCAAGCGCTGCGAATCAACCCCGTTGACGGACCGCCGTTCTCCACTTCATGCTTATGGCGTGCGATCCGGCATGGCGCCGGAGCGCGGCAGTGGAGATGGCACGCGCGATGTTGACCGCCGCCCAGTTCGTCTCGTTCGACCGTGCCGGTTGCGGCATGGCCGTCGCCGCGCGTGCGCCGTTTGCCATGATTACGACCATTACCATTACCCGCGAGCGGGGCGGTAGCGGCTGATCTCAAGGCCCGGATAGCACAAGCATCCACCCGACCCGCTCCCCCCAACCGGCGAGCGGGTTTTTCATGCCTACGCTCGCCGCCCACTCCGAAAATGAAAGCGACGCGAAGATGGACGGACAGGATTTCGGCAACGGCGAGCGACGCCTCAGCGTGCTCAAGTTCGGCAGCTCGGTGCTCGAGCGCGAGGACGACTACCGGGCCTGCGCGCAGGAGATTTACCGCCACGTGCGGCAGGGCGAGAAGATCGTCGCCGTCGTTTCGGCCCTTGCGGGCGAGACCGATGCGCTGCTCGCCCAGGCGCGGCGCGTCGGCGGCGATCCGGCGCCCGCCTTCGTCGCCCGGCTGGCGCGGGTCGGCGAGCTGCGCTCGGCGGCGCTGATGGGCCTCGCCCTCGCCCGGATGGGGGTGCGCGCCCGCGTCCTCGATCCCGGCGAGATGGGGCTGGTCGCCGAGGGCGAGCCGCTCGATTCCGATCTGGTCGCGCTCGACGCGGAGGCGGTGATCGCGCGCCTCGCCGATCACGATGTCGTCGTCGTGCCCGGCTTCACCGCCGGCCATGCCGAACATGGCGTGGTGACGCTGGGCCGCGGCGGCACCGACCTGTCAGCGGTTTTCTTCGCCGCCCGGCTCGGTGCAAAGCGGGTCCGGCTGCTCAAGGACGTCGACGGCGTTTACGCGCAGGATCCGGCGGTTCACCCGAATGCGGAGCGATACGGCACCTTGTCATACGCGCTGGCGCACGAGGCGAGCGCCGGGCTGATCCAGCCCAAGGCGATCGACGCCGCCCGGGCGGCGGACGTCGCGATCGAGGTCGCCGCCATCGGCCACCACGAAGCGACGGTGATCGCCGATCTGCCGGCGCGGCGCGCGGTGCCGCTCGCCTTCCCGAAGCTGCGCGTCGCGCTGCTCGGCTGCGGCGCGGTCGGCGCGGGCGTGCTCTCCTACCTGCAGGAGCGGCCGGACCTGTTCGAGGTCGGCCCGGTGCTGGTCCGCCGCCCCGCGGCGCACGCGCCGATCGGCGACGAGGTCTATACCGACAGCCTCGACGAGGCGCTGTCGATCGAGCCGGACCTGCTGATCGAGGCGATCGGCGGGGCCGACTATCCCGCCGAGATCATGTGCCTGGCGCTCAAGCACGGCACCCATGTCGTCACCGCCAACAAGGCGGCGCTCGCGAAGCATTATGACGCGCTCCACGCCTGCGCGGAAGCGGGGGAGGCGAGCCTGCTCTACTCCTCCGCGGTGGGCGGTGGCGCGCCGATCCTCGAGACGGTGGAGCGCCTGCGGCGCCAGGGCGGGGTCGTCGGAATCGAGGGCGTGATGAACGGCACCTGCAATTTCCTGCTCGATCGACTCGCCGCGGGCGCGGCGTTCGACGAGGCGTTGGCCGAGGCGCAGGCGCGCGGCTTCGCCGAGGCCGATCCAACCGCCGATGTCGACGGGCACGACGCGGCCGACAAGCTCTCGCTGCTCGCGCGCCGCGCCTTCGGCGTTGCCCTGCCAGGCGCGCGGATCGCCAGGCGATCGCTGCGCTCGGTGACGGCGCGCGCGCTGAAGGCGGCGCGTGCGGAGGGCAAGGTGCTGAAGCAGGTCGCCCGCTGCGTGCGCGGCGCCGACGGGCAGGTCGCCGCCTCGGTCGAGATCGAGGCGCTGCCCGTCGATCACCCGCTCGCCGGCGCGCGTGGCGAGGAGAACCGCTTTCTGGCGCGCGCCCGCGATGGCCGCGTCCATGCGGTCCATGGTAAGGGGGCGGGGCGCTGGCCGACCGCCGCTTCCCTGTTCGGCGATGTCATGGACCTGCAGCGGCGGCTCGCCGCCGAGGCGCAGTCCGTGCCGTTGAGGCTCAGCGCGTGAGGAGCTTGAACATGGGGGATCGGTCGAAGGCCAGCGCACCGGCGAGCATCGGCAATGTCGGCGTTGGCTTCGATGTGCTCGGCCAGGCGCTGGACGCCGCGCGCGACAGCGTTGTCGCCATGCGCGAGAAGCGTGCAGGCGCGCGGCTGGGCGAAGTGAGCGGGCTCGTGTCCAGCCTTCCGGGGACACCGGAGCGCAACACCGCCCTGGCGGCGGCGAAGGCGCTGCTCGACGCGGTCGAGGCGCCATTCGGCGTCACCCTGTCGATCGACAAGGGCGTGCCGATGAGCGCCGGAATGGGTGGCTCGGCGGCCTCGGCGGTGGCGGCGGTGGTCGCCGTCAATGCGCTGCTGGAGGAGCCGCTGCCGCTGCCGGCCCTGCTTCCCTTCGCGCTCGCGGGCGAACGAGTCTCCTCCGATCCGCCGCCCTGGGACAATGTCGCGGCAAGCCTGCTCGGCGGGCTCGTCCTGGTGGCGCGCGAGCGGCCCGATTCGGTCCACCGCCTGCCGGCGCCGCGCGGCATCGTCGCGGTCGTGCTGCACCCGCCGGTCGAGGTCGAAACGAAGGCGGCGCGGCGCCTCCTGCGCCCGCAGGTGCCGATGCGGATCGCGGTGGAACATTCGCGGCGGATGGCCGCCTTCGTCGCCGGCTGCGCGAGCGGCGATGTTGATCTGCTGCGCGCCGGGCTCGACGACCTGCTGGTCGAGCCGCAGCGGATGCGGTTGCTGCCGTCGCTGGCCGAGGTGAAGCGCGCCGCGCTCGCGGCCGGCGCGCTCGGCTGCTCCTTCTCCGGCTCCGGCCCCTCGGTCTTCGCCTGGGCGTTCGCGCACGAGGCAGGCCGGGTCGAGCGGGCGATGACCGCCGCGTTCGAGGCGGCGGGATTGAAGGCGACGGCCTATCGCGCCCCGGTGAACAGCGCCGGCGCGCGGCTGGAGCCCGCGGATGCAGCCGCGAGGGCGGCCGCATGAGGTACGTCAGCACCAGGGGCGCCGGGCCGGCGGCGAGCCTGAGCGAGGCGATCCGCGCCGGCGCCGCGCCGGACGGCGGCCTCTACCTGCCCGAGGAGCTGCCGGCGGCCGGTCCGGCGGAGCTCGCCGAGGCGTCGCTCGCCGAATTCGCCGCGGCGATGCTCGCCCCCTTTTTCGCGGGCGATCCACTCGCCGCCGACCTCCCGGCGATCTGCGCCGAGGCGTTCGATTTCCCGCTGCCGATCGTCACCCCCGATCCGGGCCGCCCGGGCCTTCGCGTCCTCGAGCTGTTTCACGGCCCCACCGGCGCGTTCAAGGACTTCGGCGCGCGCTTCCTGATGGCCTGTTTCGACCGGCTCGGCGATCCGGCGCGGCGGCTCGGCGTGCTGGTTGCGACCTCGGGCGATACCGGCGGCGCCGTCGGCTGCGCGGCGGAAGGGCGCGGCGCGGTGAGCGCGACGATCCTGTTCCCGCGCGGCGGCGTGTCGCCCTTCCAGGAGCAACAGCTCACCTCCTGGGGCGCGCCGGTGCAGGCGCTGGAGGTGGACGGCGATTTCGATGCCTGCCAGCGGCTGGCGAAAGCGGCGCTCGCTGACCGCGCGCTTGCCCGGGCGCACAATCTCACGTCGGCCAATTCGATCAATATCGGCCGGCTGCTGCCGCAGATCGCCTATCTCGCCTACGCCTCGGTGCGGCTCGCGCGCGCGACGGGGGGCGAGATCGGCCTCATTATCCCGACCGGCAATCTCGGCCACGGCTTCGCCGCGCTCTATGCGCGCGCGATGGGCTTTCCGATCCGGCCGATCGTGCTGGCGACCAACGCCAACCGCACGCTCGCCGACTGGAAGGCGACCGGCGTCTATTCGCCGCGCGCCTCGGTGGCGACGCTGGCGAATGCGATGGACGTCGGCGCGCCGAGCAATTTCGAGCGGCTCGCTGCATTGCCGCCGGCGCATCGCCGGCTCGGCGTCGAGCTGGTCAGCGACGCCCGGATCCGCGCGCGCATCCGCGCCGAGCATGAGGCGAGCGGCTATGTCTGGTGCCCGCATTCGGCGACCGCGGCCGAGGCCCATGCCCGCCTGCCCGAGCGCGTCCGTGATGAAGTGACCTGGCTCGCCGCGGCGACCGCCCATCCGTTCAAGTTCGCCGGAACGGTCGAGCCGTTGATCGGCCGCACGATCGCACCGCCGCCAGCGCTCGCCGCGATCCGTGGCCGGCCCCTTGCCAAGCGCGCCATAGCGGCGCGGCTCGATGCGCTCGCCGCCGCGCTCCGGCCGATGTCCCGAACCGCGGCCTGAACCCGAGGAATGAAATGACCAACAAGACTCTCCCGTCAAGCGAGATGAAGGATGGGCCGGCGCGGGCGGCGGCGCGCGCGATGCTGCGGGCGACCGGGCTCGACGATGCGGCGATGGCCCGCCCGATGGTGGCGATCGTCAACACCTGGTCGAACGTCACGCCCTGCAACATCCATCTCAAGGATCTCGCCGAGCACGCCCGGCGCGGCATCGTGGAAGCCGGCGCGACGCCGGTGGATTTCAACACCATCGTCGTGACCGACGGCATCTCGATGGGAACCAGGGGGATGCGCGCCTCGCTGATGAGCCGCGAGACGATCGCCGATTCGGCCGAGCTCGCCGTGCGCGGCCATTCGCTCGACGCGGTGCTGTTCATCGTCGGCTGCGACAAGACGATACCGGCGGCGGCGATGGCGGCGGCGCGGCTCGATCTGCCCAGCGTCATCCTCTACGGCGGCTCGATCATGCAGGGGCGGCTGGGCGAGCGGAAGCTCACCATCCAGGACGTGTTCGAGGCGATCGGGGCGCATGGCGCCGGCACGCTCGACGATGCCGGCCTCGCCGCGGTCGAGAAGGCGGCCTGTCCCGGCGCGGGCGCCTGCGGCGGCCAGTTCACCGCCAACACGATGGCGCTGGCGATGACCTTCCTCGGACTGTCGCCGTTCGGGCTCAACGACATCCCCGCCACCCATCCCGAAAAGCCGAAGGCGGCCGAGCAGGCGGGCCGCATCCTCGTCGAGGCGGTGAAGGCCGGGCGCAACGCGCGCCGGTTCCTCACGCCGACAAGCCTCAGGAACGCGGCGGTGGCGGGCACGGCGACCGCCGGCTCCACCAATCTCGTGCTGCACCTGCTCGCGATCGCGCGCGAGGCGGGGATTTCGCCGGACGCGTTCAATATCGACCTGTTCGACGAGGTCAGCCGGGCGACGCCGGTGATCGCCGATCTCAAGCCGGCGGGCCGATTCATGGCCCCGGACATGACCGAGGCCGGCGGCGCGCGCCTGCTCGGCCGCCGCCTGATGGAGGCCGGGCTGATCGAGGACGCGCCGACCGTCACCGGCCGCGCGCTGTTCGAATGTCTCGCTGACGCGCCGGAGACGCCGGGGCAACAGGTGATCCTGTCCGTCGACCGGCCGCTCAAGCCGCGCGGCGGCTATGGCGTGCTCTATGGCAATATCGCGCCCGAGGGCTGCGTCGTGAAGCTCGCCGGCCAGTCGCGGCTGCGCTTCGAGGGGCCGGCCAGGGTCTATGACGGCGAGGAAGCCTGCTTCGCCGCCGTCACCGCCGGTGAAATCGTCCCGGGCGATGTCGTCGTCATCCGTGGCGAGGGGCCGGTCGGCGGCCCCGGCATGCGCGAGATGCTCGCCGTCACCGCCGCGATCCAGGGCCGGGGCCTGGGCGACAGCGTCGCGCTCGTCACCGACGGGCGCTTCTCCGGCGCGACGCACGGCTTCATGGTCGGCCATGTCGCGCCCGAGGCGGCGAAGGGAGGGCCGATCGCCCGGCTGCGCACCGGCGATCGCATCGCCATCGACGTCGAGGCGCGGGTGATCGAAACCGACGCGGACCTTGCCGCGCGCGATCCCGCGCCGCCGCCGGCGCGGGACGAGGTGACCGGCGCCTATGCCAAATATGCGCGGCTCGTCGGTTCCGCGTCGCAAGGCGCGGTGACAAGCGGCGCATGAAATCTGCTGTCAATGATGGCGAGAGAGCAACGGAATTGCCGTTCGAGCGGCGCCCCGGGTGAAATTATGGCGTGTTGCTTTTTGCACTTGCGTTCACGACCCGCTCCCGTATTTTGCGGTGCAACGAATTTCGATGGAGCCGGTGTGCAGCTGACCGCGATCAGCATCGATACCCAGAAGGTGGCCGTTTCGGCTGCCGCGCTCCTTTTCGTACTTATTCTCGTCCTTATTAGCTTCCTCGTGGGAGCGGTGCCCGGCTGACGTCCGTCGAGACGACTCAGAAACCCAAGGCCCCCGCTCCCCACCGGAGCGGGGGTTTTCTTTTGCGCGAAGGAGACCCCTCGAATGGAACGTATCTACACCAACGACGATGCCAGCCCCGCTGCGCTGAGAGGCGCGACGATCGCGATCGTCGGCTATGGCAGCCAGGGCCGCGCCCACGCCCGCAACCTGCGCGACAGCGGCTTCGAGGTGATCGTCGGCGCGCGCGCCGGCGGCAAGGCGGCGCAGCGTGCGAGCGGCGACGGGTTCCGCGTCGTCGCGCCGGCCGAGGCGGCGAAGGAGGCGGCGCTGCTGGCGCTGCTCACGCCCGACATGAGCCACCGCCAGGTCTATGAGGAGGCGATCGCGCCGAACCTCGCGCGCCACGCGGCGCTGCTCGTCGCGCACGGCTTTTCGGTCCATTACAAGGAGATCACGCCGCGCGACGATATCGACGTCGTGCTCGTCGCGCCCAAGGGGCCGGGAGACCTGGTGCGCCGCGAATATGAGATCGGGCGCGGCGTGCCCTGCCTGTTCGCGGTGCATCAGGACGCGAGCGGGAAGGCGCGCGCCCGCACCCTCGCTTATACGCAGGGCATCGGCGGCACCAATGCGGGCGCGATCGAAACCAGCTTCGCGGAGGAGACCGAGACCGACCTGTTCGGCGAGCAGGCCGTGCTGTGCGGTGGCGCGACCGAGCTGGTGACCGCGGGCTTCGATACGCTGGTCGCGGCCGGCTACCAGCCCGCCGTGGCCTATTTCGAGTGCCTGCACGAGCTCAAGCTGATCGTCGACCTGCTCTACGAGGGCGGCATCGCGAAGATGCACGAATTCGTCTCGGAGACCGCCAAATATGGCGATCTCGTCTCCGGCCCGCGCGTCGTGAACGAGGAGACGCGCGCACGGATGCGCGAGATCCTAGCGGACATCCAGTCCGGCGCCTTCGCGCGCGACTGGATTGACGAGAACAAGGCCGGCAAGCCGAACTATCGCGCGCTGCTCGACGCCGATCTCGGCCAGCCGATCGAGCAGGTCGGCGCGCGGTTGCGCCGCCACATGGCCTGGCTGCAGGCCGGCCCCGCTTCGAAGGCGGCGTAGCCATGATCGCGGCCAGTGTCTCGAAGTCCCCCAACGATGCGACCGCCGCGGCGGAGCCCGTCTCCGGCGCGCGGCTGGTCGTCGAGGCGCTGGCGCGGGAAGGCGTTCGCCATGTCTTCGGCTATCCCGGCGGCGCGATCATGCCGGTGTATGACGCGCTGCCGGGATCAGGCCTCAATCACATCCTGGTCCGCCACGAACAGGCCGCCGCGCTCGCCGCCGACGCCTATGGGCGGGTGACTGGCGAGCCGGGCGTGTGCATCGCCACCTCCGGTCCCGGCGCGACCAACCTCGTCACCGGTATCGCCAACGCCTTCCTGGACAGCGTGCCGATGGTCGCGATCACCGGCCAGGTCGCGGCGCCGCTGATGGGCACCGACGCCTTTCAGGAAGTCGACATTTTCGGGATCACCCTGCCGATCGTGAAGCACAGCTACGTGATCCGCCGGGTGGAGGACATCCCCGCCGTCTTCGCCGAGGCGTTCATGCTGGCGCGGTCCGGGCGGCCCGGCCCGGTGCTGATCGACCTGCCCAAGGACATGGGCCAGCAGTCCGCCCGGCCGGAGCCGCCGGCGGCGGTTGCCGCGCCGGCGCCGGCGCCGCCCGATCCCGATGCGATCGCGCGCGCCAACGCGATGATCGCGGCGGCGGCGCGGCCGATCCTCTATTTCGGCGGCGGCGTGTGCATCGCCCGCGCCGATGCGGCGCTGCGCGCCTTCGCCGACCGGACCGGCATGCCTTCGGTCGCGACGCTCAAGGGCCTCGGCGCGATCCCGACCGACGCGCCGGGCTTCCTCGGCATGATCGGGATGCATGGCACCCGCGCGGCGAACAACGCGGTCGACGCCTGTGATCTCCTGGTCTGCGTCGGCGCGCGCTTCGACGACCGCGCGACCGGCAAGCTCGATACCTTCGCCGCGCGCGCGAAGGTGATCCACATCGACGCCGATCGGGCCGAGATCGGCAAGCTGCGCCGGCCGGAGGTCGGCATCGCCGGCGACATCGCGCGCATCCTGGACCAGCTCACCGCCGTCCCGGACGCCGCCGCGTGGCGCGAGGAATGCGTTGCCAGCGCCGAGCGCTGGGCGCCCGGCTACGACGCGCCGGGAAGCGGCATCTACGCGCCGGCGATGCTGAAGGCGCTGACCGAGCGGGCGGGTCATGACCTCATCGTCACCTGCGACGTCGGCCAGCACCAGATGTGGGTGGCCCAGCACTGCCGCTTCCGCCGCGCCAACGCGCATCTGACGAGCGCCGGGCTGGGCGCGATGGGCTACGGCATTCCCGCGGGGATCGGCGCGCTGCTCGCCGCGCCGGATGCGACCGTCGTCACCGTGACCGGCGATGGCTCGATCATGATGAACATCCACGAGCTGGCGACGATCCGGCGCTACCGGCTGCCGCTCAGGATCCTGCTGGTCGACAACAGCCAGCTGGGCATGGTCCGGCAATGGCAGGAGCTGTTCTTCGAGGAGAACTTCTCGGAAGTCGACCTCAGCGACAATCCCGATTTCGCCGAGATCGCGCGCGCCTTCGGCATCGAGGCGTTCACGATCGACCGGCGCGACGAGGTGCCGGGCGCGATCGAGCGGCTGCTGACGACGCCGGGCGCGATCCTTTGCCACGCGCGGATCGACCCGCGCGAGAACGTCTGGCCGCTGGTCCCGCCCAATCGAGCCAATACCGAAATGATGGAGAAGCGCTGATGCGTAACAGTCCCGATCATGCCCGCATGTTCATCGAATATGCCGCGCAGGAAGGCGCGATCGTGCGGATGCTCGGCCTCGTCGAGCGGCGCGGCTTCATCGTCCGTCGCGCCGCCATGGCGGAGCAGCCCTGCGGCCGCCGCGCGACGCTCGCGCTGACCGTCGAGCCGCGCGACCATGGCCGCTCGGTCGACGTGCTCGCGCGGCAGCTTTCGCGCCTCCACGGGGTCGCCCGCGTCGCTCACGAAACCGCCTTCATCCAGGAGCAGGCCGCATGAACCGGGTCCGCATCTTCGATACCACGCTGCGCGACGGCGAGCAGGCGCCGGGCTTCTCGATGACCGAGGAGGGCAAGCTCAAGATGGCGCGCGCGCTCGCCGCGCTGAAGGTGGACGTGATCGAGGCCGGCTTTGCCGCCGCCTCGCCCGGCGACGCGCGCGCGGTCCACGCGATCGCCGGCGAGATCGAGGGGCCGGTGATCTGCTCGCTCGCCCGCGCCAGGCGCGACGACATCGAGGCGGCGGCGCGCGCGCTCGCCCCGGCGCGAGCGAGGCGCATCCACATCTTTCTCGGCACGAGCCCGCTGCACCGCGAATTCAAGCTCGCGATGAGCAAGGCGCAGGTGATCGAGGCGATCCGCGAATCGGTCGCCTTCGCCCGCGACTTCACCGACGATGTCGAATTCTCGGCCGAGGACGCGATCCGCACCGAGCGCGACTTCCTCGTCGAGGCGCTGTCGGCCGCGGCCGCGGCCGGGGCGACCACGCTCAACGTGCCGGACACGGTCGGCTACACGACCCCGGACGAGATTTACGATCTGTTCCGCCATCTCGGCGAAGCCGTCGAGCGGCCGGACGGCGTGATCTTCTCCGCCCACTGCCATGACGATCTCGGCATGGCGGTCGCCAACAGCCTGGCGGCGGTACGCGGCGGCGCGCGGCAGGTAGAATGCGCCGTCAACGGCATCGGCGAGCGCGCCGGCAACTGCGCGCTCGAGGATGTCGTGATGGCGCTCAGAACCCGCTTCGACAGCTACGGCGTCGCCACCGGCGTCGACACCACCAGGATCATGGCCGCCAGCCGGACGCTGGCCCAGGTCACCAACGTATCGCCGCCCCGCAACAAGGCGATCGTCGGCGCCAATGCCTTCGCGCATGAAGCCGGCATCCACCAGCATGGCGTGCTCAGGAACCGGGAAACCTACGAGATCATGAAACCGGAAGACATCGGCCTCGCGACGGACGGGATCGTCCTCGGCAAGCATAGCGGGCGCCACGCCCTCGCGAGCCGCGCGCGCGCGCTCGGCTTCGCGCTCGAGGGGGAGGCGCTCGACCGCGCCTTCTCCGCCTTCAAGGAAGTGGCCGACGAGGTCGGCCTGGTCGACGATGCCCGCCTCGCCGCGCTGCTCGCCGCGCAGCAGGGCGGTGGCGACGACAAGCTCTGGAAGCTCTTGCGTGTCGAGATCCGCGCGCCGGTGACGCCGCGGGCGCATCCGGTGGCCCGGGTCGAGCTGGAGCATGGCAGCCGCGGGCGGCTCACCGACATCGCCTCGGCCCCCGGCGCGCTCGACGCGGCCTTTCTCGCGGTCAGCCAGATCGTCGGCGTGCCGGCGCGGGTGGACGGGATCGAGCTGCAATATGTCGCCGCCGACCCGGACGAGGCTGGCGGGGACGGGCAGGGCGCGAGCGTGCTCGTGGAGATCCGCATCGTCGTCGATGGCGAGGCCTTCTCGGGCCGCGCGCGCGACCGCGACATCCTGCCCTGTTGTGTCGCCGCTTATGTCGATGCCGTCAGCAACGCCGCCGCGGTCGCCCGGGCACGCGGCCAATCCACGCCCGCGGCGCGGGCGGCCTGAAGGAGAAGCCCCATGACCCGAATCGTCCTGCTGCCCGGCGACGGGATCGGCCCCGAGGTGACCGAACAGGCGCGGCAGTGCCTCGCCTTCCTCGCCGAGCGCCGCGAGCTGGATCTCGCCTTCGAGACGCACGATTTCGGCGGCATCGCGATCGACCGGCACGGGTGCCCCCTGCCGGCGACGACGCTCGCCGCCTGCCGCGCCGCCGACGCGGTGCTGCTCGGCGCGGTCGGCGGGCCGGACTGGGACGACGCGCCCGAGCGGCCCGAGGCGGGGCTGCTGGCGCTGCGCGCCGGGCTCGGCCTTTTCGCCAACCTGCGGCCGGCGCGGGTCGCGCCGGGGCTCGAATACCTCTCGCCACTGCGCGACGATCGCGTGCGCGGCGTGGACATCCTGATCGTGCGCGAGCTGACCGGCGGCGCCTATTTCGGCGCGAAGCGGCTGGAGGCGGACGTGGCATCGGACGATTTCGCCTATAGTCGCGAGGAGATCGAGCGCGTGGCCCATGTCGCCTTCGCGGCGGCGCGGCGGCGCGGCCGCAGGCTCACCCTGGTGGACAAGTCCAACGTGCTGGCAACCTCGAAGCTCTGGCGGCGGGTTGTCGCCGAGGTCGCCGCCGGCTATCCCGATGTCGTGTGCGATAGCATGTTGGTGGATGCGACGGCGATGGCGCTGATCACCGATCCACGCCGGTTCGATGTGATTTTGACCGAGAACCTTTTTGGCGATATCCTGTCGGACGAACTGGCCGTCCTCCCCGGCTCGATCGGGCTGCTCGCTTCGGCCAGCACCGGCGCCGACGGGACTGCGCTGTTCGAGCCGATCCACGGCTCGGCGTCCGAGCTCGCGGGGCTGAACCTCGCCAACCCCGCGGGCGCGATCCTGAGCGCGGCGATGCTGCTCGACCATGTCGGTCTCACCGAACTCGGCTTCCTGCTCCGCGCCGCGCTCGATGACGTGCTGCTTTCCGGCATCGCCACCGCCGACCTCGGCGGGCGGGCGAGCTGTTCGGAGTTCGGCGCGGCGGTCCGCGCGCGGATCGACGCCCGGCTGTGCCGGGTCGACGCGGTCCGCAGCCTGGTCGGCGTCAATCGGGGCATGACCGCGTGAAGCCAAGGACGCTCTACGAGAAGATCTGGGACGCCCACGTCGTCGAGCGCCGCGAGGACGGCACCTGCCTCATCTATATCGACCGGCACCTCGTCCACGAGGTGACGAGCCCGCAGGCCTTCGAGGGGCTGCGGCACGCCGGGCGCGGCGTGCGCCGGCCGGATCTGACGCTCGCCGTGCCCGACCATAATGTGCCGACCACGCCGCGCGTGGGGCCGGACGGGAGGTTGCTGCCGATCGCCGATCCGGCGAGCGCGGGGCAGCTCGCCGCGCTCGATCGCAACGTCGCCGAATTCGGCATCCCCTGCCTGGGCATGACCGATGCGCGGCAGGGAATCGTCCACGTCGTCGGGCCGGAGCTTGGCTTCACCCTGCCGGGCGCGACCCTGGTGTGCGGCGACAGCCACAGCGCGGCGCACGGCGCGCTCGGCGCGCTCGCCTTCGGCATCGGCACGAGCGAGATCGAGCATGTGCTGGCGACGCAGACCCTGTTGCTGCGACCGGCCAGGACGATGGAGGTGCGGGTCGAGGGAAGGCTCGGCTTCGGCGTCAGTCCCAAGGATCTGATCCTCGCCATCATCGGCCGGATCGGCGCGGCCGGCGGCACCGGCCATGTCATCGAATATCGCGGCCGCGTGTTCGAGGAGATGAGCATCGAGGGCCGGCTCACCGTCGCCAACATGTCGATCGAGGCGGGCGCGCGTTCCGGCCTGGTCGCGCCGGACGAGACCACCTTCGCCTATCTGAAGGGCCGGCCGATGGCGCCCGGGGGCGAGGCATGGGACCGGCTCGAGCGCTGGTGGCGGACGCTGCCGACCGATCCCGGCGCCAGCTTCGATCGCAGCGTCGCCATCGACGCGGACGAGATCGCGCCGAGCGTCACCTGGGGCACGAGCCCGGAGGATGTCGTGCCGATCACCGGCGTCGTGCCCGATCCCGACGAGTTCGAGGATGCGGAAAAGCGCGAGGCGGCGAGAAAGTCGCTCGATTATATGGGGCTTTCACCGGGCACGCAGATGCGGGACGTGAAGGTGGAGCACGTCTTCATCGGCTCCTGCACCAACAGCCGGATCGAGGATCTGCGCGCCGCCGCCCTGGTCGCCCGCGATCGTCGCGTCGCGCCCGACATCCGCCAGGCGCTGGTCGTGCCCGGATCGGGCCTGGTCAAGCGCCAGGCCGAGGCGGAGGGGCTCGACCGCATTTTCATCGAGGCGGGCTTCGAATGGCGCGAGCCGGGCTGCTCGATGTGCCTGGCGATGAACCCGGACAAGGTGCCGCCGGGCGAGCGCTGCGCCTCCACCTCCAACCGCAATTTCGTCGGCCGGCAGGGGCCGGGCGCGCGCACCCACCTGATGTCGCCGGCGATGGCGGCGGCGGCGGCGGTGACCGGTCGCCTCGCCGACGTGCGCGAGCTGGTGACGGCATGAGCGGCGTCACGCGCATCGCGGGCCGCGCCTATCCGTTCGGCCGGCGCAACGTCGACACCGACGTCATCATCCCGGCGCGCCACCTCAAGACGCTGACCCGCGCGGGGCTCGGCCGCCACGCCTTCGAGGCGGTGCGCGCCGAGCCCGGCAATGTCTTCGAGGATCCCGCCTTCGCCGGCGCGCCGATCCTGATCGCGGGCGACAATTTCGGCTGCGGGTCGAGCCGCGAACATGCCGTCTGGGCGCTCGCCGACATGGGCGTGAAGGCGGTGATCGCGCCGAGCTTTTCGGATATTTTCGCTGGCAATGCCTTCAAGAACGGCATCGTCACCGTCGCGCTCGACCAGGCGGCGGTGGACCGGTTGCTCGCGCTCGCGCGCGAACATGAGCTGACCGTCGATCTGGCGACGATGACGGTGACGAGCCCGCTCCAGGACCGCTTCCCCTTCGTGCTCGACCCCTTCCGGCGCGACTGCCTGATGAGCGGCCTCGACGAAATCGCGCTCACCCTGTCGAGCGAGGCCGCGATCTCCGCCTATGAGGCAGGCGCGATCATCCCGCCGCCGGAGAAGGCTTAGGGCAGGGGCGCTGGCCGCCGGTCGCCGGGCACGCGGCCGGGCTCCTGGTCCGCCTCTCAAGGAATGAGAGCGTCCGGCGGGCGGATTTTGACAGTTCCGGAGGTTGCATCGACGTCTTGGCCATGGAGAGGCGGAGACGGATGCAATGACATCTGCCGGACAGGCACCGGGGGTGACCCTGCCCAGGGCAAAGGCGGCGATCATCGGATCGGGCAATATCGGCACCGATCTGATGATGAAGGTGATCCGCACGTCCAGCCTGATCGAAATGGCGGCGCTGGTCGGGATCGATCCCGATTCCGACGGTCTGCGCCGCGCCAGCGAGCTTGGCGTCCTCGCCATATCGGACGGGCTCGACGGGCTCGTTGGCCACGAGGCCTGGCGCGAGATCGAAATCGTGTTCGACGCCACCTCGGCCGCTGCCCACCAACGTCACGACGAGGTCGCGCGCGCCGCCGGCAAGACGATGATCGACCTCACCCCGGCGGCGGTCGGTCCCTATGTGATCCCGGTCGTCAACGGCGACAGCCACCTCGACGCGCCCAATCTCAACATGGTCACCTGCGGCGGGCAGGCGACGATCCCGATCGTTGCGGCGGTCGCCTCGGTGGCGCGGGTGCACTATGCCGAAATCGTCGCGTCGATCGCGTCCAAGTCCGCCGGTCCGGGCACCCGCGCCAATATCGACGAGTTCACCCAGACCACCGCCCGCGCGGTCGAGGCGCTGGGCGGCGCCGGCAAGGGCAAGGCGGTCATCATCCTCAATCCCGCCGAGCCGCCGATGATCATGCGCGATACCGTCTTCACGCTCTCCTCGGGCGCGGACGAGCCGGAGATCGCGGCCGCGGTGGAGGCGATGGTGGCGCGCGTCCAGGACTATGTGCCGGGCTACCGCCTCAAGCAGAAGGTGCAGTTCGAGCGGTTCGGCTCGAACAATCCCGTCCGCATTCCCGGCGTGGGAACCTTCGAGGGCATCAAATCCACCGTGTTCCTCGAGGTCGAGGGGGCGGGCCACTATCTGCCTGCCTATGCGGGCAATCTCGACATCATGACGTCCGCGGCGCTGCGGACCGCGGAGAAGATCGCCGCGCGGCGGCGTGGACTGGACCTGGCATGAAGTTCGACCCCGCCACCACCAAGCTCTACATTCAGGACGTGACGCTGCGCGACGGGATGCATGCCATCCGTCATCAGTACAGCGTCGACCAGGTCCAGGCGATCGCCCGCGCGCTCGACGAGGCGAAGGTGGACGCGATCGAGATCGCGCATGGCGACGGCCTCAACGGATCCAGCTTCAATTACGGCTTCGGCGCCAATACCGACTGGGCCTGGCTGGAGGCGGCGGCGGATGTCGTGCGCCACGCGCGGCTGACGACATTGTTGCTCCCCGGCATCGGGACGATCGAGGATCTGAAGCAGGCGCATCGGCTCGGCGCGACCTCGGTGCGCATTGCGACGCACTGCACCGAGGCGGACATTTCGAAGCAGCACGTCGCGGCGGCCCGCGATCTCGGCATGGATGTTGCGACCTTCCTGATGATGTCGCACATGATCGGGCCGGAGGAGCTGGCGGCGCAGGCCAGGCTGATGGAAAGCTATGGCGCCAACTGCGTCTATATCACCGACAGCGGCGGCGCGCTCGACATGGACGGCTATCGCGAGCGCTTCGAGGCGCTGGACCGCGTCCTCAAGCCGGAGACCGAGCGCGGCGTCCATGCCCATCACAATCTCACGCTCGGCGTCGCCAACTCGGTCGTCGCCGTCCAGGGCGGCGCGGTCCGCGTCGATGCGAGCCTTGCCGGCATGGGCGCCGGCGCCGGCAACGCGCCGCTGGAGGTATTTATCGCCGTGGCGACGCGAAAGGGCTGGAATCACGGTGTCGATCTGTTCAAGCTGATGGATGCCGCCGAGGATCTGGTGCGGCCGCTGCAGGACCGCCCGGTGCGGGTCGATCGCGAAACGCTGACCCTCGGCTATGCCGGTGTCTATTCGTCGTTCCTCCGCCACGCCGAGAAGGCGAGCCGCGATTACGGGGTCGACACCCGCAACATACTCGTCGAGCTCGGCCGCCGACGCATGGTCGGGGGCCAGGAGGACATGATCGTCGATGTGGCTCTGGACCTCCTCAAGGAGACCGGAAAGGCCGCCGACAAAAGGGAGAGGGGAGCGCGATGATGCAACGGATGCAACGAAGGCATTTTCTCGGTCTGATGGCGATGGCGCCGGCGGTGGCGGCGTTGCCACGCCTCGCCGAGGCACGGCGGCCGGACCTGTCGCGCGTGCCGACGCGCCCCGCCAACCCGATCGAAGTGCTCTACCGCACGCCCCACGGCAAGCCCAACGGGCTGGATCTCACCCGCGAGGGCATGTGGGTGATCGATCAGGGGCCGGAGAACTGGATTTCGCTCATCAACCCGGACGACGGCCGGCTGATCCGTGAATTCCGGCCGAATCACGTCCGCGCCGCCAGTGGCATCTGTGTCGACGACGAGGATGGCACGATGTGGATCGGCTCCACCTACAATCGCCTGATCGTCCACACCGACCCGCGCGACGGCCATACGATCGCCGCCTACCAGACCCCCGGTGCCGGCCTCATTTACCGCGTGCGCGGCGACGCCCAGGGGCACTCCACGCCGCTCGCGCCGGCCTATCCCGAGGCGCCGCGACCACCCTCCGCGCTGCCGGGCAACGTTGCGCGGCTGCCCCAGGGCCAGGTGGCGCTCGACCGGATCGAGGCCCCGCCCGGCACGGGGGCGCACTGCATTCTGCAGAAGGGGCACCTGCTCTATGTCGCGGTGCCGCCGGCGCGCATGGTGTTCGTCATCGACAAGCGCGACTGGGTGGTCGAGGACTATTACGCCTCGGCCGGCAACCGGCCGCACGACATGGCCTGGACCGACGCCGCGAAGACGCATTTCTGGGCCTCGGATTCCAACCTCAACGCCTTCTTCCTCCAGAACGCGGCGACCGGGGAGATCACGGAGCGGATCCAGCTCCCCGACAATTCTCCGGTCATCCACGGCGCCAAGATTTACGGTGAGTACATGTATTGCTGCGACGACGTTGGATGGATGTTTCGCTTCAGGATGTGACATGATCGGCCGGTGGCGCGGGAAGCGCGCGCCGGCCGTTTCGTTTCCGGCGAATTGAGGAGGGTCGAAGGTGGCGACACCGAGGAACGAGTCGGTCCGCAAGGCTTTCAAGCTGCTGCGGGCCTTTCGCAACGCCGATGAGTGCCTCACCAACGCTGAGCTCAGCCGCCGCGCGCGGTTGCCGCAGGCCTCCGGCTACCGGCTGATCCAGACGCTCGAGGAAATCGGCGCGGTCATCCGCGATTCGCGCGGGCGCTACCGGCCCGGGATGCTGCTCGTCCACCTGTCGCGCAACGTGGAGGTGCGGGAAGTCCTGCGCGACATCTCGCAGGACGTGCTGTTCGAGCTTGCCTCGCACCTTTCGCTCACCGTCCACATGGGCGTGCTCGAGGACGGCATGGTGACCTATGTCGCCAAGGTGGGGGAATCCGCCGGCTTTGCGATCCATACCCGCGTCGGCTGTCAGCTCGAGGCCTATTGCACCGGGCTGGGCAAGGTGCTGCTCGCGGGGCTCTCGATCGAGCAATTCGAGCAGTTCATGGCCGAGGGCGACCTGATCGCGCTCACGCCCCGCACGATCACCGATCCCGCCGCGTTCCGGCGCGAGATCAACATGGTCCGCGCGCGCGGCTATGCGGTGGACGATCGCGAGGGCGCCCACGATCTGCGCTGCGTCGCCGTGCCGGTGCGCGACTCGAGCGGCAAGACGATCGCGGCCATTTCGGTGTCGGACGACGCCGATCGCATGGACGCCCAGCGGCAGGAGGAAGTGCGCATCGCGCTCCAGTCCGCGGCCGTCAAGATCCAGCACAAGCTGTCCCCGGCGCACACGGCGATCGCCGCCTGAGGCGCGCCTGGCCGCTCCGCTCTCACCAGTTGAGAGAACGGAGCGGCGCAATTTTGACTTATCCCGACGCGCTCCGGAATTTCCGTCCCAGGTCACCGACATAGAGTGGTCAACTCCGGGAGGGGAACGACATGGACGCATTGCAGACGATGTTGAAACTGGGCGCCTCGACCGGCGTCCTGATGATGGCGCTGACCGCCGCCGGCGCTGCCGCGCAGGATGTCGCGCCGTCCGCCGCGGCCGACCCGGCCGAGCCGGCCCTCGCTGCCGAGACCGTGGCGCACGAGGCGGCGAGCGGCGAGGAAGAGCCGATCGTCGTCACCGGCACCAGCCTTCGCGGCGTCGCGCCGGTCGGCTCGAACCTCGTCTCGGTCGGGCGCGATGAGATCGAATCCACCGGCGCCCAGACGCTCCAGCAGATCCTGAAGTCGGTGCCGCAGATCACTGCGGCCGGCAACGCCGGGCAGGGGCCCGCCGGCACCTCCTATTATTCACCGACGATTCACAGCCTCGGCTCGAGTGCCTCGAACTCGACGCTGGTGCTGATCGACGGCCATCGCTTCTCGCTCGGCGGTCAGCCGCACCCGCTCTCCGATCCCAACATCATTCCGCCAATCGCGCTGGAGCGCGTCGAGGTGCTGGCCGAGGGCGCATCGTCGATCTACGGCTCGGACGCGGTCGCGGGGGTGATCAACTTCATCACCCGGCGGCGGGTCGAGGGTTTCGAGGTCACCGGCCAGGCCGGCTTCGGCAACAGCTACCGGACCTACAATGCCGGCGCGCTGTGGGGCACCCAGCGGGACGGCCTCTCGATCATGCTGGCCTATGCCTACTCCTATCGCAGCGCGCTCGCCGCGACCGATCGGGATTTCTTCGCGCCGGACCATCGCTCGCGGGGCGGCACCAATTTCCTCAGCTTCAACTGCTCGCCCGCCACGATTCAGCCGGGCGGCGCCGGCGACATCTACCTGTCGCCCACCTCGCCGACGGCCGTTCCGAATGAAAGCGCCAACGCGGCCTGCGACAACCGCTATGCGGACATCCTCCCCCGCGAGGTGCGCAACAATTTCATGGCGAAGCTGGAATATGAGGTGACGCCCGACCTGCAGGCAGGGGTCGACTTCGTCTATTCGAACCGCCGCAATCATCAGCGCACGGCGCGCGGAACGCTTACCGCCACTGCCTTCCGCACTGGCGCGCAGGCCAATCCCTTCTACACCAACCCGCCCGGCGTCGCCGGGGGCACGACGGCGGGCGATCGCCAGACGATCCGCTGGAGCGCCGACGAGCTGCTCGGCCCCGGCGCCTACAGCGACAACAGCTCGATCAACTACTATCTGTCGGGCGATCTCGAATGGCGGATCGACGGCAATTTCCGGCTGACCGCCCTCGCGCTGATCGGCCGGGAGACGCACAATACCGAAGCCAATGGTCAGCTTTGCGGGAGCTGTGCCAACCTCGCGCTCAACGGAACCACCAACACGGGCGGCAATCCGACGCAGCCGTCGATCCCCGGTACCAGTATCATCATCGCCAACTATCCGCTGACGCCGGACAATGCGCTCGACGTCTGGAATCCGGCGGCGACCAACCGCACCTCGGCGGCGGTGCGCGCGGCGCTCACCGACTCACTTGCGGTCGCCAACTATTATCACTCGATCACGCAGGCGCGGCTCGGCATCGACGGCGAGCTGTTCGACCTGCCGGGCGGCGCCGTCCGGATCGCGGTCGGCGGCGAATATCTGGAATACGGGCTGGAAATCGATCGCAGCCGCCCGAACAATACCGGCCCCGCGTCGCGCGGCTCGGAGCAGTTCCAGTTCGAGAACGGCCGCCACGTCTGGTCGGCCTATGCCGAGCTGTTCGTCCCGGTCATCGGCGTTGGCAACGAGCTTTCGTTCCTGCGGCGGTTCGAGCTCACGCTGTCCGGCCGGCATGACAGCTACAGCGACGTCGGTTCGACGACGAACCCCAAGATCGGCGCGAGCATCGAGTTCGTTCGCGGCCTGCGGCTGCGCGGCAACTGGTCGCGTTCGTTCGTCGCGCCCGCGATCACCAGCCTCGGTGACCCGAGCCAGAACGGCCTGGCGAGCTTTTCCGGCTACGGCCCGATGAACAGCGCGATCATCATTCCGATCGCCAACTATCCGCTCGCCGCGCAGCTTCCGGGCTGCGACGCGCCGGGGCAGGTTACCTGCGTGATCGGCGACAGTGTTGTCACCGGCATCAGCTTCAACAACGGCAATCGCAACCTCAAGCCGCAGCGCGGCAGCGGCTGGTCGATCGGCGTCGATCTCGCGCCGGCATTCCTGCCCGGCTTCAGCGCGAGCGCGACCCTGTTCAGCGCGAAGTTCCGTGGCGGCGTGACCTCGCCCAACCTGGCGACGGTCATCAACACGCCGGGGCTGAACGACCTGCTCACCATCTATCCGAGCTGCGCGACGAGCGCCGAAATCGCCGACGTGGTCGGCCAGGCGCCGCTCAACGGGCCGCTGCCGAGCTGCGTCTATTTCATCCGCGACGGCCGCCAGCAGAATGTCGTCAACCTCGACATCCAGGGGATCGACGCCACGATCGATTATCGCATCGACACCGAACGGGCGGGGGCCTTCTCGCTCGGCGGCGCGATCTCCTATTTCACCAGGTTCCGGCAGAATATCGGCGGCGGCCCGAGCTTCAGCGTCCTCAACACGACAGGGTTCAACGAGACCTTCCCGTCGATCCAGACGCAGGCGCGCTTCCACGCCGGCTGGGAATATGAGAATTTCGCGCTCAACCTCTACGCGAACTGGATCGCGAAATATCGCAACTGGTCGGCCACGACGGTCGCACCGCTGACCCGCGACGAGAATGGCAATCCCAATGGCGGCGGCGACCGGGTTCCGGGCAGCGTGCTGTTCGACCTCAATCTCGCCTATACGATGCCGCCTGGCGGCACCCTTGGCGGCACGCAGTTCTTCGTCGACATCGTCAATCTCTTTGACCGCGATCCACCCTTCTACAACAGCGCAAACGGCTACGACGTATATGGGGCCAATCCGATCGGCCGGGTCGTTACCGTCGGCGCGAGGCTGCGCTTCTGATGGGCCAGGTCCCGTCGGACCCGAAAGTGCGAGGCGCAAGGCGTCGGCGCCTCGCACCCAGGGCCCGTCCGGGCGGTGGGCGTGCGAGCAGGAGCCGCTACGATAAGGCGGGGCGACCAATGTCGAGGGGCTTCGGGCGGTGAGGATCAACCAGGACAAGTGCGTCGCGTGCGGGAACTGCACCTATGTCTGCCCGATGGGGGCGATCTACATCGATCCGGTTCGCAATCGCGCCACGATCAACGAGGATGCCTGCGTCGAATGCTATGCCTGCTACAACGGGCTGAGCCAGGAGCGCCTGCCGCCACGCATCGTGCGCTTCACGCGCAAGGCGATGCGCTTTCTGTTGATGCGCTTCGAGCCGGACCCGGACATCTGTCCGACCGCCGCCTTCGAGCCGAACGAGCTCGCCTGGCCGCGTGTCGTGCGGCGCGCCTTTTCCGACCCGCGGGTGCCGCATGAATCGACCGGCGTCGTCGGGCGCGGTACGGAGGAGGTAAAGACCAACGACGTGTCGAATCGCGTTGGCGTCGGCGAGGTCGGGTTCACGATCGAATTTGGTCGCCCCGGCGTCGGCGCGCGCTTCCACCAGATCCAGGAGATGACCCGCGCGCTCGCCGCGGCGGGCATTGCGTTCGAGAAGAACAACCCGATCACCGGCCTCATGACCGATCCGGCCACCGGCGACATCCGCGAGGACATCCTCAATGAGAAGGTCCTCTCCGCGATCGTCGAGATCAAGGTGCCCGTCGAGCGGGCCGAAGAGGTGATCCGGATCGTCTGGGATGTCGAGAAGCGGGTCGACACCACCATCGCCATTGGCGTTGGCACGCGCTGCGACGAAGCTGGCGAGGACAAGGTCGTCGCGCCGATCCTCGAACGGCTCGGCTACAGGCTGCATCGCGCCAAGACCAATCTCGGCCTCGGCCGGCAGGTCCTGCGCCGACTTGACGCGCCGGGGGAGAGCACCGCGCCATGACCAACACGCTGCACCGGTTCGGCACGGCCGAAAGCTTCGCCGACGATTATGTGATCATCGCGATCCCCGCCAAGGGCGCGGCCGGGCAGGGCGATCCGATGCCAGCGCTGAAGCGCTTTCTCGAAATCGCGCTGGAGCATGGCGCGGTGAATATCGGCGATGCGATGAATGGCGGCGCGCTGCGCCCGACGCGCCACAAGCACGCCATCCAGCATTTCTTCAGGCGCTCGAGCAAGCCCGATTTCCGCAAGGTCATCGATGGGATCACCAAGCCGACGACCTTCGCCGCTGTGTTCGACGATCGCGAGAAGGCCGAGGCGTTCACGAGGCGGATTCGCGAGGAGGATTTCGGGCTTTCGATCAACATCTCGTCATCGCTGGACAACGCGCTGGGCTGCTGCTCGAAGGCCGGCATCAAGCGCCACAGCGTCGGCTATTCGCTCGGGTTCGAGGGGATCTCCGACACCGACCCCAACCGCAACGTGCTGATGCTCTCGACGATGTGCGGGCACGGCATGATCGCGCACAGCCTCGCCCGCAAGATGATCGATTGGGTGAAGGAGGGTCGCGCGACGCCGGACCAGGCCGTGGCCACGCTCGGGCGCTTCTGCTCGTGTGGCATTTTCAATCCGGCGCGCGCGAGGAGGATTCTCGAAGATGCACGCACCAAGACCTATTGAGCTGCTCGCTCTCCTGCTCGTCCTGGTCGTCGGCCTGGCGCCGGCGCAGGCCGCGGCGCGCGACCGGCCGACCCTGTTCACCAATTTCACGCTGATCGACGGCACTGGGCGCGCGCCGGTGCCGAACGCGGCGATGGTGGTGGATGGCGACGGCCGGATCGTATGGGCGGGGCCGGCGGCCGAGCTGCGCGCACCTGCGCGCGCCGAGCGTCGCGATCTTGGCGGGCGCTATGTCATTCCGGGCCTCATCGATCTTCACGTCCACCTCGCGGTCTCCGACGGGCTGGCGACCAACCCGGCGCAGGAGACGCCCGAGAACGTCATCCGTGACCTGCGGACCTACGCCGCCTATGGCGTCACGACGGTGCAGGCGATGGGCACCGACCGCGACTTCGTCCTCGCGATCCGGGACCAGCAGCGATCCGGCCGGGCGACCTTCTCGCGCATCTTCACGTCGGGGCAGGGCATCGTCTATCGCGGCGGCTATGGCGGCCTCCCCGGCGTCACCCGCCCGGTCGCGACTCCCGAGGAGGCGGAAGCCGAGGTCGATCGCCAGGCGGCCAAGGGCGTCGACTTCATCAAATTGTGGGTCGATTCCGAACTCGACACGATGCCGGCCATGCCGCCGGAGATCAGCGCGGCGGTGATTCGCGCCGCGCACCGCCATGGCCTGCGCGCCATCGCGCACATCTTCTATCTCGAGGATGCGAAACGATTGGTCGAGCAGGGAGTGGATGGCTTCGCGCATGGCGTGCGCGACCAGCCGGTCGACCAGGAGCTGATCGATGCCATGCGCCGCCAGGGCACCTGGCAGGTCGCCGAAACGCTCTCGCGGGAAGCGTCGATGTTCGCCTATGGCGGCCCGGCGCCGTTCCTCTCGGACCCCTTCTTCACCCGCTTCGTCGATCCGCGCGTGCTCGCCGAGCTGCGCAGCCCGGGCCACCAGCAGCGGATCGCCGCCAGCCCGCATTTCCACGATTTCCCGGGCTTTCTTGAGCAGGCCAAGGACAATCTGCAGCGCCTGGCCAGAGGCGGCGTTGCGATCGGCTTCGGCACGGACAGCGGACCCGTCTCGCGCTTCGGCGGCTATTTCGCGCATTGGGAGCTGGAACTGCTCGTTGACGCGGGCTTCACGCCGGCCGAGGCGCTGAGGATGGCGACCGCCGATGCGGCGCGGTTCCTGCGCGCGGACGATCTCGGCTCGCTGGCAAGCGGCAAGTGGGCCGACTTCGTGGTGCTTGATGCCGATCCGCTCGCGGACATCCGCAACACGCGCGCCATCAACGCCGTCTATATCGCCGGCCGCACGGTTCCGACCGAGCCCTGAGCGGCATCGCGCGAAAGAACCAACGGTCGGCGAGGGGGAGGAGCTCATGATCAAGGTCGCCCGTCCGACGCGCGTGCGTCACGTCGTGCTCTGGCTGACCGTGCTCGCCTACATGATCACCTACATGGATCGCGTCGTGATCTCGATCGCGGCGCCCTCGATCCAGGAGGAGTTCGGCTTTTCCACCATCGCGATGGGATGGATCTTCTTCGCCTTTCAGATCAGCTACGCGCTTTTCCAGGTTCCGGGCGGTTGGCTCGGTGACCGCCTCGGCCCGCGGCGGGCGCTCACGCTCGTCGTCGGCTGGTGGTCGGCCTTCACGGCCTTCACCACCGCGGCCTGGTCGGCCGGATCGATGATCGTCGTGCGCTTCCTGTTCGGCATGGGCGAGGCGGGGGCGTTTCCGATCGCGACCCGCTCGCTCTCGCGCTGGATGCTGCCGTCGGAGCGGGGCATGGCGCAGGGCCTGACCCATGCCGGCGCCCGGCTCGGCGCCGCGCTGACGCCGCTGCTCGTCACCTTCATCATCCTGCACCTGGGCTGGCGCGCGCCCTTCCTGATCTTCGCGCTCGTCGGCCTCGTCTGGGCGGCCGCGTGGTATCTTTATTATCGCGACACGCCGCGCGAGCACGCCAGCGTCAACCCGCTCGAGCTGGAGATGATCGAAAGCGCGCTCGGCGCCAGGTCCTCGGCGCGCAAGTCGGTGCCGTGGCGCCAGCTTCTGTCCAATTCGCAGATCTGGCTGCTTTCCGCGATGTACTTCTGCTATGGTTACGCGATCGTCACCTTCCTCGCCTGGTTCCCCAAATATCTCGACGAGGCGCGTGGGCTCGAACTGGCGCAGATGGGCCTTTACGCCAGCATCCCGCTCGCCGCCGGCGTGCTCGGCGATCTTGCCGGCGGCTGGTTTTCCGATCGCTTGCTGGAGCGTTCGCGCAACCTCAAGATGGCGCGCCGCCTGGTCGCCGTCGCGGGCTTCGTGATCGCCGGAACCATGGTGCCGCTCGCCGTCCTCATCGGCGATCCCGCGGTCAGCATCATGTGCTTCGCCGTCGCCGTGTTCGGCCTCGAGCTTACGGTCGGCGTCTCCTGGGCCGTGACGCTCGATGTCGGCGGCGAATATGCCGGTTCGGTGTCGGCAGTGATGAACACGTTCGGCAACACGGCCGGCGCGCTCACATCGGTCGCCACGGGCTATCTCGTCACGAACCTCGGCTGGACGTGGGCGTTCAACGTCGTCGCCATATTCTCGCTGATGGGTGCGGTGCTGTTCATGTGGCTCGACGCCTCGCGCCGCCTCTACGCCGACCCCGCAGCGGCCTGACCGCGCCCGGACTTTCCCGCCCGAGCGAACGTCGCGCTTGCCGGCTCAGGGCGCGTCGTCCTCGCCGATGAGGCCGCCCTCGCCCTCAAGGCGGCCGATCTGCCTGGCATCGAGCCGGGTGAACTTGAGCCGCACGCCCGCGCCCATGCCGCCGGATTCATCGAGCGCGACGATACCGAAATGATCGAGCGCGCGGATCAGCGCGGCGGCCTGCGCCGGCGCGCGCACCCAGGCGCCGCCGCCGGCTTCGATCTCGCGCAGGCTGTCGACGGGAAGCCCGGCCGCCGCCGCGAAGTCGTCGCGGCTGACGCCGGCCAGTGCTCGCGCCGCCGCGATCACCCGACCCGAAATCCGTGGCTGCCGCGCACCCATTTGCAAACCTCCCGTGGCTCACGCGCGTCCCCCGGGCGCGCCGGCGGCAGGATAGGAAAGTCCGCCCCCCGGGTCGAGCCACCGCCGGGCGCGCGCGCCGGGCCAGAGGCCACGGTAACAGAGCTTCACTGTGAAGGATCATCCTGCGGGGAGATTCCTTGATGGAAGCACTGATATTGAGGTTTCTCATATCAGGAATCCCTCGCCAGCCTGCTGGCGGGGGATTTCCTTTTCCGGCGATGCGAGGGTGCGGGAACGTTCCGCCGCTCAATCCCGGATATCCGCGTCCGGTTGGCCTGCCAGCAGAGCGTTGATCCACAGCAAGGCGAGGTCCGGGCTGCGGTAGCGGCCGGCGTAGCGGGCGCGTTCTTCGCGTTCGACGATGGGGAAGGTGGAATAGATGTAGCGGATGTCGTCGCGCGATTGCGCCGGGTTTGCCGCATCCCACACGCCGTAGAGGATGAAATAGAGCGCATCGAGCTTTGCGCGCAGGGTGAAGCGGCGCTCTTCGTCCCAGGGGAAGGGCGGCAGCACTTCGCCGTCCGCATCGACATGGCCCAGATCGCGCGCGAAGGGGGCCATGTCATGCGCGGTGTAGGTCAGTTCCAGCACTGCCTCCCGCACGATTTCAGCGGCGGATTTGTCGCCGAAGCGGCGCGTGTAAGCGTCCGGCGGGATGACAGGGAGTTGTTCGACGATGAACAGGTTCAGTGTCTGCCCTTGAACCTTCTGCCGGGTGACAAAATCGAACGTAATTGAGTTGAAGTTCGCTGCCAGCAACCATTCGGAACGCGCATCTTGGGTGGGAACAAACACTGGCACTTTGTTCCCAAAGCCTACGGACGGAAATAATGCGGAGATCATTGTTCGGACGTTGGTCGGCGCAGTAATTTCCTTGAAGCCAAGCAGCCATCCCTTCTCAGCCAAGTCCACCTCAGATCGGGCGACCCAGAACTGCGGATCGGCCAGCCAGGCCGGGTCGGCGTGCTGCTCCGGCGTTGCCGGCAGCGGCTGGGCGGGCCGGTTCAGGTTTGCCGGATTGACAACGACGCTGGCAGCGCGGTGGTCATAGGCCTGCACCATCTTGCCTTCATACAGCGGCACCCATTCGCCCGTCGCCGATTGCCAGCGGTTGCCGCCGATCGGCCATGCGCCTTCGGCTTCCTCCAGCTCCGCGCGGGTGCGGAACAGGTGGCTGTCGTTGGTCATGTGGAACATGGTGCGATAACGCACCGGCCATGCCGCGACCTCCTTTTCGCCGGTGCGGTCCACCAGCACGGGGCAGCGCGCATAGATGGCGCTGGTCAGTTCGGAATCGCGCCGGCTGCGGAAAATCGGCGCGGTGCCGGTGTTGGGATTGACGCGGGCGAAATCCGCCGCCGTCATCGCGAAAACGCGCTCCTCGTCCTGCGTTTCCGAAACGGCCTGCAGGAAGAAGCCGCATTCCGCACTGTCGAAGCGACGCTTCGGGCTGGCGATCATCGCCACGAATTTGAACCGGCTGTCCACATCGGGAAAGAAGGGTTCCAGTCCGTGGCGGGTGCGCCGGTTCTCGAAATCGAACAGCGCCTTCAGATGCCCGCCCGTCGCCACCCGGCTGAAAAAGGCGCTGGCGGAAAGATCGCTGGCGATGCCGCTGGGCGTCAGCAGGCCGACCATGCCGCCGGCATCCGCATCGCCCTGCCGCACCAGCGCATGGCCGCGTTCCACGAACAGGCTGTAGAGGTTCACGTCGCCCCGGCCCAGCAGGGGATAGGCGCCGCCGTCCTGCGGCCTGGCGCGCGCCATGCGCAGCGCATCCATCGCCCGCTCGCTGGCGCGCATATAGTCGGCAAACAGCGGATCATCCGCCGCCTCCAGCGCGGCGATCATCCGCTTGCGGTCCGACGCGCGCGCCGCCAGCGCGATCTCCGGCCTGCGCGCGGCGAACCATTCGACCTGTTGCAGCTTGATCCGGTCCCACGGCGGATTGCCGACGATGGCGTCGAAGCCGCCCTTGCGTGCCCCGCTCGCCCAGTCCTGCCACACGCCGGGGAAGGCGATCTGCCAGTTGAGGAAGCGTTCCTCCTCGATCAGTTGCCGGGCCTCGCGCCAGATCCGGGTGAAGGCCTCGACCTCCTCGTCCCTGGCCCTGCCGCCTTCCGGCGCCTTGCGCCCGCGCGCGATCGGGATGGGATCGCCGAACCGCCCGTCGAGCCACAGGCGCACCAGCCCTTTCGCCTCCCGGTCCAGATCGAGCCAGTCGAGCGCGTGCATGAAGCTGACAAAGCCGTCCAGCTCGCCCGTCATCAGCTCGACATCCTGCCACATGGCGGCGGAGCGATGCGCCTCGGCGATCTCGGCGTCGGTCAGCGCTTCGATGGTCTTCATCGCCTCGGCGCTGCGCTGGGCTTTGCGCAGGGCTTCGTTCCACAGCAGCTCGCCGCCGAGCTCTGACGCCTTGTCGATGGCGTCGCGCACCCACAGGCCGAACAGGCTGTCGCCGCAACGCAAATGGTGGTCGATGAAAGAGAGCGGCGCGCCGACCGTGAAGGTGTGCAGCCACAACGCCACCTTGGCCAGTTCCACCGCCATCGGGTTCTTGTCCACGCCATAGACGCAGCGTTTCAGCACCATGCGGCGAACAATGTGCCGATCATCAAGCTGGGTCTCGTCGATCGTCCAGCCTTCTTCCCGCGCGTTCTTCAGGATGGTGCGGCGGATCTCGCCGATCCGGTCGGCCAGCGGGCTGGCATAGTCGCAGCCCGCCTGTTCCGCCGCCGCGGATGCGTCAGCCATGGCTTCGAGCACCTTGTCCGCCATCAGGTCGACCAGGCTGACAAGGAAGTGGCCGGATCCCATCGCCGGATCGCAGATGCGCAGGCGCAGAATGGCCTCCGCGGGATCTGCGTCGCGCAGCCCGGCGCGGACATAGTCTTCCGCGTCGCCCTTTCTGATCCGGCCGATCGCCGCCGCAAAGCCCGCACCGGCGTCCGCGAACAGCGGTTCCAGCGTCTTTTCAAGGATCAGCGTGACCAGCTCGTCCGGCGTGTAGTAGCTGCCGCTGTTCTTGCGCGCGAAGGCGTTGGGGCGCACTGCGATCACGCCATCCTCGCGGACCACTTCATGCTCCAGCAGACGCTCGTAGATGGAGCCGAGTTGCTGCACGGTAAGGTCGCGGTAGTTGATGTAGCGGCGATGGCCGCCCTGGCGCTCGAACGAGAGCTTGTCGAGCACGGGGGCCAGCACGCTGTCCGGCAGTCTGATCCGGTCGAGCAACGGGGTATTGGCGGGCGCGAACAGGCCGCCATTATAGGGCGGGATGCCGATGTCGGCATCGCCGCGATCGACGATCAGCGACAGATCCGCAATGCGGTTCCAGATCTGCGATGCACTGCCGGAAAAGGCGTCGCCGCGCTCCATGCGGTCGCCCACTTCGAGGCGCTTGGGGCGCAGGGCGTAATCGTCATACCCTTCCGAATTGACCGGCAGCAGGTCGCGGTCTTCGGCATAGAGCAGGAATAGCAGCCGATAGAGCAGGACGAGCGAGGCATCGCGCACCTCCTCCAGCGGCGTTTCCGGCGATGCCCCCGCGATGGCGGCGGTCAGCGCCGGGAAGATGTCCTCAAAGACAAGAGTCGAGAGCGATCTGGCGACGCGCTCTTCATAGAAGGCAGCCTCCGCCCGCGCGCGTTCGTGGAAAGAGCGGCCATCGGCGCCGGTTCTGGCGAATGCGGTGCGCGAGAAGATCGCCGCAAAGACGCGCAGGGCGTGATCGCGCGCATCATCGTCGATGCCGAGCTCGCCCTGGGCATCGAGCGCCAGCGCGCCGGCCAGATCGACCTCAAGAAACTCCTCGCTGACCGACCGCGCACCCGCCCAATAGAGCCGCCAGCGGGTGCCATTGGTAAGGATGCCCCAGCGCAGGCCGTGCTCGCTGTTGTCCCCGATCCGGCGCAGGTAGCGGAGCATCTGCGTCGAAGGCGCAACCGCATCTTCGCGCCCCACGGCCCGGTCGAGCGGGCGTGCCCAGCGTTTGCTTTCAACCACCGCCGCGCCGTGTTCGTAGCGCCGCCATTCTTCCGGCTGCGCGTTGGCGCGATCCTTTGCATCGCCATCGATGAACAGCAGGCCATCGGGAACGTCCAGCCTGCCGCCGGCGGAAAGGTTCTGTTGCCGCAGGCTTTCCGACCAGCCGAGTTCGGCGAGAACGGGCCAGATGAAATCGTCTTCGGTCTGGCTTTCGTTGGGCGACGATTCGCGCGGGAAGCGATCTGCGATGGCAGTGAGCGCGGCACGCAAGCGGCCAGCATCAACCGCCCGGTATTCAGGCGATTGCCGGATGGCCTCTTCAAGATAATCAGTCGTCAGGAACGATCCGGCGAACAATTGCATCGGCGCTGACTAGCAGCCAAATGCGAACCGTTC
Organism: Sphingomonadales bacterium; assembly: GCA_040255785.1. Taxonomy (GTDB): domain Bacteria; phylum Pseudomonadota; class Alphaproteobacteria; order Sphingomonadales; family Sphingomonadaceae; genus Allosphingosinicella. The sequence goes on from JBDZVR010000003.1 coordinate 138,856, forward strand.
CACGGGCCCGTAACGACAGGGCGGCGCGCGGGATGGCGACGGCCTGCCGGGACAGCGGCACGCCGCGCGGCTTGCGCATCTCCGCCACTTTTGACGACGGAACGGGATCAATCCGGACGAAAAAATGGTGGACGCACTAGGGCTCGAACCTAGGACCCGCTGATTAAGAGTCAGCTGCTCTACCAACTGAGCTATGCGTCCGTCGCCGGGGGCGATGCGCGGGGACCCGCGGGAGGCGCATTTAGGGATAGCGGGCGGCGATTGCAACCTTTCTGGCGGCCCGCTCAGCGCCGGCGCGGATCGAGGCGGTTCTGACGATCGATCGACATCAGCACGCCAAGGCAGATCATCACCGTCATGATCGCCGATCCGCCATAGGAGACGAGCGGCAGCGGGATGCCGACGACCGGGGCGAGCCCCATCACCATCGCCAGGTTGATCGCCATGTAGAGGAAGATGGTGGTGGCCAGCCCGCCGGCGGCGAGCCGCTCGAAGCGGCCGCGCGCGTCGAGCGCGACCCTGACGCCCCAGCGGATCAGCAGCGCGTAGCACAGGATGATGAAGAGGCCGCCGATCATCCCCCATTCCTCGGCCATCGTCGCGAAGACGAAATCGGTCTGCGGCTCGGGGAGAAAGGCGAAATGGCTCTGCGTGCCCTGCAGGAAGCCCGTCCCGGTGAGCCCGCCGGCGCCGATCGCGATCTTCGACTGGGTGATGTGATAGCCGGCGCCGAGCGGATCGCGCTCGGGATCGAGGAAGATGGCGATGCGCTGGCGCTGATAATCGTGCAGCACGAAGAAATAGGCGAGCGGCGCGACGACCGCGCCGGCCAGCCCGGCGCCGATGAAGAGCCGGAGCGGCACGCCGGCGAGGAACATCACGGTCACGCCACCCAGCGTCACCATCGTCGCGGTGCCGAGATCGGGCTGGACCAGGATCAGCGCGGCCGGCACGCCGATCAGCGTCAGCGCCGGCCAGATCGCGGTCCAGCCGCGGATCTCGCGCGCCGGGAGCATGTCGTAGAAGCGCGCGACGGCGAGCACGATCGCGGGCTTCATCAGCTCCGATGGCTGCAGCCGGATCGGCCCGAAGTCGAGCCAGCGCTGCGCCCCGCCGCTGATCGCGCCGATCGCCTCGACCAGCACCAGCATCACGACGATCGCGGCATAGGCGGCGAACGCCCAGTCCTTGTAGAAGGCGGGGCGGACGAACCCCATCGCGATCGCCATGGCGAGGAAGACGGCGAAGCGCACGCCCTGCGGGAGCGCCCAGGTCAGCTCGCCGCCGGCAGCCGAATAGAGCACGACGAGGCCGAAGCCGGTCAGCGCCAGGACGATGAACAGCATCGACCAGGGCAGGGTCGCGATCGGGCCCGGCAGGCGTGGCACCGGCGCCATCCTCAAAGGTGCCCGGCCGGCTGCGGCGGCTCGACGCCGGCGGCGCGCGCGGCGGCCCACTGCTCGGCGCGGCGCCGCATCCTCTCCTCCAGCGTCCCGCCCCATTGCCGCTCGAGCGCGGCGAGCGCGGTCATCGCCTTCTCGCGGTCGAACAGGTAGGTCATCACGTCCCTGGCCATCGGCGCGGCCGCGCTGGCGCCGAAGCCGCCATGCTCGACAAGGAAGCAGGCGGCGTAGCGCGGCGCCTGCGCCGGCGCAAAGCAGATGAACCAGCTATGGTCGCGCATCCGCCAGGCGAGGCTGGCGTTGGAGCGAACGCCGCTGGCGCGCTCGGCCATCGTGATGCGGCGGACCTGCGCGGTTCCGGTCTTGCCGGCCATCAGCTCGGGGACGGGCAGGCGGAAGCGGCTGGCGGTCCCGCCGCCATTGACGACGTCGGACATCGCGGCGCGGACGAAGGCGAGATGCCCGGGATCGATCCCCTCGAGCGGCTCGAACGCGGGCTGCGTCCGCTCGGCGATGATCCGCGGCATCACCTTGCGGCCGCTGACGATGCGCGCGACCATCACTGCCTGCTGCAGCGGATTGACCAGCACATAGCCCTGGCCGATCGACATGTTGACCGTGTCATAGCTTTGCCAGGCGCGATGGAAGCGGCGGCGCAGCCAATCGGGATCGGGCCAGGTGCCGTAGCGCTGCGACGGGAAGGGCAGCTCGAACCGCTCGCCCATGCCGAACTTCCTCGCCACCGGCGAAATATTCTCGACGCCGGCCTGCAGCGCCATCTGGTAGAAATAGATATCGCAGCTCTTCGAAATCGCCTGGTGCAGCGCGATCGGGCCGTGCGGCCCGCCCGAGCAGTGGAACACAGCATTGCCGAGCCGCCAGGCGCGCTGGCAGTTCACCCGCTGCTCCGGGTCGATCCCCGCCTCGAGCAGGGCGACCGCCGTCATCGGCTTGCATGTCGATCCGGGCGGGTAGAGGCCCTGCATCACCTTGTTGATCAGCGGATGCCGCTCGTCCCGCGACATCATGTCCCATTCGGCATGGCTGATGCCGTCCGAGAAGCTGTTGGGATCGAAGCTAGGCATCGACACGAAGCACAGGATGTCGCCGTTCGTGACGTCGATCACCACCGCCGCGGCCGATTGCTCGCCGCAGCGCCGCGCGACATAGGTCTGCAGGCCGAGGTCGATCGTCGTATGGAGCGGCGCGCCGGGCACGTCGGGCACGGTCCTCAGCTCGCGCACCAGCCGGCCGCGCGCCGTCACCTCCACCCGCGCCTCGCCAGGGCGACCGCGCAGCCGCGTCTCCTCGGTCTTTTCGAGCCCGTTCTTGCCGACCTTGAAGCCGGGCGCGATCAGCAGCGGGTTGTGGTTCTCGGCCTCATATTCCTCGCGATTGGGCGTGCCGACATAGCCGACGAGGTGGCCGACCGCAGCGCCCTGCGGGTAGAAGCGGGCGAAGGCGCGCAGCGGCGACACCCCGGGCAGTTCGGGCTGGCGCAGCGTCACCGCCGCGAATTGCTCGAAGGTGAGGTTCTCGGCGACCGGCACCGGCTGGAAGCCGGCCGCCTCGGCGAGGTCTTCGCGAAGCTGCGCGACCGCGTCCGGGGTCAGCCCGAGCAGGCGTGTCAGTTCGGCGATCACCCGATCGGGATCGTCGAGCCGGTCGGGGATGAGGTCGACGCGAAAGTCGCTGCGATTGGCGGCGATCGGCGCGCCGCGGCGGTCGACGATCCAGCCCCGGCGCGGCGGGATGAGCCGCATCTGGATGCGGTTCTCCTCGGCGAGCTCCCGATAATGCTGGTTCTGGGCGATCGCGATATAGCCCATCCGCCCGGCGAGCAGCGCGGCGACGCCCGCCTGCGCCGCGCCGAGAAACACCGCGCGGCGCGAGAATATCGTCTGCTGGACCGTTTCGGTCACCGCCGGACGGGGATTGCCGCGCCGTCCGATCATCGCGCGAGCCGCCAGCGATCGAGCGAGAGCACGAGGCGCGTGACCAGCGGATAGGTCAGCACGCCCAGGGCGAGCTGCGGAATCATGATGGAAAAGCGGACATCCGCGCCCATCAGCAGGGCAATATACCAGGCCGCAACGGTCTGGAACGCGATCGCGCCCGCGGCGATCAGCCAGTCCATCCAGTAGTCACGAAAGCCCAGCCGGGCGTCGATCACGTCACAGGCGAGGACGATCGCGGTCCAGGTCAGCATCGCCTGGCCGAGCGGGTGGCCGGTGACGAGATCGCTGGCGAGGCCGAGCAGCAGCGGCAGCCAGGGCGACCAGATCTCCGGCCGCAGCAACCGCCATGCGAGCAGCATCAGCAGGCCGGCATCGGGCAGCAGCGGCATCCGCGTGACGATCGGCAGCACCGCGAACAGGAGCGTGACGGCGAGGATCGAGATCAGCGGCGTGAAGCGGCGCCTGGCGTCGCGATAGGCGATCTCGGCTTCGGAGGAGGCGATCCTGTTGTTCACCGCGCCGCCGAGTTGCTGACGGGGGAGGGGGCGGGCGCCTCGACCGGTCCGGCCGCAACCTCGCCGGTCGCCGCGTCGAGCGGGCCGGTGGTCGCCGGCTGGTAGACCGGCAGCACCACGACATAATCCGCCTTCGCCGGATTGGCGAGCGGCTGGGCGATCGCGGCCTCGCCGATGAATCCGGTCACCACCGCGACAGGAATGTCGGGCGGGAAGATGCCGCCGACGCCGGACGTGACAAGGATGTCGCCGCGCCGGAACGGGTTGATGCCGACCTCCAGCGTGCGCAGTTCGAGCGAGCCATCGCCACGGCCGGCGGCGAGCGCCGGCACGTCGTTGCGCAGCGCGCGCACCGGCACGCTCGAACCGCCATCGCTGACGAGCAGCACGCGCGCGGCCCAGCGGCCGGTTTCGAGCACGCGGCCGATCAGCCCCTCGGGCGCGCGCACCGGCTGGCCGATGCGTATGCCCGAGGCAGCGCCGGCGGAGAGCGTCGCGAGCCGTCGTGGCGAATCGTAGGTCGAGCTGACGAGGCGGGCGATCGCGACTTCGTCGCGGCTCTCGCGCGCGAGGCCGAGCAGCCGGCGCAATCGTTCATTCTCCGCCTCGGCGGTGCGCGCCGCGATCAGCTCGCGCCGCTGGGCCGCCAGCTCGGCGCGGAGCGCGGCGTTCTGCGAGCCGGCGTTGATATAGTTGGAAATCCAGCCGCCGATCCCGCCGACGGTGCTCACCGCGCCCCGGCCGGCGCCGGCAATCGGCGCGGTCGCATCGAGCGCGACGCCCTTGATCGCCGCGAAGCCGCGCGGATCGATGATCGCGATGGCGAGCAGCAGGACGGCGACGACCATCCCGGCCACGGCGACGACATAGCCGAGGAACAGCCCATATTGCGCCCGTCGCGAAAATCCCGGGCGACGTTTCGCGGGCGCCGCCATCTTCCCCTTTCCCTACGCGGTCTGCAGGACGCCGCGGAACACTTCCTCCTCCATCGCGCGGCCGGTGCCGAGCGCGACGCAGGTCAACGGATCGTCGGCGACGGTCACCGGCAGCCCCGTCTCGTCGCGCAGGACCTCGTCCAGCCCCTTGAGCAGCGCGCCACCGCCGGTCAGCACGATGCCCTGGTCGACGATGTCGGCGGCCAGTTCCGGCGCGGTGTTCTCAAGCGCGATGCGCACGCCCTCGACGATCGTCCCAACCGGCTCGGACAGCGCCTCGGCGATCTGCCGCTGGTTGATGGTGATCTCCTTGGGCACGCCGTTGACGAGATCGCGCCCCTTGATGTGGACGGTCTCGCCTTCCTCGCCATTGGCGGGCGGCTTGGCGATGCCGACCTGCTTCTTGATCCGCTCGGCGGTCGCCTCGCCGATCAGCAGGTTGTGGTTGCGCCGCACATAGGAGGAGATCGCCTCGTCCATCTTGTCGCCGCCGACGCGCACGCTCGTCGTATAGGCGAGGCCGCGCAGCGACAGCACCGCGACCTCGGTGGTGCCGCCGCCGATATCGACGACCATGGACCCGATCGGCTCGGTCACCGGCATGTCGGCGCCGATCGCGGCGGCCATCGGCTCCTCGATCAGATAGACCTGGCGGGCGCCGGCATTGGAGGCGGCGTCGCGGATCGCGCGCCGCTCGACGCTGGTTGAGCCCGAGGGCACGCAGATCACGATCTCCGGCCAGCGCGGGAAGCGGCGGCGGCCGTGGACCTTCTGGATGAAATGCTTGATCATTTGCTCGGCGACGTCGATGTCGGCGATGACGCCGTCGCGCAAGGGGCGGATCGCCTCGATCTGGTCGGGCGTCTTGCCCATCATCAGCTTGGCATCGTCGCCGACCGCCTTCACCCGCTTGACGCCGTTGATCGTCTCGATCGCGACCACCGAAGGCTCGTTGAGCACGACCCCCCGGCCGCGGACATAGACGACCGTATTGGCGGTGCCGAGGTCGATCGCCATGTCGTGCGAGGGGAGCCTGAGGAAGTTGAACATGGACATGTGCTTTGCATTCGCTTTCGGCTGGGTGGGCGGCCGGCACGGCCTTCCGGCATCACTGCTATGATCACTAGCTATAAGATGCGCCCGCGCCCCCGGTCCACCGAAGAGTGAAACTTGTCTCGCGGGTCGGGGCCGCATCGTCTAGAGAGAAAATCATGTCAATACGGCGATTGCCCGAGCATCTCGTCAACCGGATCGCCGCCGGTGAAGTGGTGGAAAGACCCGCCAGCGCGCTGAAGGAACTGGTCGAGAATGCGATCGATGCCGGCGCGACGCGGATCGCGGTGAGCCTCGCCGAAGGCGGCATCGGACGGATCGAGGTCGCCGACGACGGCCGCGGCATGAGCGCCGATGAGGTCGCGCTCGCCCTCGAACGCCACGCCACCTCCAAGCTGCCCGGCGATTCGATCGATGAGGTGGCGACCCTGGGCTTTCGCGGCGAGGCGCTGCCCTCGATCGCGAGCGTCGCGCGGCTGACCATCGAGAGCCGCGTGCGCGGCGCCGATGGCTGGGCGCGCGTGATCGACAATGGCAGGCTCGAACGGGAGGGGCCGGCCGCGCTGCCGCCCGGCACGCGGGTGACGGTCGCGGATCTGTTCGCGAAGGTGCCCGCCCGGCGCAAGTTCCTGCGCACGCCGCGCGGCGAATATGCCGCCTGCGTCGACGTCGTGAAGCGGCTCGCCATGGCGCGGCCCGACATCGCCTTCACGCTGGAGCATGACGGGCGGCGGGTGCTGAGCCTTGCCGCGGGTGAGGACCGGCCGGCGCGGGTCGCCGCGCTGACCACCAGCGAGCTCGCCGCCAATTCGGTCGCGGTCGATTATGCGCGCGGCAATGCGCGGCTCGGCGGGGTGGCGGGGCTGCCGACCTTCAACCGCGGCGTCGCCGATCACCAGTATCTCTTCGTCAACGGCCGCCCGGTGAGGGACCGGCTGCTGATCGGCGCGGTGCGCGGCGCCTATCAGGATCTGCTCGCGCGCGACCGGCACCCGGTGCTGGCCCTCTTCCTCGACCTGCCGACCGACGAAGTCGACGTGAACGTCCATCCCGCCAAGACCGAAGTCCGCTTTCGCGATCCCGGCGGCATACGCGGGCTCATCGTCGGGGGCCTCAGGCACGCGCTCGACGAAGCCGGCTACCGATCCGCCCAGCGCCCGAGCGCGGCCGCGCTGGGGAACTGGCAGACCTCTCCCTCTCCCCAGGGGGGAGAGGGCTGGGGTGAGGGGGCTCGGCCTCTCCAATATGGGCTCGGCGGCCAACGCCACTCCGGATACGCGGGAACCCCCTCACCCTATCCCACTCCCCACCGGGGAGAGGGGACCGTCCGGGACCGCCATACCGATTTCGCCCCCCAGGCCCGCGCCGAAGCCGCCGTCGAAACTGTCCCCCAAGCTGCGTCCTTCCCGCTCGGCGTCGCGCGGGGCCAGGTCGCCGCCACCTATATCGTCGCCGAGGCGGAGGACGGGCTGGTGATCGTCGACCAGCACGCCGCGCACGAGCGGCTCGTGCTGGAGCGGATGCGCCGCGCCATGGCGGACGGCGGCGTCGCGCGGCAGGCGCTGCTCCTCCCCGAGGTGGTCGAGCTGGACGAACCCGCCTGCGACCGGCTCGAGGCACGGCTGGCCGAGCTGGCCGAGCTGGGGCTCGAGCTCGAACGCTTCGGCCCGTGCGCGGTGCTGGTCCGCGCCACGCCGGCCCTGCTCGGCGCGGGCGACGCGAAGGGCCTCGTCGCCGATCTCGCCGACGAGCTCGCCGCTTTCGATTCCACCCTGTCGCTCAAGGAAAGGCTCGACCAGGTCTGCGCAACCATGGCCTGCCACGGAAGCGTCCGCGCCGGCCGCCTCCTCTCGGTCGCCGAGATGAACGCACTGCTCCGCGAAATGGAGGTCACGCCGCACTCGGGCCAGTGCAACCACGGCCGCCCGACCTGGGTGAAGCTGGCGCATAGCGACATCGAGAAATTGTTCGGGCGGAAGTGACGGCCATGCATAAGGCCTCGCGATAGGACTGGAGGAGAGCGTCATGACCTATGCCGGAAGCTGCCATTGCGGCGCCGTTACCTTCGAAGTGGCCGGCGATCCGCCCGCGACGGCGATTTCGTGCAACTGCTCGCATTGCCGCGACAAGGGCCTGCTGCTGGGCTTTGCGCCCGCGAGCGACTTCCGACTCGTCTCGGGCGAGGGCGCGCTCGCCACCTATCGCTTCAACACCGGCCAGATCGCCCATCGCTTCTGCACCACCTGCGGCGTCCAGCCCTTTTCGGAGGGAACGGGACCGGATGGCGTCGAGGTCCGCGCGATCAACCTTCGCTGCGTGACCGGACTCGATCTCGACGCGCTGACGATCCAGCCGGTCGACGGTGCCAGCCGCTGACAGCGGCGCCGTTCAGCGCCCCAGCGCGCGCACCCGATCGCGAACCGCCTCGATCGGATGTGCCGCCGCCTGCGCGCGCGCACCCCTGAGGCGGGGATAGCCGGCCCTGGCGTCGGCGAGCAGCTTCTCGACGAAGCTGCCGTCGCGGACTTCGGCGAGGACCTTCCGCATTTCCGCGCGGGTCGCGTCGGTGACGATGCGGGGGCCGCCGTCGAGGGCGCCGAACTCGGCGGTGTTGGAGATCGCCTCGCGCATCCCGGCGATGCCGCGTTCGTAGATGAGGTCGGCGAGCAGCTTCACCTCGGTCAGGCATTCGAAATAGGCGATTTCGGGCGCGAAGCCGGCCTCGACCAGCGTCTCGAAGCCGGCCTGGATCAGCTCGGGGATCGCGCCCCACAGCACCGCGGATTCGTTGAACAGGTCCGCCTCGCATTCCTCGGCGAAGCTGGTGGGGAGGATGCCGACCCGGCCGCTGCCGATCGCGCCGGCATAAGACAGGGCCAGCGCCTCCGCACCGCCGCTGGCGTCCTGTTCGACCGCGACCAGCGAGACGAGGCCCGAGCCGCGCTCATATTCGCGGCGCAGCGCCGTGCCCGGCCCCTTGGGCGAGACGAGGAAGATGTCGAGATCGGCGCGCGGCCGGATCAGGCCGAAGCGGATCGAGAGGCCATGCGCGAAGCCGATCGCGGCGCCTCTTCGCAGGTTCGGCGCCAGTTCCTCGTCATAGATGTGGCCATGATCCTCGTCGGCGGCGAGCAGGATGGCGACGTCGCATTGCCTGGCGGCCTCGGCGGCGGTCGCTACCTCGAACCCCTCGCTTCGCGCGCCGGGGCGGCGGGCCGAGCCTTCGCGCAGGGCGACCACGACATCGACGCCGCTGTCCCTGAGGTTCAGCGCCTGCGCCCGGCCCTGATTGCCATAGCCGATCACCGCGACCCGCTTCGCGCGGATCAGGGCCGGGTCGATATCCTTGTCGAAATAAGCGCGCATTTTTCAAAGCTCCATTTATCCACCCTCTCCGCGCCGGGGAGAGGCCATTCGCATCCCTTCTCTCCCCGGGGCGGGGGAGGGGACGGACGATGCCTGTCGGCAGGGCCTAGGAACAGGCAAGGGCTTCGACAAGCTCGGCGCGAACGGATGAGGAATCCAGCGCGCCCTCGAACCGCCGCCAGTCAGCCGGGGGTTGGTGACGGAACCAGGTATATTGCCGCTTCGCATAGCGGCGCGTGGCGGCCTGGCCCGCCGCGATCGCCTGGTCGCGCGTCAGCGCGCCGGCGACGAAGGCCGCGATTTCCCGCACCCCGATCGCACGCATGACGGGCGCGGACGGGGGCAGCCTTCGCGCAACGAGTAAACGAACTTCCTCAATCCCTTCATCTGAAAAGATTTTCTCGAAGCGTGAATCGCAACGCGCGTGGAGCCAGGCGCGTGGTGGCAGCAGGATGAGCGGTCGCAGCGCCACCGTGCCGCCGATCCCCCCGGCGCGCGCCTCCTGCCAGTGCGCCAGCGGCCGCCCGGTGGACCGCACCACCTCCAGCGCCCGCGCGGCGCGGGTCGTGTCGCCCGGACGGATGCGCGCTGCGGCGGCGGGATCCTCGCGGGCGAGCGCGGCGTGGGCCTCGGCGACGGACAGGGCGCGGACGGCGGCGCGCACCTCCGGGTCGATCGCGGGCACCGGAGCGATGCCCTCGATCAGCGTGCGCAGGTAAAGGCCCGTGCCGCCGACGAGGATCGGGAGCCGGCCGGCGCCGTGCGCGGCGGCGATCCCGGCCCTGGCGTCGGCAGCCCAGTCGACCGCCGAACAGGCGCGCGCGCCGTCGCGATAGCCGTAGAGCCGGTGCGGCGCACGCGCTTCATCGGCTTCTGACGGCCTTGCCGAAACGACGCGCAAGTCCTTGTAAACCTGCGCGCTATCGGCATTGATGACGACTCCGTTCGCGGCCTCCGCCAGGGCCAGCGCAAGCGCCGACTTGCCGCTCGCGGTCGGCCCCGCGATAAGCGCGAGCGGCGGCATTTTCGAGGACCTCATGTTCATCGCGACCCTGATAGCAAAGGAGCGGCTGACGCGCGGCGATATTTCGGCGGCCAGCGACGCGGTCGGTGCGCGCGGTTTCGCGTGGATCGAGGAGGGAATTGCCGCGGATCTGGCGCTTGCCGGCGATCCGCGCGCGGCGCGGCGCGCCCTGGAGGGGCTGGACGCGGGGCTGGACGCGATCGTCCAGCCGGCCGCCCATCGCCGCAAGCGCCTGCTCGTCGCCGACATGGATTCGACGATGATCGGCCAGGAATGTATCGACGAGCTCGCCGACTATGCCGGCTTCAGGGCAGAGGTTGCGGCGGTGACCGAGCGGGCGATGCGTGGCGAGCTCGATTTCGCCGCCGCGCTCGATGCGCGGGTGGCGCTGCTCGCCGGCCTCCCCGCCGACACGATCGAGCGCTGCCGCGAGGAGCGCGTGCGGCTCACCGCCGGCGCCCGGACATTGGTGCGAACGATGCGGGCGAACGGCGCCCACACCGTGCTCGTGTCGGGCGGCTTCACCCGTTTCGCCGGGCCGGTGGCCGAGGCGATCGGCTTCGACGAGGCCCGGGCTAACGTGCTGGAGGAGCGGGGCGGCCGGCTCACCGGCAAGGTCGCGCGGCCGCTCGTCGACGCCGCCGTCAAGCGCGCGGCGCTGGCCGAAGCCGCGGCGGCGCGGGGGATCGCGCCGGCCGAGACGCTGGCGGTCGGCGACGGCGCGAACGACATTGCGATGATCGAGGCGGCGGGGCTGGGCATCGCTTTCCGTGCCAAGCCGAAGACGGCGGCCGCCGCCGATGCGCGGATCGAGGCGAACGATCTTACCGCGCTGCTCTACATGCAGGGCTATCCGCGCCGCGCCTGGGTGACGGACTGAGCGTTCAGGCCGGGCGGGTCATGTCCGCCGCGATCGCGGCGAGCGCGAAGGCGACCGAACGCGCCGAGCCGTCGAAGCGCAGCGCGACGCCCTCCAGCGACACCGCCTCGACCTCGGCCGGGATCGTCCCGGCCTCGGGATGGCGGAGCGCGACGCGCGCACCGAGCGGCGGCCGCGCGTTGGTTTCGAGCATGGCGCCGAGTGCGGAGACGCTGCGCAGCGCCGCCGGCGCGGGCGGATCGGTGACGAGCACGCACATCCGCCGCCGCCGCCACGGGGACGCCATCCGCGTCGGGCGCTCGACCGATCCAGCCACATTCATCGACACCCCCCCCCCGATTTCGTCACCGCGTCCTAAGACGGCGGAGCGAAACGGCGGTTAAGTCATGTGGTTAACATAGCCTCAGGGCGCGACCGGGAAACAGGCCTGGGCGGCCGATGCGCAGGCGCGCGAAGCCTCGGCGCGGCTCGCGAGCGGCCCGGCCTGAAGCCTCACGACATTGCCGGCGCGCACGTAGAAGGGTCGCAGGCCGGGGAGCCGGCCGCGCACTCCGGCCCAGGCGCGGCGCGCATTGGCCTCGGTGCTGAACGCGCCGAGCTGCACGCGCCAGCGGCCCGAGGCCGCCGCGGCGGGGCCGCGCGCGGAAGCGGCGGCCGGCGCCGGCGCGGGCGA
>JBDZVR010000025.1:0-42603 GCA_040255785.1 Sphingomonadales bacterium
GTGGCGGGCGGCTGGCGGGCGCCCCCGGCGACGCCGGGCGGCAGGCGCAATTGCGGCATGCGCGGCGGCGGCGGCACCGCGACGATCGGCGGCCCGGACCGGTTCGACGGCGCCGGCGTCGCTTCGCGCGGCGCAACGTCCGGCGGCAGGTCCGGCCCCTGCGCCTCGGGTTGCCGCGCATCCTCCCGCGACGGCTGCAACTGGAAATTCTGAAGCTGCGGCGGACCGATCGGGACGGCCTCGTTGCCGGTCTGCGCCGCCGCCCCGGTCGCCGTCAGCGCGACGCCGAGGCCGACGATCCACAGGCTCGCTTTGCCTTTCGTCATCGGTTCAGTATCGAAACCCCGCCACGGCCGGCGATCCGGCCCCAAGCCAGCGGCCAAGCACCAATGATCGCCCGTCTGTCAATGCCGCAAGGCCGAGGCGGCGCCCCGGTGCGGCAAATCGGCCACAGTGGACGGGCGCGGCCGGCGCGGCGGCGAGGGATCGAGGTCAGTGACCGCGCTCTCCCGGCCCGGCCACGGCGAAGTCGCCGGCGCGCAGCCGCTGGCAGCGCAGCAACGCCTCCTCATCGCCGGCATAGGACTGCTCGGTCGGCGCGGCCGAGAGGATCGCCTCCTCGCCGCGCACCGACCAGGCGAGCGGCGCGCCGCCCTCCCCCGCCCCGCCGCGATAGCGCAGGCCGTCGAGCGTCGGCGCCGCCGCCATCTCGATCGTGCGGCCGCCATGGGTGACGAGCGCGCGCGCGTGGAGGAAATCGCCGCCCGCTTCGTAGACGACCTGGGCAGTCTCGCCATCGCTGCACGCATAGGGCACGACCGGCGGGCCGCCGCCATGGCCTTCGCTGAAGGCGGCGAGCGCGAGGAGCGAGGGAATCAGGAGGACCGGGCGAAGGGTGATCGAGCGCATCGAAAGCCTCCGGGCGCGAGCGCCTCATGGTGCGGCACGGCGCGAGCGAAATCAAGCGCCGGCGCGCGACGCCTTCGGGACGCCCCTAGGCGAGGCTGGCGACGATGCCATAGGCGCCGAGCAGCAGGGCGAGGCTCGCGACGAACGAGACGAGAAAGGCGCGCAGCGCGAGGATTGCCATGCCGGCGATGTGGGCATGCGCGGGCGCGCACGCAATGGCGTGGGCATGCGCGGGCGCGCATGCAATGGCGCGGCGGCGCGATCAGGCGAGCGAGCGCTCGACCAGCTCGGCCGAATCGAGCCCGAGCCGGCGCATGTGCGTCACGATCGCCGGCCAGCGCCGCTTCAGGAAATCCTCGCGCTCGCTCGCGCGCAGCCGCTCGGCCGCGCCGGGGGCGACGAACATGCCGACGCCGCGCTTCACCGTCACCAGCCCCTCCTCCTGGAACGTCTGGTAGGCCTTGGCGACGGTGAGCGGATTGGCGCCGAAATCGGCGGCAAGGCTGCGCACCGAGGGCAGCGCATCGCCATCGCGCACGCGCCCGTCGAGAATCATCGCCGCGATCGTATCGCGCAGGCGCAGGTAGACGGGGCGGTCGCTGTTCATGGCCGTCATGGTGGGATAATACAGTCGCCGGGTCAAGGGAAAGTTGCCGGCGCGTCCCATTGCTGGACCACGTCGTCGATCGCCGGCCGCGCCCGCTCGGCGAGGGGCGCCCCGCTGGTGCCGAGAAAGAGGAAGCCGGCGATGCGCTCGCCCGGCCCGCCGAAGGCGTCGCGCACGATCGGCGAATAGGCCGCCCAGCCGGTCACCCAGCCGCCGCCGAAGCCGAGCGCGGCGGCGGCGTGGAGCAGGTTCATGCAGGCCGCGCCGCAGGAAAGCTCCTGCTCCCAGACCGGGATCTTGTGGCCGGGCTGCGGCCGCGACAGCGCGACGACGAGCGTCGGCGCCTGGTGCGCGAAGCGCCGCGCGGCCTCGACATGGGCCTCTCGCGGATCGGGATTTTCGGCGCGCCAGGCGCGCTCGAGCAGGTCGGCGAAGGCCTCGCGCCGGCCCGGGGCGACATGGACGAAGCGCCAGGGATGGAGCTTGCCGTGATCGGGCGTGCGCATCGCGACCGCGAGGATGCGGCGAAGCTGGCCCGCGTCCGGCCCCGGCGCGACGAGATCGCGCGGCCGGGTCGAGCGGCGGCTTTCCAGATAGGCGAGCAGCGAGGAGGTGTCGTTGAACATGGCGCGGCGCTACCAGCCGGGGCGACGGGTAACAATCCGGCTTCACAGGAGAAAATTCACCGTTAGGTTGCGCCGGACAAGAAAGCGCGCCGACAACGGCCCGAAGACCCTGGGGGAGCGAACGCATGGTAGACACGCCCACCGCCGATTCCGCGGGCGAGCCGGACATCAGCCGTGTCAACCCGGCCGCCGGGAAAACCTGGTTCGGCCATCCGAGGCAGCTCGCCCGGCTGTTCTCGACCGAAGCCTGGGAGCGCTTCGGCTTCTACGGGATGCGGGCGCTCCTGACGCTCTACCTCACCAAGCATTTCATCTTTTCGGATCACGAGGCGACCGGCCTCTACGGCGGCTATACCGCGCTGGTCTACCTCACCCCGCTGGTCGGCGGCTTCCTCGCCGACCAGTATCTCGGCTCCAAGCGGGCGGTGAAGTTCGGCGCAATCCTGATGGCGATCGGCTATTTCACGCTCTGCTTCGGCGGCGAGGCGGCGCGGCCCTATGCGGTGGTCGACGGCCAGCGCTACGAGGTCCAGATCGACAATTTCCGCGACGGGCCGAGCAGCCACGAGAACGAGCAGCGCTTCCTCGTCGACGGTGACCGGCGCTACGCGATCCAGGGCAATGAGGACGGCAGCATCTCGCTGCTCAACGCCGACAACAGCGTCGCGCGCACGGTCGCGCCCGGCCAGTTCGAATCGGGCGGCGAGCGCAACGCGCTGTTCGTCGCAATCATGCTGATCGCGCTCAGCCTGGTGTCGATCGGCAACGGCTTCTTCAAGCCCAACATCTCGACCATGGTGGGATCGCTCTACGCGCAGGGCGATCGCCGCCGCGACGCCGGCTTCACCATCTTCTACATGGGCATCAATCTCGGCTCGATCGGCTCGCAGCTGCTCTGCCCGATTCTCGCCGACGCGTTCGGCTGGTGGGCCGGCTTCGGCCTCGCCGCCGCCGGCATGCTCCTTTCCTATTGCCTGATCCGCTTCGACGGCGGCCGCCTCGACGGCATCGGCGAGACGCCGGCGCAGGCCGGGCCGGACCGCGGGCTCATCATCTACATCCTCGCGCTGGTCGCGGTGCCGCTCTTCTACTTCCTCTTCACCAACCTGATGAACGCGCCCGAGCCCGCGCCCGGCACCGGCATCGTCGGCTACGTCCTGTCGCTGCCGCTGATGGGCAAGTTGCTGTTCGGCTCGTTCCTGATCGGGGTGCCGGCGATCCTGCTGTGGTCCTGGTTCGCGGGCAGCCGGCAGGAATTCCAGATGATGGTGGTGGCGATGGTGCTCGTCACCTTCAACGTCGTCTTCTGGACGCTGTTCGAGCAGGCGGGCTCGTCGCTCACCCTGTTCGCCGACCGCAACACCGACCTGTCGGTCTTCGGCCTGTTCTCGATGTCGGCGCCGCAGACGCAGCAGTTCAACCCGCTCTCGATCATCATCTTCGCGCCGATCATGAGCATCCTGTGGAGCGCGCTCGCGCGCCGCAAGGTCGCGCCCAGCGGCGGCCTCAAGGCGCTCGGCTATGTCTGGGCCGCCTTGCTCGCCCTGGCCGGGCTCTACATCGCCCGGGCGGTCCACGGCGCCTTCGCCGCCAATCCGGCCCTGGCGGCGATCGTCGCCCTGGTCCTGGCGGCGCTCGCCCTCGTCGCGGCGTTCGCCTGGGTGCGCCAGGTCGCCGGCTGGACCGAGGCGGCGGTCCTCGAGCCCTCGATCCCGGTCAAGTTCGCGATCGCGCTGGTCGGCGTCGGCGCCGGCTTCCTGTTCCTCGTCTGGGGAACGAACTTCGCCGGACCCGATTTCAAGGTCGCCTTGTGGTGGCTCGCCGGGCTCTACCTGATGCACAGCATCGCCGAGCTGTGCATCTCGCCGGTGGGGCTGTCGATGATCACCAAGCTGTCGATCGCGCGCATCGTCGGGCTGATGATGGGCGTGTGGTTCCTGTCGATCTCCTGCGCCCAATATGTCGCCGGCGTCGTCGCGCAGGTGGCGAGCGTCGAAACGGTGGGCGGCCAGGTCACCAACCTGCAGGTCAGCCTCGAAACCTATGTCGGCGTGTTCTGGCATATCGGCCTGATCGCCGCCGGCATCGGCGTGTTCCTGCTCATCCTTTCCCCGCTGCTCAAGAGGTGGATGCACGGTGTTCAGTAAAATGCGAATCCTTCTCGCCGCCGCCAGCGCGGTCGCCCTCGTCGCCTGCGCCGGTGCCGGCGCCGGTGGCGGCGCCCAGCCGGCGTCGGCCTCCGCGACGAACCGCTACACGCCGCCGGAGGATCCCTATCCCTCCACCTATCGCCCCTATCCCTCGGCGCCGACCGCGATCACCGGCGCGACGATCTACGATGGCGAGGGCGGCCGGATCGAGAACGGCACGATCGTCATGGCCGATGGCCGCATCCAGGCGGTCGGCGGGCCCGACACGCCGATTCCCGAAGGGGTGGCGCGGATCGACGGCACCGGCCTGTGGGTGACGCCGGGCGTGATCGACGTCCATTCGCATCTCGGCGACTATCCCAGCCCCGGCGTCTCCGCTCATTCCGACGGCAACGAGGCGACCAGCCCGGTGCGCCCGGAAGTGTGGGCCGAGCACAGCGTGTGGCCGCAGGATCCGGGCTTCACGCGGGCGCTCGTCAATGGCGGCGTCACCACGCTCCAGATCCTGCCCGGCTCCGCCAACCTGTTCGGCGGGCGCGGCGTGACGCTGCGCAACGTGCCGGCGCGCACCGTCCAGGCGATGCGCTTCCCCGACGCGCCGCGCGGGCTCAAGATGGCCTGTGGCGAAAATCCGAAGCGCGTCTATGGCAGCCGGCGGCAGATCCCCTCGACCCGGATGGGCAATGTCGCGGTGATGCGCCAGACCTGGCAGCGCGCGATCGAATATCGCGAGCGGCGCGCGCGCGATCCCAACACGGCGCGCGATTTCGCCCTCGAGACCCTGGTCGAGGCGCTGGACGGCCGGATCCTCGTCCACAACCATTGCTACCGCGCCGACGAGATGGCCGTCATGCTCGACATGGCGCGCGAGTTCGGCTTCCACATCGCCAGCTTCCACCACGCGGTCGAGGCCTACAAGATCGCCGACCTGCTGCGCGAGAACGACAGCTGCGCGTCGATGTGGGCCAATTGGTGGGGCTTCAAGATGGAAGCCTATGACGCGATCAACGAGAATATCCCGATGGTCCACAATGCCGGCGCCTGCGCGATTGTCCATTCCGACGACGCCAACGGCATCCAGCGGCTGAACCAGGCCGCCGCCGAGGCGCTGGCCGACGGCCGGCGGATGGGGATCGACATTCCCGACGAGGTCGCCTGGCGCTGGCTGGCGATCAATCCGGCGCGCGCGCTCGGCATCGCCGACCAGACCGGCTCGCTGCGGCCGGGCAAGCGCGCCGATGTCGTGCTGTGGAACGGCAATCCGCTCAGCGTCTACAGCCGGCCGCGCGAGGTGTGGATCGACGGCGCGCTGATGTACGACATGAACAACCCGAGGATGCGGCCGGTGACCGACTTCGAGCTCGGCCAGCCGGGCGAGGGAGACACGAAATGAGGCGGCTTTTCCTCGCGCTGATCGTCGCGCTCGGCCTTGCCGCGCCGGCCGCGGCACAGGATGCAGGCGCAACCATCGCGATCACCGGCGGGCGCGTGGTGATCGGGGACGGCAGCGCGCCGATCGACGGCGGCACCGTGCTGATCCGCGCCGGCCGGGTCGTCGCCGCCGGCGCCGACGTGCCGGTCCCGGCCGGGGCAACCATGGTCGATGCCCGCGGCAAATGGGTGACGCCCGGCATCGTCGCCGGCTTCTCGCGGCTCGGCCTGCTCGAGGTCGACGCGGTCGACGAGACCAACGATGTCGGCGCGCCGGGATCGCCGTTCAACGCCGCGATCGACGTCGCGCCGGCGGTCAACCCGATGGCGCTGGCGATCGCGGTCAACCGCGCCGCCGGCGTGACCCGCGCGATCGTCTCGCCCGGCGTCGGCCGCGGCCAGCGGACGATCTTCGCCGGGCAGGGCGCGGTCATCGACCTCGGCGCCGACATGGAGCCGGTCACGCAGCCGCGCGCCTTCCAGTTCGTCGAGCTGGGCGAGGAAGGCGCCGAACATGCCGGCGGCAGCCGCGCCGCCGCCCATGTGATGCTGCGCAACGCGCTGCGCGAGGCGCGCGACCTGCGCCCGCCGGCCGCCGCGCGGCGCCCGGGCGGGCCCGGCCTTTCGCCGGACAACCCCTATCTCCAGGGCACGACGGCGCGCTCCGACGACGTGCTGCTCACCCGCTTCGAC
Organism: Sphingomonadales bacterium; assembly: GCA_040255785.1. Classification (GTDB taxonomy): domain Bacteria; phylum Pseudomonadota; class Alphaproteobacteria; order Sphingomonadales; family Sphingomonadaceae; genus Allosphingosinicella. The sequence continues at coordinate 6,417 of JBDZVR010000025.1, forward strand.
GCCGCCGCGCTGGTGCCGGTGCTCGAAGGCGCGCAGCAGCTCTTCGTCCATGTCGAGCGGGCGAGCGACATCGTCCAGGTGCTCGCGCTGAAGGAGGAGTTCCCGCGCCTGAGGCTCGTCCTGGTCGGCGCCGCCGAGGGCTGGCGCGTCGCCGACCGGATCGCCGCCGCCGGCGTGCCGGTGCTCGCCAACGCGCTCACCAACCTGCCGGCAAGCTTCGAGCAGCTCGCCGCGACCCAGTCCAACATCGGGCGGATGCGCGCGGCCGGAGTCAGGGTCGCGATCGGCATGCTCAACGACGAGGATGGCCGCAACATCCGCGTCGAGACCCAATATGCCGGCAATCTCGTCGCGCTCACCCGCGTTCCCGGCGCGATGGGGCTCGACTGGAACAGCGCGTTCGCGGCGATCAGCGGCGGGCCGGCGGAGATTGTCGGGCTCGGCGACGAGATCGGGACGCTCCGGCCCGGCCGCCGCGCCGACGTGGTGATCTGGGACGGCGATCCGCTCGAGCTCATGAGCGGCGTCGAGGCGGTGTGGATCGACGGCGTGCCGCAGTCGCTCGCCAACCACCAGACCGAGCTGCGCGATCGCTACCGCCAGCCGCAGGAGGGCGCGCTTCCGCACGCCTATATCCGGCGGTGACCCCGCTCGTCAGCCTCGCGCTGGCGACCCTGGCCTTCGTCGGGCTGCATTTCGCGCTGTCGCACCCGTTGCGCGGGCCGCTGGTGCGCGCCATCGGCGAGGGCCCGTTCCTTGGCCTCTACTCGGCGATCGCCCTGGCGAGCCTCGCCTGGATGATCGCCGCCTATCGCGCCGGCGACGATGCGAACCCGCTGTGGATCGCGCCGACGAGCCTTTGGCCGCTGGCGTCGGGCGTGATGCTGATCGCCTGCATCCTGCTCGTCGGCTCGCTGCGCGGCAATCCGGCCTTCCCCAGGCCGGGCGCGCGCGAGGCGGCGATCGGCGCGCCGCGCGGCGTGTTCGCGATCACGCGCCACCCGATGAACGGGGCCATCATCATCTGGGCGATCGTCCACATCCTGATCTCGGGCAGCCCGCGCAACCTGATCGTCGCCGGCGGCATCCTCATCCTCGCGCTGTTCGGCTCGATCGGGCAGGAGGCGCGCAAGCGCCGCCGCTTCGGCGCGGCGTGGCGGGGCTGGGAGGCGCGAACCTCGGCCCTGCCCTTCGCCGCGCTCGCCGCCGGCCGCGCGCCCTGGCGCGACGCCTGGCCCGGCTGGACGGCGCTGCTCGGCGGGGCCGCGCTCTGGGCGGTGGCGACCTCCTGGCACGTGCCGCTGGTCTCGCCGCTCGGCGACCTCGTCCGGCGGCTGTTCGGCCTGTAGCGCTCAGTCGAGCGCGGCGAGGTAGCGATCGATGGCGGCGGCGCATTCGCGGCCCTCGCGGATCGCCCACACGACAAGGCTCTGGCCGCGCCGCAGGTCGCCGCAGGCGAACACGCCGGGGCGCGAGGTCGAGTAGCGGCCGCGGTCGATCCCGACGCCGGCGCGCTCGACCACGCCGCCCGCTGCGGGGCCGGTGAAGCCCATCGCGAGCAGCACGAGATCGGCGCGCAGCTCGAACGGCTTCCCGTCCTGCTCGCAGCGCAGCCGCGCGACCCGGTGGCCGTCGCCCTCCGCCTCCAGCGTCACCATCGAGAAGAGCCGGGTCGCCCCCTCCTCGTGCGAGGAGGAGGTGCGCAGCTTCACCGGCCAGCGCGGCCAGACGGTGCCCTTGTCCTCCCTGGCCGGCGGGGGCGGCAGGATCTCGATCTGCGTCACCCGGGCCGCGCCCTGGCGGTTGGCGGTGCCGATGCAGTCCGACCCGGTGTCGCCGCCGCCGATGACGACGACATGCTTGCCCTCGGCGGTGATCGCCGGGCCGGACACCGGCAGGCCGGCGACGCGGCGGTTCTGCTGGACCAGATAGTCCATCGCGAAATGGATGCCCTCGAGCTCGCGCCCGGGCACGTCGAGGTCGCGCGGCTGCTCCGCGCCGCCGGCGAGGACGAGCACGTGATAATCGTCGAGCAGCCGGTCGACCGAGATGGTGACGCCGACCTCGACGCCGGTGCGGAAGATCACGCCTTCCGCCTCCATCTGCAGCATCCGCCGGTCGATCAGGCTCTTGGCCAGCTTGAAATCGGGGATGCCGTAGCGGAGCAGGCCGCCGATCCGGTCGCTCTTCTCGAACACGGTGGGCGCGTGGCCCATGCGCGCGAGCTGCTGCGCGCAAGCGAGGCCCGCCGGCCCCGAGCCGACGATGGCGACGCGCCTGCCGGAGCCGCGCGGCGAGAAGACCGGGCCGATCCAGCCCTCGCGGAAGCCGCGATCGACGATCTCGCATTCGATCGTCTTGATCGTCACCGGCACATCCTCGAGGTTCAGCGTGCAGGCGGCCTCGCAGGGCGCCGGGCAGACGCGGCCGGTGAACTCGGGGAAATTGTTGGTCCGGTGCAGCCGCTCGGTCGCCTCGCGCCAGCGTCCGCGCGAGACGAGGTCGTTCCAGTCGGGGATGTAATTGTTGACCGGGCAGCCGGTGTGACAGAAGGGCACGCCGCAATCCATGCAGCGCTCGGCCTGCAGCCGCACCTCGGTCTCGGCCAGTGGCTCGACGAACTCGGACCAGTCCCGCAGCCGCTCCTCGACCGGGCGGCTGGGCCGGTCGCGCCGCTCGATCTCGAGGAATCCGGTGGGATTGGTCATGCCGCCGCCTCGAGAGCGGCGAGCGCACGACGATATTCGATCGGCATCACCATCACGAACTGGCCGAGCGCGCGCGGCCATTCGCCGAGAATCGCGGCGGCGCGGGCGCTGCCGGTAAGCGACTGGTGGCGCTCGATGATCGCGCGCAGCCATTCGGCATCGTCCACCGGCTCCAGCGCGATGCCGGCCGGGTTGCAGCGGCCCTCGAACGCGCCGTGCGGATCCCACACATAGGCGATGCCGCCCGACATGCCGGCGGCGAAATTGCGTCCCGTCGGCCCGAGCACGACGACGCGCCCGCCGGTCATATATTCGCAGCCATGATCGCCGGTGCCCTCGACCACGGCGATCGCGCCCGAATTGCGCACCGCGAAGCGCTCGCCGGCGACGCCGCCGAAAAAGGCCTCGCCCGAGGTCGCGCCGTACAGGCAGGTATTGCCGACGATGATGTTCGCCGCCGCGTCCCGCCTCACGCCTTCGGGCTGACGCACGATCAGCCGCCCGCCCGAGAGGCCCTTGCCGGCATAGTCATTTGCGTCGCCGATCAGCTCCAGCGTCACGCCGGGCGCGAGGAAGGCGCCGAAACTCTGCCCGACCGAGCCGATGAGCCGGGCAGTGAGCGTGCCGTCCGGCAGCCCTTCGGCGCCGAAGCGGCGCGCGATCTCGCCCGAAACCATCGCCCCGACCGAGCGATCGGTATTGCCGGCCGTCATCTCGATCCGCGCCGGCAGCCGCCCGTCCAGCGCCTCGACCAGCAGCGGATCGATGCGGGGCTTCAGCTCGCGGCGGATCGGCGCGTCGTTGCGCCGAGCGTCGCCTTGCGGCGGCGCGAGCAGGCGCGAAAGATCGATGCCGCGCGCCTTCCCGTGCACGTCCGCGCCCGGCGCCTCGATCAGGTCGGTGCGGCCGATCATCTCGTCGAGGCTGCGCAGGCCGAGGCCGGCCATGATCTCGCGCAGCTCCTCCGCGACGAAGAAGAAATAGTTGATGACATGCTCGGGCTGTCCCCTGAAGCGGGCGCGCAGGCGCGGGTCCTGCGTGGCGATGCCGACCGGGCAGGTGTTGAGATGGCACTTGCGCATCATCACGCAGCCGGCGGCGATCAGCGGCGCGGTCGCGAAGCCGAATTCGTCCGCGCCGAGCAGCGCCGCGATGGCGACGTCGCGCCCGGTCCGCAGCCCCCCGTCCACCTGCACGCAGATGCGCCCGCGCAGGCCGTTGCCGACCAGGGTCTGCTGGGCCTCGGCGAGGCCGATCTCCCACGGCAGGCCGGCATGGCTGAGCGACGTCAGCGGCGATGCGCCGGTTCCGCCCTCATAGCCGGCGATGACGACATGGTCGGCGAGGCACTTGGCGACGCCGGCCGCGACCGTGCCGACGCCCCGTTCGGAGACCAGCTTCACCGAAATGCGCGCCGTCGGGTTCACCGAGCGCAGGTCGAGGATGAGCTGTGCCAGATCCTCGATCGAATAGATGTCGTGGTGGGGCGGCGGCGAGATCAGGCCGACGCCGGGCGTCGAATGGCGCACCGCGGCGATCTGCGCGTCGACCTTGTGGCCGGGAAGCTGTCCGCCCTCGCCCGGCTTGGCGCCCTGCGCGACCTTGATCTGCAGCTCATCGGCATTGACCAGATAGTGCGCGGTGACGCCGAAGCGGCCCGAGGCCACCTGCTTGATCGCCGAGCGCATCGAATCGCCATTGGCGAGCGGCGCGAAGCGATCCGGCTCCTCGCCGCCCTCGCCGGTGTTGGACTTGCCGCCGATCCGGTTCATCGCGACCGCGAGCGTGGTGTGCGCCTCGCGGCTGATCGAGCCGAAGCTCATCGCCCCGGTGGCGAAGCGGCGCACGATGCTGGCGGCGGGCTCGACCTCCTCGACCGGCACCGGCGGCCCGGCGGGCCTGAGCCGCATCAGCGAGCGCAGCGTCAGCCGCCGCCGCTCCTGCTCGTTGATCTCGCGCGCGAACTCCCGATAGGCCTCGGGCAGCTTGCCGCGCACCGCGTGCTGGAGCCTGGCGATGCTCTCGAACGTCCAGGCATGGGCCTCGCCGCCGAGCCGCTGCGCGTAGAGCCCGCCGGGGTCCAGCCCCTCGGCGCCGCCATAGGCGATGGCATGGCGCCGCGCCGTCTCCTCGGCGATCTCGCCGATGCCGACGCCATCGATCGGCGAGGCGGTGCCGGTGAAATAGCGGTCGACCAGCGCGCGCGAGAGGCCGACGCAATCGAAGATCTGCGCGCCGCAATAGGACTGGTAGGTGGAAATGCCCATCTTGGACATCACCTTGAGGATGCCCTTGCCGAGCGCCCTGATATATTTTTCCTGCGCGTCGGGCGCGTCGGTGAGCGCGGCGATCGTGTCGAAGGCGAGCCAGGGGTTGATCGCCTCGGCGCCATAGCCGGCGATCACGCACATGTGATGCACCTCTCGCGCCTCGCCGGTTTCGACGACGAGGCCGGTCTGCATCCTCAGCCCCTGGCGGATCAGGTGGTGGTGGACCGCGCCGGTCGCGAGCGCGGCGGGGATCGGCACCCGATCCTTCGAGGTATTGCGGTCCGAGAGGATCAGCACGTTGATGTCGGCGAGCACCGCCTCGGTCGCCTCCCAGCACAGCCGCTGGATCGCCGCCTCCAGCGCCTGCCCGTCGCCGCCCTTCGGCCAGGTCGCATCGAGCGTGATCGTGCGATAGGCGCCGTCGAGCGTCTCGTGGATCGCGCGGATCTTCTCCAGATCCTCGTTGGTGAGGATCGGCTGCGAGACTTCGAGCCGCTTGTGCGTGCCCGCCTGCTGGCCGAGCAGGTTGGGCCGGGGGCCGATCATCGACACCAGCGACATCACCAGCGATTCGCGGATCGGATCGATCGCCGGATTGGTGACCTGCGCGAAATTCTGCTTGAAATAGTCGTAGAGCAGCCGCGGCCTTTCCGAGAGCACGGCGAGCGGCGTATCGGTGCCCATCGATCCGATCGGATCGTCGCCGGCCGCCGCCATCGGGCCGAGGAAGAACTTGAGGTCCTCGTCGCTATAGCCGAAGGCGCGCTGGAGATCGGTGAGCGCGGCGGGATCGGTGCGCCTCGGCGGGCCGGCCGGCGGCAGGTCCCTGAGGTTGAACTGGGTGTCCTTCAGCCACTCGCCATATGGCGCGGCCCCGGCGAGCCGAGACTTGATCTCCTCGTCCTCGACGATCCGCCCTTCCTCGAGGTCGATGAGCAGCATCCGGCCGGGCTGGAGCCGCCACTTGCGGACGATCTTTTCCTCCGGGATCGGCAGCACGCCGCTCTCCGAGGCCATGACGACGAGATCATCGTCGGTGACGACGAAGCGCGCGGGCCTGAGCCCGTTGCGGTCGAGCGTCGCGCCGATCTGGCGCCCGTCGGTGAAGGCGATCGCGGCCGGGCCGTCCCACGGCTCCATCAGCGCCGCATGATATTCGTAGAAGGCGCGCCGCGCCGGCTCCATCGCCTCGTTGCCGGCCCACGCCTCGGGGATCAGCAGCATCATCGCATGGGGCAGCGAATAGCCGCCGGCGAGCAGCAGCTCGAGCGCGTTGTCGAGGCAGGCGGTGTCGGACTGGCCGTGCGGAATGATCGGCCACATCTTGTCGAGATCGGCGCCGAGCAGCGGCGATTCGAGCGTGCGCCGGCGAGCATTCATCCAGTTCACATTGCCGCGCACCGTGTTGATCTCGCCATTATGGGCGATGAAGCGATAGGGATGGGCGAGCCGCCAGGACGGGAAGGTGTTGGTCGAGAAGCGCTGGTGGACCATCGCCAGCGCGGTCCTGGCCCGCGGGTCCGCAAGGTCGCGGTAGAACTGGCCGAGCTTCGTCGCGAGCAACATGCCCTTGTACACCAGCGTCCGGCTCGACAGCGAGGCGATGTAGAAATCGGACAGGCCGGGAAGCGCGCGCTTGTGGGCGAGATCCTCGAGCGGGTTCTGCGTCTGCTTGCGGATGGCGAGCAGCTTGCGCTCGAACGCCTGCTGGTCGCGCACCGAAGGGCCGCGCGCGATCACCGCCTGGCGGATCACCGGCATCGTCGCCCGCACCGCATCGCCGGCCGCGCCCGGATCGACCGGCACGTCGCGCCAGCCGACCAGGAGCTGGCCCTCGATGCGGATGAAATGCTCGAAGCGCTCGATCGCCGCCTGCCGCCCCGCCTGGTCGGTGGGCAGGAAGCACATCGCGACCGCATAGTCCCCCGGCGGCGGCAGCGTGACCCGCGCCGAATCGGCCCAGGCGCGCATCAGCTCGTCCGGGATCTGGATCAGGCAGCCGGCGCCATCGCCCATCGTCGGATCGGCGCCGACGCCGCCCCGGTGATCGAGATTGGTGAGGACGCGCAGCCCCTGTTCGATGATTTCGTGCGACGCCCGGCCCTTGACATCGACGACGAAGCCCATGCCGCAGCTGTCGCGCCCGTCGCGCGGGTCGTAGAGCCCAGGCTGTCGCGGCGCTGGCGCCACTTCGTCCCTCCGTTCGTCCCGGAATGACCGCTCGCGTCGACTTACGCTGCGGCGCAGCATAGACTGTCGGCTGCCACCCGGGAGCGCAAGAGCTTTCTCGCGCACGGGCGCGCGGGATGGGCCAAAGGCAAGATTTTGCTATTCGGACGGCCTTTTCCGACGCGGCCCGTTCGCCCATATCTGTCGCGACGCAAGCATCGCCGCGTCGCGGGCGACCGAGGCGGTCGACGGACGGAGCCTTGTCCGCCAGCCCGGCTGAATCCCATCGGCCCGGCGCGCGGCGCTCGCCCCGGACCCATTGCGAGACGATCGGAGAACGAATGATGAGAGCCAAGGCCTACGGCGCCCAGTCCGCGACCACCCCGCTTGCGCAAATGGTGATCGACCGGCGCGAGCCGGGGCCGAAGGATGTCGCGATCGACATCCTCTATTGCGGCGTCTGCCATTCCGACCTGCACACGGCGCGCGGCGAATGGGGCGGCGTCAAGTTTCCGAGCGTGCCGGGGCACGAGATCATCGGCCGCGTCACCGCCGTCGGCGCGGAGGTGACCAAGGTCCGCCCCGGCCAGTTCGTCGGCGTCGGCTGCATGGTCGATTCGTGCCGCGCCTGCGCCTCGTGCGGCGAGGGGCTGGAGCAGTTCTGCGAAGGCCCGCATGGCTTTTGCGGCACCTATAACGGCTGGATGGATGGCCATGGCGAGAACACCTATGGCGGCTATTCGGAGTCGATCACGGTGGACGAGCATTTCGTCCTCGTCATCCGCCACGACGAGAAGGATCTCGCCGGCGCGGCGCCCCTGCTGTGCGCCGGGATCACCACCTGGTCGCCGCTGCGCCACTGGGGCGCGGGGCCGGGCAGGAAGGTCGGCGTCGTCGGCATCGGCGGGCTCGGCCACATGGGCGTCAAGCTCGCCCACGCGCTCGGCGCCCATGTCGTCGCCTTCACGACCTCGGAATCGAAGCGGCAGGCGGCGCGCGATCTCGGCGCCGACGAGGTCGTGATCTCGACCGATCCCGACCAGATGGCGGCGCACGCGCGCAGCTTCGACCTCATCCTCGACACGGTGGCGGCGCCGCACCGGCTGGACGACTATACCAGGCTGCTCGGCCGCGACGGGACGCTGGTGCTGGTCGGCGTGCCGGCGAGCCCCCACCCCTCGCCCAACATCTTCCCGCTGGTCGCCGGCCGCCGCGCGATCGCCGGATCGCTGATCGGCGGCATCGCCGAGACCCAGGAGATGCTCGATTTCTGCGCCGGGCACGGCATCACCTCGGACATCGAGATGATCGCGATGCAGGACATCGACGCCGCCTACGACCGGATGCTGAAGGGCGACGTCAAATATCGCTTCGTCATCGACATGGCGACGCTGAAGGCGGCCTGAGCGCGCCGGGGGCCGGGCGGCGGCGGGCGCGCGAAGCCGCCCCTCCCCGCCCCGCCTAGGTTCAGCCGCAATTTCTTGGCAGCGATGCGGCGGCTCATTAAGGACGGGCAATGAACGACATCACATCCGCCGCCCCGCGCGCGGCGGCCGACCTCTTCTCCAAGTTCGATCCCCTCATCGCCCAGCGCGAAGCGCTGCTCGCGACCGGCGTGAGGGATCCCTTCGCGCTGGTGATGGAAAAGGTGCTCTCGCCGACGCGGGCGATCTGCAACGGCAGGGAGACGATCCTGCTCGGCACCTACAATTACATGGGCATGACGTTCGACGAGGACGTCATCGCCGCCGGCAAGCAGGCGCTGGACCAATTCGGATCGGGCACCACCGGCAGCCGCGTGCTCAACGGCACCTATAGCGGCCACAAGGCGGTCGAGCAGGCGCTGATGGACTTCTACGCCATGGATCATGCCATGGTGTTCTCGACCGGCTACCAGGCCAATCTCGGCGTGATTTCGACGCTCGCCGGCAAGGGCGACTATGTCGTGCTCGACATCGACAGCCACGCCTCGATCTATGACGGCTGCAGGATGGGCGACGCCGAGGTCGTCCCCTTCCGCCACAACGACGTGGCGGCGCTGGACAAGCGGCTCGCCCGCATCCCCGCCGAGGCCGGCAAGCTGGTCGTGCTCGAAGGCGTCTATTCGATGCTGGGCGACGTCGCGCCGCTCAGGGAGATGGTCGCCGTCGCGAAGGCGCACGGCGCGATGGTGCTGGTCGACGAGGCCCATTCGATGGGCTTCATCGGCCCCAACGGCCGCGGCGTCGCCGAGGAGCAGGGGGTCATCGACCAGGTCGATTTCATCATCGGCACCTTTTCCAAGAGCGTCGGGACGGTCGGCGGCTTCTGCGTCTCCAACCACCCCAAGTTCGAGATATTGCGCCTCGTGTGCCGCCCCTATGTGTTCACCGCCTCGCTGCCGCCGAGCGTGGTCGCGACCGCGGCGACCTCGATCCGCAAGCTGATGCACGGCTCCGGCAAGCGCGCGCACCTGTGGGAAAATTCCAGGCGGCTCCACGCCGGCCTGAAAGAAATGGGCTTCACCCTGGGCACCGAGGCGCCGCAATCGGCGATCGTCGCGGTGATCATGCCCGATCTCGACATGGGCGCGGCGATGTGGGAGGCGCTGCTCGAGGAGGGCCTGTACGTCAATCTCGCCCGGCCGCCGGCGACCCCCGCCGGCATGACCCTGCTGCGCTGCTCGCTCTGCGCCGAGCATTCGGGCGAGGAGGTCGGCGAGATCCTCGCGCGGTTCAGGCGGGCGGGCGAGGCGACCGGCGTGATCGGCTGAGCGCGCCCAGAGTCAGCCTTTCCTTGCCGTTCACCATCCTTTAATCTGCGCGCGATGGCGGAAGAGGCGATCCATCGCGCCGAGGAAGGGGCCAGGCCCTCCCGGAACGCCTTGTGGGTGAGCGCGGCCGCGTTGATCGCGACCCTGGCGCTGATCGGGCTGATCTTCATGATCGCCTGGTCGAACCGCGCCCGCGATGAGGCGCTCGGCTGGGAGCGCCGCACCAACGACATCATGCTGCGCGCCCGCCTGGCCGACAGCGCGATCGCGCGCGCCGAGGCGGCGCTCGGCCGCTTCGTGCTCGACGAGAACCAGAGCACCGGCACCGACTATTACAACGAGTGGCGCAACGCCGATTTCCAGATCCAGCAGATCCAGCGCCTGCTCGCCGGCGATGCCGATCAGGCGCGGCGGGTGGCCGAGCTGCGCCGGCTGTTCGAGCAGCGCAACGCCGAGCTCTCGCCGGCGGCGGTGGCGGCGCAGCAGCATATCGGATCGGGCGGCATCGCCCTGTTCTACCAGGCCGGCGCCGCGCCGACGCTGCCGCGGCTGCGCAACAAGCTCGACGAGATCGCCAGCGCCGAGCGGCGCAGCCTCGCCGAGCGGATGCGGCAGACGCAGGTCTTCGTCGAGCGGGCGGACCGCTACACCGAATGGCTCGGCTGGGTCGCCATATTCATCGCGATCGGCGCGCTCGGCCTCGCCTTCCTCGCCTATCGCGCCTTCCTCGAAAGCGTGCGCGCCCGGCGCGAGGCGGACGACGAGGCCTGGCGCGCGGTGACGCTCGAACAGGCGGTCGAGGCGCGCACCACCGAGCTGCGCGAGGCGAACAACCGGCTGCAGGCCGAAATGGCCGAGCGCGCCGCCGCCGAGGCGCAGCTTCGACAGATCCAGAAGATGGAGGCGGTCGGCCAGCTAACCGGCGGAATCGCGCACGATTTCAACAACATGCTCGCGGTCGTCGTCGGCGGGCTCGATCTTGCCCGGCGCAAGCTGCACGGGCCGCGCCGCGAGGTCGAATTCCACCTCGATAACGCGATGGAGGGAGCGACCCGCGCCGCCGCGCTCACCCGTCGCCTGCTCGCCTTCGCCCGCGCCGAGCCGCTGCTGCCCGAGGCGATCTCGCCATCCGAGCTCATCGAGAGCATGCTGGAACTGCTCGACCGCGCGATCGGCGAGCGTATCCAGGTCGTGACCCGCTTCGCCGACGAGCCCTGGACGGTCCATGCCGATCCGACGCGGCTCGAAAACGCGGTCCTCAACCTCGCCGTCAACGCCCGCGACGCGATGCCCGACGGCGGCACGCTCACCATCGCGGTCGACAATGTCCAGGTGGCGGAGCGCGAGATCGACGACCTGCCCGCCGGCGAATATGTCCGCATCGCGGTAAGCGACACCGGCGTCGGCATCTCGCCCGAAAATCTGGAACGGGTGTTCGAGCCCTTCTTCACAACCAAGCCGGTCGGCAAGGGGACGGGCCTCGGCCTGTCGCAGATGTTCGGCTTCGCGCGCCAGTCGGGCGGCCATGCGGCGATCGCCTCGACGCCGGGCCAAGGCACGAGCGTGACCCTGTTCCTGCCGCGCCTCGTCGCCGGGGCGCAGGAGGCGCCGCGCCCGCTCGCGCGAACGGCGAGCGCCGAGGTCGCGGCCGAGGCCGCGGCCCCCGCGCACGCGGCCAGGGCGCATGTCGGCGCGCATATCCTCGTCGTCGAGGATGATCCGCGCGTCGCCCGCTCGACGATCGGCGCGCTCGAGGAGCTCGGCTACCGGCCGCTCGGCGCCGGCAGCGGCGCCGAAGCGCTCGCCATTCTCGCCGAGGAGCGCGACGTCGCGCTGGTCATCACCGACGTGATGATGCCCGAAATGACCGGCACCGAACTCGCCGCCCGGATCCGCCCGATCTATCCCGACCTGCCGATCCTGTTCGTCACCGGCTATGTCGGCGAGGCGGGCGACGCCGGCGGCCTCGCCGGCAGCGAGGTGCTGCGCAAGCCGTTCACCGTCGCCGCGCTCGCCGAAGCGGTGGCGAACGCGCTCGACGTCAGCGGACCGCGCCTCGCCGCAACAGGCGCGGCAGCAGAATGAGCCCCGCCACGATCGGGTGGCGCCGCTGCCAGGGCGTGAGCTCGATCTTCGTCCCGGCGTGGCGATTGATCTTCCAGGCAAGATAATCCACGCCGCCGGCGAAGGTCGTGGTCGCCTTGGCGAGACGCAGCACGGTCAGCGCCTTGCCCTTGCGCCGCATGCGTCGCCACCAGCGCTCCATGCGTCGCGCCGACGCGACCAGCGGCACTTCGCCACCTGCGCCGGCGCCCGTCCGCCCGGCAATCGCTGCCAGCGTCGCCGCGCCGAAGCGCGCATAGCGCTCGGGCGCGGCCGCGACAATCGCCTCCGGGCGCGCGGCCCGCTCGGCCCGCAATTCCGCGCCATAGGTCAGGCGAAAGCCCCGCTGCCAGATCGCAACGATATCGCGCCCGCCCCCGCCGATGACGGGGAGGGTTCGCTGGAACAGCGTCACCGGCGCCTCGGCGACCGCCGCGACCGCCGCCGCGCGCGCCGCATCATCCGCCGCCCAGGCGAGTCGCGAGGGCTGGGCGAAGCGCGCCCACACCGACGTGCTGGTCGCCTCCATGCCGCATTCGCGCGCGAAATCGGCCTCGCTCAGCACCGCATATTTGGCGCTGAGGCCGCCGTGCGCGAAGGGGAAGACATTGGGCGGGATGACGCGATTGGCGAAGGCGAGCCAGCCGCGGCCATAGGCAGCGCGATAGTCCGAGACGACCAGGTAGAAATCGAGCATCAGCCCGTCGAGCCGGCGCTCGCGCAGGCAGGAGCCGTAGAACAGCACGGCCCGCGCGGCGCCCGGATAGCGCGCCGCGATCGCCGCCGCCATCGCCGCGACGCGCGGATCGACCGGCTCGGCCAGTTCGGCGGCAACCAGATCGGCGAGGCGCTCGACCGTCATCGCGGCCGTCCTACCATCGCCCCGGCTCAGGCGGCCAGCCTCAGGAAGGGCACGGGCGGGGTCGGGCGCAGCACGATCGGGCGCTCGTCATTGGCCTCGAACAGCTCGCCGTCGAGGATGACGTTGGAGCGCGATCCGGCGATCCTGATCTCGTCGCCGCGCTCGAGATGGACGCCGCGCAGCGAACCGCGGCCGAGCCTGCCGCGCACCGCGGCGACGAAGGCGCCGAGCAAGGCGGGCAGGCTGCGCTCGATGACCAGCAACTGCATCGCGCCTTCGTTCCGGTCGCCGGCGCCGGGCATCGAGCTGCTGAACAGCAGCCGCCTGAGCGTCGTCACCATCAGGAAGGCGAAGCGGCCCTCCAGCGTCCCCTGGCGGACCACCGATACCGCAATCGGCTGCGTGGCGAGCGGCAGGAAGCGCAGCCAGCGTCCGACCAGCACCGAAAGCAGGCCGACCACCAGCGTCACCGCATGGGCGACGCTGTTGGGCAGCCCCAGCGGATAGATCTTGTTGCGGCAATAGAGCATCGTGTCGGCGAGTCCGGCCCCGCCGAGGAACATGCCGAGCACCGGCCGACCGTCCGCGGCGCCGCCCGAGAGCGCGATCAGCTCGCGCGAGACGATGTGCGGCGACAGGTCGTTGCGCGCGAGCGAGAGCACCCGCTCGAGCGCCGCGATCGGATCGCCGGCGGCGCCGAGATCGTGGGCGATGAGGTTGGTCTTGCCGTTGGGCAGGACCGCGACCGGCAACGCCTCCGCGAAATGACCGCCATGATAGAGCTCGGTCAGCGCCGCCTGGACGGTGCCGTCGCCGCCATTGATGACGAGCACGCGCGGCTTCACCCGCGCGATCGCCTTGAGCGCGGCCCCGATCTGGTCGACATGCTCGACCTCGTAATGGAAGATGTCGGGATTGGCCGCGCAATAGGCCCTCACCCGCGGCAACAGCGACCTGTTGCCGGTCGAGCGCGGATTGGACAGTAGCGCAACCAGGGCCATCTTACGACCGCACCGGGCGAATGGTGAGACCGAAACGATAGTTGAGCACGACATTCACCGGCACCGGGCCGCTGCCGGTCGAGATCGCCACCTCGCCCGCCTCCGGCCGCAGGTTGGTGAGCGAAATGTCCGGGTTGCGCGAAAAGCCGGCGCCGTCGTTCCACCCCGACCGGCCATTGCCGTCGACATCGTGACGGACGGCGACCGCATAGCGACCCGGCGCCGGGGGCGTGACGCAAAAGCGCATCGGCCCGCGCGCGCTCACCGGCTCGTCGATCCGCTGCAGCCATTGGCCGCGGGCGAGAAATTCGTCATTGGCGCGATAGAGCTGGACCCGGATGCGCCCGGTGCGCGCCTTGAACCCGTCGACCGTGACGAGAAAGGCCGGGCCGTCCGCGCCGGCGCGACATGCCGCCGGGTTCGGCCCCAGGATCTGGGCGCTCGCCGGGGCAGCGGGCGCGACGATGGCGAGCAGGAACGCCGCTTTTGCCACCTTTTTCAACATGACCACTCCAATCGTGAAGGCTATAGGCAGCCGCTGCACGGACCGCCGGTTGTTGCCCCTTGTCCGCGACATCGGATGATGTTGCGGCCAAAATGTGGTGATGGAGCGTCGAAAAGTTGAGGCTTGGCACCGAGATAGACCGCTACCTGGCGAAGCTCGTCTTCGTCCCGCTGCTGGCGACGCTGGTGCTCGCGGCGATGCTGCTGCTGCTCGAGAAGATGCTCCGGCTGTTCGACTTCGTCGTCACCGCGGGCGGGCCGGTCAACGTGGTGTGGCGGATGCTGGTCGACCTGGTGCCCGAATATCTCGGCCTCGGCATCCCGGTCGGGCTGATGCTGGGCGTGCTGCTCGCCTTCCGCAAGCTCGCGCTCTCGTCCGAGCTCGACGCGCTGCGCGCGGTCGGCGTCGGCTATACGCGATTGCTCTTCGTCCCCTATCTCTTCGCGATCGCCCTGCTCGTCGTCAATTTCTTCATCATCGGCTTCCTCCAGCCACATGCCCAATATTCCTATGCGGGCCTGCGCTACGAGCTGCGCTCGGGCGCGCTCGGCGCCTCGATCAAGGTCGGCGACTTCACCAATATCGGCCGCCACATCACGCTGCGGGTGGAGCGGAGCGAGAAGGACGGCACCGAGCTGCACGGCGTCTTCCTGCGCACCCAGGGGCGCGACGGCCAGACGCTGGCGGTGACCGCCGACCAGGGCACGTTCCTCGCCACCGACGATCCCGACGTGATCCTGTTCCGGCTGGCCAATGGCCGGCTGGTCCACGATCAGCCCGGCTTCCAGGTGCCGCGCGTGCTGCGCTTCACCCAGTATGATTTTCCGGTGAACCTGCCGGCGATCGAGGCCTTTCGCGGCCGCGGCAACGGCATCGAGGAGCTGACCCTGCCCGAGCTGGTGCGCGTGAGCCGCTCGCAGGCGCCGCCGGAGCGGATCGCCGCGACCCGCGCCAACTTCCACTTCCGCGTCGTCGAGATCGCGATGATGCTGTTGCTGCCGCTGCTCGCGGTGGCGCTCGCGGTGCCGCCCAAGCGCTCGACCTCGGGGCTCGGCATCTTCCTCGCCATCGTCTTCGTGGTGACGCTGCACAAGGTGAACCAATATGCCGAGCGGATGGGCGCGATCGGCCGGTTCGACCCGCTGATCGCCGCCTGGACGCCGTTCATCGTCTATGTCGCGATCGTCGGCTGGATGTACTGGACGCTCGCCTTCAAGCCGGGCGGCCAGCCGATCGGCGCGCTCGAGCGCGGCTTCGCCTGGCTCGGCAAGGCGATCGGACGGCTGGTCCGCCGCGACCGGCGCCGCACGGCGCTCGCCGCCGCATGATCAACCTCAAGTTCTTCCCCTCGCGCCAGATCGCGCTCTACCTGGCGCGGCTCTTCCTGACGCGCGGCCTCGCCGTGCTCGCCGGGCTGGTCGTGATCCTGATGACGCTCGACCTGCTCGGGACGAGCGGGCGGATCCTCGCCCATCCCGGCAATGGCGATGCGGAGCTGTGGCGCTACGTCTTCCTGCGCCTGCCCCAGCTCGTCACCCGCTTCCTGCCCTTCGCGGTCCTGCTCGGCACGCTGATCACGCTCGCGACGCTCAACCAGCATAGCGAGATCATCACGATGAAGGCGGCGGGCATCTCGGCGCACCAGATCATCGCGCCGCTCATCGTCGCCGGCCTCGCGCTGGCCGCCGCCAACTTCGTCTTCAACGAGCGGATCACGACCCGCGCCACCGCCGCGCTCGCCGCCTGGGAGGCGGTCGAATATGGGCCGATTCCACCGGCGACGCGGGTCCACGCCAACGTCTGGGTGCAGCGCGGCGACGACCTCATCCTCGCCCGCCGCGTCAGCGGCAGCGGCGAGGTCGCGCTCGACGGCGTCACCATCTATGACCGCACCGGCGGCACGCTGCACCGGATCATCGACGCCGTGTCCGGGCGCTGGATCGACGGACGGCTGGTGCTCGACGACGTGCGCCAGTTCAACGTCGACACCGGCCGCGTCGCCCGTGCCGCGACGATCGACCTCGGCCCGTCGATCACCGCCGCCCAGTTCACCCTCGCCAGCGCCGACGCCGACGAGCAGGATTTCGTCCGGCTGCGCCGCTCGATCGCCGATCTCGACGCGGCGGGCCGGCCGACCGCTTCGCTGCGCGCCGGCCTGTGGCACAAGATCTCGGGACCGCTTTCGACGGTGCTGATGCCGCTCCTCGCCGCGATCGCCGCCTTCGGCCTCGCCCGATCGGGCCAGCTCTTCGTGCGCGTCGTGATCGGCATGGCGCTGGGCTTCGCCTATTTCGTCGCCGACAATTTCGCGCTCGCCATGGGCAATCTCGGGGCCTATCCGCCCTTCCTCGCCGCCTGGGGCCCGTTCCTGCTGTTCCTGCTCGTCGGCGAGGCCGTGCTGATCCGGACCGAGGAATGAGCGACCCTTCCGGGGACGGCAACGGCACCCGCGGCAACGGCAAGCGCGGCGACGTCACCCGCGGCGACGTCGCCCGCGGCGCCGGCCTCGCCGGCCTCAGCCGCGCCGGCGCGCTGATCGAGGCGCTCTCGCAGCCGCTCTACGTGTGGATGTTCGGGCTCGCGACCTACGGCGTCTATGCGGCGATGTGGAGCGCGGTGAACCTGATCGAGAATTTCGTCGACCTTTCGATGACCAGCGCGCTCCAGCGGATCGTGCCGACGCGCGGTCGCGAGGAGGCGGCGCACGCCGCGGTCAAGATCGCCTTCCTCGTGGCGCTCACCCCGGCGATCGCGATCGCCGCGCTGGTCTCGCTCAACGCCGAATGGGTCGCCGGCTTCGTCTCGGCGGCGCCGCGGGACGCACCGCACCTGCCGGGCGCGATCGCGCTGTTCGCCTGGACGCTGCCGCTATGGACCTTCGTCGAGGTGGCGACCTCGGCGGCGCGCGCGCGCCGCGCCTTCGGCCCGGAAATCCGCATCCGCATCTTCTGGGAGCAGATCGCGCGCATCGTCTTTGCGAGCGGCTTCTTCTTCCTCGGCTTCCATTCGACCGGGCTGATGATCGGCCATCTCTGCTCGCTCGGCTTCACCGCCGCGCTGTGCGTGCCGCTGCTCGCCCGCTATTACGACCTGGGGCTGCTGCGCCGCGCGCCAGTCTCGCTGCCGCTGCTGCGCGAGACCGTGCTGACCGGGCTCGGCCTGTTGCCGAGCACCTTCGCCCGCCGCCTGCTGATCGACGCGCCGACGGTGGCGCTCAACCTGATGCTGCCCGGCGCGCGCGGCGCCGCCGCCTCCGGCCTGTTCGAGATCGCGCGCAAGCTCTCGACGGTCACCTTCCTGGTCCGCCAGGCCTTCCAGTATGTGCTCGCGCCGCTCGCCAGCGCCCAGGCCTCGGCGGATCGCAGCCGGCTCGGCCCGCTCTACCATTTCTCCAGTCGCGTATCGACCGCGCTGGTCGTGCCGCTGGGCGGCCTGCTCGCCTTCGGCGGGCGCGACATCCTCAGCGTCTACCGGCCCGAGGCGATCGCGGCGCTGCCGATCCTCTATATCCTCGTCGCCGGGCGCGCGATCGAAGGGATCGTCGGCCCGGCCGCGGTCATCGTCGAGATGACCGGGCGCCGCCTCCTGCCGCTGGTCAACAGCCTGATCGCGATCGTGCTGTGGGCCGCGCTCGCCCTCCTGCTGGTGCCGACGCACGACGGGATCGGCATGGCGATCGCGGTCTCGGTCGCGACCGTCGCCTCGACCTATGCGGCGACGGTGCAAATCCATCTCTCCGATGGCCTCACCCCGTTCGACCGGCGACTGGCGGTGGGGCTCGCGATCGCGCTGCTCGGGGTCGCCTGCATGTGGGGCGCGACCGAGATCGCCGGCGGCCCGCTCCGCTTCGCCCTGGTGCTGGCGCTGTGGGCGCTCACCAGCCGCTTCGCGCTGCGCCACGGCCTCACCCGCGAGGACCGGCTCGCGCTCGGCCGGCCCGGGCGCACGCTGCGCCTCGTCTGAGCGCGGCTTCGGCCCGCCACGCGCCGCAAAACCGCCTTATTGCCAAGCCATTGCGCGGCCCCATATGGAATCTGCAGGGCGTCCGGCCGCGACCGGTGACGCGCCAAGAGGACAAAAAGTGAAGATCGCTGAGACTTTCCGTTCCGGCTTCTGGAGCCGCGAGCATCATCTCGACAAGATGGGCTTTCGCGACCTCCTCGTCGCCTATTTCCAGTATCCCGCGATCATCGCCTACCTGGCGCTCGCGGCGGCCTCGCTCGGCGTCTTCGTCTGGCGCCCCGCGCCGCTGGTGCCGACCCTGATCGCGGTCGGCGCGGCGAGCATCGCCTATCCGCTGATCTGGTACGTGCTGCACCGCTGGGTGCTGCACAGCCGCTGGATGTACAAGGTGCCGCTGCTCGCCTCGACCTGGAAGCGCATCCATTACGATCATCACCAGGATCCGAACCATCTCGAGGTGCTGTTCGGCGCGCTGCACACGACGCTGCCGACGATCGCGCTCGGCGTGATCCCGCTTGGCTACCTGATCGGCCTGCCCTGGGACGCGGGCCTCGGCGGCGCCGCGATCGCGTTCGCCACCGGGCTGGTCACGACCTGCCTCTATGAGTTCGTCCACTGCGTCCAGCACCTCGCCTACAAGCCGAGGAACCGGTTCCTCGTGGAGATGAAGCAGCGCCACATGGAGCATCATTTCCACGACGAGGACGGCAATTACGGGATCACCACCTTCTTCTGGGACAAGCTGCTGGGCACCTATTATCACCGCGCCCAGCGGCCGGCGAAGAGCCCGACCGTGTTCAACCTCGGCTATACGCCGGAGGAGGCGCGGCGATATCCCTGGGTCGCGCGCCTCTCCGGCGGCGTCGCCACCGGCCACCCCCGCCGCCGCGCGCGCGACTAGGCGACCCGGCGATCGGCGAAGTCCGGCGCCGGAATGCCGTTGTCGACCAGCCAGCGGGCCGTCGTCTCGAGGTCGGCGGCGTCGTGGACGTCGTGGCAGCCTTCGGTCTCATACGGCAGGATGCGCGCGCCCATGCAGGGCCAGGGCGGCTGGCCGCCCGGATCGAACACCGCGCGGCGGCCGCGCAGCACCCAGAAGCTGTGATCGAGGAAATAGGCGCTCGGCAGATCCTGCCGGTTCGCCGAGACCGCGCCCGCCGCCGCCACGAAGGGCGCGAGCGAGCCATCCGGCATCACCCGCTTCGCGCGCATCGGATGATAGTCCGGCCGCTGGTGGGCGGGGACCACGGCGGTCGCATCGGGATTGGCGAGGAGCAGATCGATGCACGCGTCGATCTGCTGTTCGGAGATCGTGCCGACATTGGCGTGCTGGACGACGAGCACGTCGACCGGCCCGTCCCGCTCGATCAGCTCGAAGGCATGGCGCACCGCATCGCTGCTCTGCGCCGTCGCGGTGGCAAGCTCGGCGGGACGGACGATCGGGCGATAGCCGGCGAGCGCCGCCGTCTCGAGAATGCGGGGACAGTCGCTGCTGCAATAGAAGCGCCCGACATGGCGGCTGCGCCGCGCCGCCGCCGCCGACCAGAGCAGCAACGGCACGCCGAGCACCGGCAGGATGTTCTTGTCCCTGAACGAGCTGCCACCGCGCCCGATCATCAGCGCGGCGATGCGGGGCCTGCCTGCGTTCATGCCGCCGCCCGGACATATTTGTGGTGCTCGCTCGGGTTCACCGACTTGACCTCGGAGCCGACCAGTTCCTCGGCCTCGCGGATCTTCCCGACATAGTCGCGAAAGGCGGGCGTGGTGAGATCGACCGCGACCGCGTCGAAATGCGCCCACTCGGTGTTGCCGAGCTTGACGTGCTTTTCCACCATCCGCGCCCCCGCCGCGACCGCGAGCGCCGAGGCGAACCAGCCGAAATCATGGCTGGAATAGCCCGGGATGATGCGCGGATGCTCCCGCGACAGCGCGTGATAGTGGCGCACCACGCCGATATTGCAGTCCGCCGCCGGCGTCGGATAGGCGGAGTTGCACTGAAGCAGATAGAGCTTCTCGCAGCGGGTGAAGCGCGAGAGCACCCAGTCCTCATAGGCCTGGTCGGTCATGCCGGTCGAAAGCACAATTCCGCCGCGCCAGCTGCGCGCGACCTCGGCGAGATAGTCGCGATGCTCCGAGATCGTGCTCGGCAGCTTGATGAGGTCGGCGTCGAACTGGCGGATGAACTCGAACGACGGCGCGTCGAGCACCGAGGCGAACCAGCGGATGCCGAGCTCGCGGCAGAGATCGTCCACGAACGCGAAATCGTCGCGATCCAGCTCGAGCTGGTGGCGATAATCGGCGAAGGTCCTGCCGAACGGCGAGACATAGGGCGAGGCGAGCTGCGCGCGCGTGTAGAAGCTGTCCACGTCGCGCTTCTGGAGCTTTACATAGTCGGCCCCGGCGGCGCGCGCGGCGCGGATCATCCGTTCGAGCCGGTCGCGATCGCCGAAATGATTGGTGGTGAGCTCGGCGGTGACCTCGACCCGCGGCCGCGCCCGCTCGTCGCGCGGCCGCGCGCCGAAGCGGCGGTTCAGCGCCTCGCCGTCGATCCGCGAGAAGGAGCGGTTGCCGACGTGGATCACGTCCAGCTCCGACTCCTTCAGCATGTAGAGCGCGTTCAGGAAGAAGAATTCCTGAAAGCCGACGCGGAAGAAGCGGTCGGCGCTGTTGCCCGGGGCATAATCGCGCCCGACCGCGCGGGCGACGCCGGCGTCGGGCTGGAAGTCGAAGCCGATCATGTAGACGGTCTGCCGCCGCCCCCGTGCCGCCGCGACGATGCGCGCGAGCCGCAGCGCCGAGAGGAACAGCACCTCCTCGATCACGAATTGCTCGCCGAGCAGGCGCTGCATCATCAGGTCGCCGCCGTCGCTCCCCATCGGCTCGAACGGCGCATCGAGCGCCTCGCCGCGCGGCGGGCGAAATCCGGTCGAGCTGACGTAGAGGCGCGAGCGCAGGCCGTTGCGCGTGACCGAATCCTCCACCCATTTGTCGTGGAAGACGGTGATGTCCGCCGGCGCGATCCGCTCGGCGTCGTTGACCGCGATGGTCAGCGCGCCGGCAAGCACCTCCGGCGCGACCGCATCAGCCGACGGCCCCTTGCCGAGGATGAAGATCGTGTCGGTGGCGTATATCGACGCGATATCGGCGATCCGGCTGGAGAAATGATCCGTCATATTCCTTCCCCTCGACGGTGACGGCGCAGCCATGCTCGCGCGCCAGCATCAGGCCGGCGGCGAGGTCCCAGGCCCGCGCGCCCTTCGGATTGGTGAAGCGCGCGAGCGAACCGCGCACGACGCTCAACAGGTTGAACACGGCGCAACCGAAGATGCGCCCCTCCGCACTCGCCGCCAGCCCGTCGGCGATCGCCGGCGACCAGGAGGAGGAAAAGCCCGCGATGCGCGAGGCGAACGGCTCGATCCGCCCGCCGCTGGCGAGATGGTCGCCGAGCTCGGGCAGCATCAGCAGGCTGCCGCGATGCGCGCCGCCTTGCCACAGGCTCAGCGAAACGCCCCACAGGCTGAGGCCGGAGCAGAAATTCTCGGTGCCGTCGATCGGGTCGAGCAGCGCGACCCAGCCCTCGCCTGGCGCCGGGCCGCCGGCATAGCTCTCCTCGCCGATCAGGGCGAGACCGGGCAGGCGCTCGGCGAGCCAGGACGAAATGCGCGTCTCGAGCAGCACGTCCGCCGCCGTCACCGGGCTGCCGTCCTCCTTCCAGCGGATCTCGCGCCGCCGCTCGAGGAGCTCGGGCAGGCTTGCGGTGACCAGCGCGCGCGCGCCGTCGAGCAGGGCGGCGACGTCGGTCATGCGGCGAGCCGCGCGGCCCTGAACTGGCGCATCCGAAGCTGCCGCTCGCGGCGGCGCCGGAACACGTCGAGATTGGCCTCCCACCTCGCTGGATTGAGCGGCCGGCGGATGAAATCGAACGCCTCGGCCGCGGTGAGCCGGCGGTTGGCGAGATCGAGCGCGCTGTTGGCGATATGGAAGGCGAAGCAGCGCTTCAGCATGTCCGGGCAGGGCGGCGTCGCCCGCCCCTCGCGCACGGCGGCGGCGAAGGCGTCGAGATCGGTCTCCATGTTGAGCCACGGCGCCGTCGCGTGGCCCGCCGGGCGGATCATCGGCACGCCGTAATAGCCGAAGACGAGATGGCTCTTGCTGAGATCGAGCACCGCGCCGTCGCAATCGCAGGCGATGAGGTCGGTCGCGGTGACCTCGGGATAGGGCGAGCGGACCAGCGCCGCGCGGTCGGGACCGAGCGCAGCGATCTGCGCCTCGATCCGGCTGTTGTCGGCGTGGCGCTCGTTCACCGGATGATTGGTGAAGGCGAGGAACACGTCCGCGCCGAAGGCGGCATCGACCCGCTCAACGAGGGTGCGATTGTCCACGAACAGCCGGTGGGGGACGGTGAAGCTTTCGGCCAGCTCATATTCGAGCGGCACGGCGACGACCGCGCGGCCCGGATCGACGCCGGCGAGCGGGCGCCAGGGCGGCGCGGGCGCGAGCAGCTCCTCCTGGTAATCCGCCCAGATGTCGGCGAAGGCGCGTTCGAGCCCTGCGGCCTGCTCGTCGGTGAGCGGCGGCAGGTTGCCGAACTCGAACACCCGCGTCGTGAAGATGACCGGGTTGCCGCCGTTGAGGAACGGCGCGGCGGCGCCTTCCATGATGAAGCGCACCGTGCCGGGGAAGGCGTGGACCGCCTCCGGGTCGGCGCAGCGGCACAGCACATAATCGGGGTCAATCGCCGCCGCGAGCTCGCGCACGTCGGCATGATCGGTGCCGTGGTTGCGCAACGCGCGATTGTTGTCGCCGTCGAGGATGTGCCAGGCGATCGCGGGCCCTTCGGCGAAGGGCTCGATCTGCTCGGGGAGCAGGCCGGTGCCCTGCCAGAAGGGCGGCACCATGACGTGGATTTCATGCTCGGTCGCGAGCAGCCGGATCAGGCGCGCGACGATATTGTCGAACCACCAGGTGGTGACGTTGGGCAGATAGAAGAGAATGCGTGCCATGCGGCCCCCCCGGAAAGCGCGAGGCCGTATCTCGCCCGAACAGTCTTTCAATTGGGTAAACGCGGGATTCACCATGCGCGCGCCGGTGACAGCGCCGCCCGGCCGCGTTACTAAGCCGCGCCATGCCCCGCGCTCCCGTCTCCGTCCGCCCGGTGCGGACCAGGGCCGACAAGACGGCCTTCATCGACCTCGCCTACCGGCTGAACGCGGACGATCCCCACTGGGTGCCGCCGCTCAAGAGCGAGGTGCGCAGCCTGATCACGCCGGGCCGCAATCCCTGGTTCGAACATGGCGAGGCGGCCTTCTTCCTCGCCGAGCGCGACGGCCGGATCGTGGGGCGCATCTCGGCGCAGGTCGATCGGCTCGTGCTCGAGCATATGGGCGCCGGGATCGGCCAGTGGGGGATGTTCGAGGGCGAGGACGAGGCGGACTTCGCGGCGCTGATCGCCGCCGCCGAGCACTGGCTGCTGGGCAAGGGGATGAAGCGCGCGATGGGCCCGTTCAGCCTCGGCATCTGGGACGAGCCGGGCCTTCTCGTCGAGGGCCACGATCACGCGCCGATGGTGATGATGGGCCACAACAAGGCGGCCTATCAGGGCTGGGTCGAGCGCGCGGGCTATGCCAGGGCCAAGGATCTCCACACGTTCGAACTCGACGTGACCAGGCCCTTCCCGCCGCTCGTCCAGCGCATCGTCGCCGCCGGCGAGAGGAACCCGCGCATCCGCCTGCGCGACGTGGACAAGCGCCGCTTTGGCGAAGAGGCGGAGCTGATCCTTTCGATCCTCAACGATGCCTGGTCCGGCAATTGGGGCTTCATCCCGCTCACCGACGCGGAGATCGCCTTTGCCGGCAAGAAGCTGAAGCCGATCGTGTTCGAGGACATGGTCCGCATCGCCGAGCTGGACGGCGAGCCCGTCGCCTTCATGATGAGCCTGCCCGACCTCAACATGCTGACGCGCGACCTCGATGGCGAGCTGTTCCCGTTCGGCTGGGCGAAGCTGCTGTGGCGGCTGCGCCGCAAGCGCTTCGACCAGGCGCGGGTGCCGCTGATGGGCGTGGTCAAGCGCCTCCACGCCAGCCGCCTCGCCAGCCAGCTCGCCTTCATGCTGATCGAGACGATCCGCGCCGGCGCCAGCGCCCATTATCATATCCGTCGCGGCGAGGTCGGCTGGGTGCTCGAGGACAACGGGCCGATGATCGCGATCGCCGAGGCGATCGATTCCCGCCGCAACCGCACCTACCGGATCTACGAGAAGGCGCTCTGAGCCGTTCGCTCGGCGCCCGGCGCCGCCGACGCCGGGGCGCCCGCTCCGCGCGGGGAAGCGTCCTTCGCGACTCGGTCCCGCCGTGCTATGAAAAGGCCGGCGCGCGCGATCCGGTAAATCTTGCGACCGGAGCACGGGTCCGGCCCCCAGGCCGTCCGAACGCTGATGCGGGGAATGCAAGTCCCGCCGCGCGCCAGCCACCCCATTTCGGCCTGCGATTCCCTTTCGGCCGGCGACTGCGCCCTGGATCTTCGGCCGCGCTTCCTGCTTGCCCGGCGCGCGGGACACGCGCGGACCGCCTCAATCCCCGACGATGATCCAGGTCGGGGCGTGGTCGCTCGCCTTTTCGCGCCCGCGATAGGCCTTGTCGACGCCGGCATCGACCAGCCGGTCGGCCGCGGTCGGGCTGAGCAGCAGATGGTCGATGCGAAAGCCGGCGTCGCGCTGCCAGCAGCCGGCGGTATAGTCCCAGAAGGTGTAGAGCGCGCCGGCGGGATAGCGCGCGCGCAGCGCGTCGGTATAGCCGAGATGGACGATGCGGCGGAACGCGGCGCGGCTCTCCGGCTGGGCGAGGGCGTCGGCGGCCATCGCGCGCGCGGAAAAGACATCGTCGGGATCGTCGGTCGGGATCACGTTCCAGTCGCCGGCGAGCACGACCGGCCGCTCCGTGGCGAGCAGCCCGGCCGCATGGGCGCGAAGGCGCTCCATCCAGGCGAGCTTGTAGGCGAACTTGTCGCCGCCGACCGGATTGCCGTTGGGAAGGTAGATCGAGGCGATGACGAGATCGCCGATCCCGGCCTCGATATAGCGGCTGTGGGTGTCGTCGACATCGCCGGGCAGCCCCGTGCGGCGCAGCTTCGGCGCGGTGCCGCGCGCGAGGATGGCGACGCCGTTGAATCCCTTCTGCCCGTGCCAGACCGCTTCGTAGCCCGCCGCCCTGACCTCCTCGATCGGGAAGGCGTCGTCCTGGCACTTGAGCTCCTGCAGGCACACCACCGCCGGCTTCTCCTCGTCGAGATACTCGACGAGGCGCGGCAGGCGCGCGCGGATGCCATTGAGGTTGTAGGAGACGATCTTCATGGCCCTCGCCTAGCATCCCCGCGCGGTTCGCCAAAGCAAAGACGGCGATCGCCGCCCGGCGCCCACCCGGACCCGCTCCCGACTGCGGGGGAAGGATGTCCGGCCGCGGGGTTCGCTCAGATGCTGAAGCTGGTCCCGCAGCCGCAGCCGGACTGGGCGTTGGGATTGGCGACCTGGAAGGCGGCACCGCCGAGATTTTCGACGAAATCGACGGTCGATCCGCGCACCAGATCGAGCGAGACCGGGTCGACGGCGAGGACGACGCCGTCGCGCTCCACGGTGACGTCGTCGGGATCGACCGCGTCGGCGAGGCCGAAGCGATACTGGAAGCCGGCGCAGCCGCCGCCCTCGACGGTGAGGCGCAGGATCGGCGCCCGGCCCTGCTTCGCCGCGATCGCGGCGACGCGCGCCGCCGCGCTGGGCGAGAGGGAGATGTCGATTGCGTCGCTCATCTCCCGCTAGATAGGGGCACGCGCGCGCCATGGCCAGTGGCGCCTTGTGCGGCGCGGCGGCGCGGGCCATATGGCCGGCGATCCCAGCCGCCGGAGCCGCCCATGAAAGTCCATGTCTTCGTCACGCTGAAGAACGGGGTGCTCGATCCCCAGGGCAAGGCGATCCATCATGCGCTCGAGGGGCTCGGCTTCACCGGCGTCAACGACGTTCGTGCGGGCAAGCTGATCGAGCTCGATCTCGCCGATGGCGTCACCGACGCCGAGGTCGAGGAGATGTGCCGCAAGTTGCTCGCCAACACGGTGATCGAGAATTTCCGTATCGAGCGGGTGGAGGCGGCGGCGTGAAAAGCGCGGTCATCGTCTTTCCCGGCTCCAACTGCGACCGCGACATGGCCGAGGCGCTGCGGCTGGTCTCGGGCCGCGCCCCGGCGATGGTCTGGCACCGCGAGGCCGAGCTGCCAGACCGGCTCGACCTCATCGCGATTCCGGGCGGCTTTTCCTACGGCGACTATCTGCGCTCGGGCGCGATGGCCGCGCAATCCCCGGTCATGCACGCGGTCCGGGAGGCCGCGGCGCGCGGCGTCTTCGTGCTCGGCGTGTGCAACGGCTTCCAGGTGCTGACCGAGGCGCACCTCCTGCCCGGCGCGCTGATGCGCAACGCCGGCCTGTCGTTCATCTGCCGCGACGTGCCGCTGGTCGTCGAGAACAGCCAGTCGGCCTTCACCGCGCGCTACGACGCGGGCGAGGCGATCACCGTGCCGATCGCCCACCACGACGGCAACTACCAGGCCGACGCGGCGACGCTCGACCGGCTGGAGGGCGAGGGCCGGGTCGCCTTCCGCTATGCCGAGGCCGTCAATGGCTCGGCGAGGCGGATCGCCGGCATCCTCAACGAGGCCGGCAACGTGCTCGGCATGATGCCGCACCCGGAGCGCGCCGTCGAGGATGCGCATGGCCGCACCGACGGCCGCCGGCTGTTCGAGGGGCTGGTGGAGGCGGTGAGCCAGCACGCCTGAGGCGCCGGCGCGCGGCCACCCCGCTCATCGGCCCGCCGAAAATGTGGCGCTTTGGCCTTGCACATAATAAGGGTGCTTATTATGTCGCGCCGCGCCATGGACAACTTCGCCTTCGAAATCTCGGAAACGGCGCGCCTGATCCGGCGCGAGGCGAACCGGCGCGTCGCCTTCCTGGGCTCGACCCGCGCGCAATGGCGCGTGCTCAAGAAGCTGGCCCATACCGGCGGCAACCTGCGCCAGGTCGAGCTCGCCGACGCGCTCGATGTCGAACCGATTACGCTGTGCCGGATGATCGACCGGCTCGAGGAGGCGGGCCTGGTCGAGCGCCGCCGCGACGAGACGGACCGCCGCGCCTGGCGGATTCACCTGACCGACAAGGCATCGCCGATCATTCGTGAACTCGACAAGGTGAGTGTCCGTTTCAACGCGGACATCGTCGAAGGCATCGACGAGGCGGACCGCAAGGCCACGAGCCGCGTGCTCGCCGCCATTCGCAGGAATCTCGAGCGTATCGAACAGGGACTATCGCATGAGTGAGGCCGACCCGAAGCTGCCGACCGAAACGATCCTCACCGAGGAAGCCGCCGCGGAGCCAAGGAGGCGGCGCAATCGCTGGCGGCTGATCGTCATGCTGTCGGTCCCGCTGCTGCTGCTCGCGATCGGCGGCTATTTCTGGCTGACCTCCGGTCGCTACGTTTCGACCGACAACGCCTATGTCCAGCAGGACATGGTCTCGGTCGCGCCCGAAGTGTCCGGGATCGTCGCCGAGGTGCTGGTCCATGAAAACCAGCCGGTGCGTCGCGGCGACATCCTGTTCCGCATCGATCCGCGGCCGTTCCGAATCGCGCTCGAACAGGCCGAGGCCCAGATGGCGAGCGCCCGGGTGCAGGTGACGCAGCTGCGCACCCAGTCCGCCGGGACCGAGGCGGACATCGCCGGCGCCGAGCGCAACCTCGCCTTCGCGCAGCGCGAATTCGAGCGCTATGCCGAGCTCCTGCGGCGCGGCTTCGCGACCCGCGCGCAATATAGCGAGAAGCAGCACGACGTGGAGGAAGCGCGCGAGCGGCTCGCCAACGCGCGCGCCGCGCAGGCCAATGCGCGCGCCGCGCTCGCCCGTGGCGGCACCGACGCCCAGCCGGCGGTGCTCGCCGCCCGCGCGGCGCGCGACGAGGCGCTGCTCAACCTCCAGCGCACCGTCGTGCGCGCGCCCGCCGACGGCGTCGCCACCCAGGTCGACCGGCTCCAGGTCGGCGCCACCGCGGTGTCGGGCGTGCCCCTGGTCACGATCGTGCGCAGCGACACCACCTATGTCGAGGCGAACTTCAAGGAGACCGACCTCACGCACATGTATGTCGGCCAGCCCGCCGAGGTGACGCTCGACGCCTATCCCGACGTGCGCTTCAGCGGCCATGTGTGGAGCATCGGCGCGGGCACGGGCGCGCAATTCTCGATCCTGCCGCCGCAGAACGCGACCGGCAACTGGGTGAAGGTCACGCAGCGCGTGCCGGTGCGCATCTATATCGACGGCACGCCGCCGCGCCCGCTGATCGCCGGCCTGTCGGTCGAGGTGACGGTGGACACGCGCGAGCGGCCGCCCGCCCGCCCGATCATGCCGGTGCTGCAACAGCAGCTCGGCCAGCCGTACCGGATGGGCCAGTATCGCGCGTCGCGGCAGCAGCAGCAGCAACAAGGGCAGCAGCAGCAGCCGATGGCGCAGCCGCCGGGACAGCGCTGACCGATGGCCAGCGCCGGCCCCGCCCATCACAGCTACGACCTGGATCCGACCCGCAAGCTGCTCGTCACGATCGGGATCATCGCGGGCATGCTGATGCAAGTGCTCGACACGACGATCGCCAACGTCGCGCTGCCGCACATGCAGACCAGCCTCGGCGCCAATCGCGAGACGATCAACTGGGTGCTGACCAGCTATATCATCGCCTCGGCGATCGCGATCCCGATCACCGGATGGCTCGCCGACCGGGTGGGCCGCAAGCCGCTGTTCGTCTGGTCGGTGGTCGCGTTCACCATCGCCTCGCTGCTGTGCGCGATCGCGACCTCGCTGACCGAGATCGTCGTCTTTCGCGTCTTCCAGGGCATCGCCGGCGCGTTCATCGTGCCGCTCGCCCAATCGACGATGTTCGACATCAACCCGCCCGAAAAGCACGGCCGGGCGATGGCGCTGTTCGGCATGGGCGTGATGATCGGCCCGATCCTCGGCCCGGTGATCGGCGGCTGGCTGACCGACAATTACAACTGGCGCTGGGTGTTCCTGATCAACCTGCCGGTCGGCATCCTCGCCGCGGTGCTGATGCTCACCAACCTGCCCGACACGCAGCGCGTGCGGCGGCGCTTCGATCTGTTCGGCTTCGCGCTGATCGCGATGGGCCTCGCCGGGCTGCAGCTCATGCTCGATCGCGGCGAGCAGCTCGACTGGTTCGCGAGCTGGGAGATAAGGATCGAATGCGGCCTCGCGATCGCGGGCGCCTGGATGTTCGCCGTGCACACGATGACGGCCCGCGAGCCGCTGTTCGATCCGGTGATGTTCAAGGACCGCAATTTCACCGCCGGCCTGATCTTCATGGCGGTCACCGGGGTGATGCTGTTCGCGGGGCTGGCGCTGCTGCCACCGCTGCTCCAGTCGCTCTACGGCTATTCGGTCCTGCAATCGGGCTTCCTCACCGCGCCGCGCGGGCTCGGCACCCTGGCCTCGATGATGGTCGTCGGCCGGCTCGTCGGCAGGGTCGACGCGCGCCTGCTCGTCCTGCTCGGCGTCATCCTGATGGCGGTATCGCTCTACCAGATGGCGGGCTTCAACCTGCAGATGGATTCATGGCCGATCATCACCAGCGGCGTCGTCCAGGGCTTCGCGCTGGGCTTCATCTTCGTGCCGCTCAACACGATCGCCTTCGGCACGCTCGATCCGCGCTACCGGACGGCGGGCACCTCGCTGTTCAACCTTTCGCGCAACATCGGCGGCTCGATCGGCATTTCGGTGGTGACGGTGATGCTCGCGCGGAACTCGCAGATCAGCCATGCCGATCTCGCCGCCCACATCACCCCATATTCGATCCCGCAATATCTGGGCAATCTGGTCGATGCCGCGCCCGGCCTCGCCGATCGCGCGGTCGCGCTGCTCGATGCCGAGGTCAACCGCCAGGCGCTGATGATCGCCTATATCGACGATTTCTACCTGATGATGATCATGACCCTGTGCACGGCGCCGTTGCTGCTGCTGCTGCGCAAGGCCAGCCGCCGCGGCGGCCCGACGGTGATGGATTAGGGCAGGCGGCCGGGGCCAGCGCGCATGTGCGCCCGGCAGGCCCGCGCCTCAATCGAAGCGGGCGATCCAGTCCTCGACGACGGGCGCGATGCGGCTGCGCCAATTGCTGCCGTTGAAGATGCCGTAATGGCCGACGCCCCGGGCGAGATGATAATGCTTCATCCTCGCCGGCAGCGCGCTGGCGAGGTCGAGCGCGGCCCTGGTCTGGCCGATGCCGGAAATATCGTCGCGCTCGCCCTCGATCGCGAGCAGGGCGATGTCGCGCAGCGCGGCGGGATCGACCGGCCGGCCGCGATGGGTCAGCCTGCCCCTCGGCAGCAGGTGGCGCTGGAAGACGACATCGATCGTCTGCAGGTAGAATTCGGCGGTCATGTCGCAGACCGAGCGATATTCGTCGTAGAAGCGCTTGGTCGCCTCGGCGCTTTCGCCGTCGCCCTCGACGAGGTGGCGAAACATCTCCCAGTGGCTGACGAGATGGTTGCCGAAGTTCATCGCCATGAATCCGGCGAGCTGGAGGAAGCCCGGATAGACGCGACGCCCGGCGCCCGGATAATGACAGGGCACGGTGACGATCACGTTGCGCTCGAACCAGGCATAGGGGCGCTGGGTGGCGACGGTGTTGACCTCGGTCGGCGCCTTGCGGGTGTCGATCGGCCCGCCCATCATCGTCAGCGACTTCGGCCGCGCCGGATGATCGTCGGCGGCCATCATGCAGGCGGCGGTGAAGGCCGGCACCGCCGGCTGGCATACCGCGAGCACGTGCGCGCCGGGGCCGATATGGTCGAGGAAGTCGATCAGATAGTCGACATAGTCCTCCAGATCGAACGAGCCTTCGTCCTGCGGCACCATCTTCGCATCGCGCCAGTCGGTGATGTAGACGTCGTGGCGGGGAAGCATCCGCGCGACCGTGCCGCGCAGCAGCGTCGCATAGTGGCCGGACATCGGCGCGACGATCAGCAGCTTCGGCCCGCCCCTCACCCCGACGCGGCGGAAATGCTTCAGCTGTCCGAACGGCTTGCGCAGCGCCACCTCCTCGCGCACCGCGACCTCCCGCCCGTCCACGACGGCGCGCGTCAGCCCGAACGAGGGCTTGCCGCGCGGGGCCGCGGCGTGGGCGAAGACATCGAGCGCGGAGGCGGCGATCGGCCCGATCGGCGAATAAGCGAGGGGATTGACCGGATTTTGCATCCAGCCAGCGCCGAAATTGGCGAGCGTGCTCGCCCCGGCGAGGAGCGAGCGCTGGAATTCATAGGCGTCGTAGAGCATCCGAATTCTCTCCCCCGTGAGGCACATATGGGGGCACGAGGCGGCCAGGTCCAATAAAAATGCTGCGACCGCACAATCGGCGCCGCGCCGCCATTGAGGGGACGCCGCCGCGCTGCTAGGCCACGTTCATGGCCGCGCCGCGCCCCGATCCCGCGCCGAGCCGCAAGCTCGGCAACCTGCGCATGGTGTGGCGCAGGATGGTCCGCTATCCGCTGCTGATCGCCGCCGCCGGCATCGCCCTGCTCACCACCTCGGCCGCGACGCTGGCGATTCCCGACGGCTTTCGCCGGGTGATCGACCGCGGCTTCGGGGCCGGGGGCGGCGGCGGCGACATCGCGCACAGCTTCAATTACCTCTTCATGATCGTCGCCGTGCTCGCCGTCGCGACCGCCTGCCGCTTCTTCTTCGTCTCGGTGCTCGGCCAGCGCGTCGTCGCCGATCTGCGCGCCGAGGTGCACGACAACCTGCTCCGGCTCGAACCGCGCTTCTTCGAGGAAAACCGGCCGGCCGAAATCGCCTCGCGGATCACCGCCGACACGACCGTGATCGAAACCGTGGTCGGCTCGACCGTCTCGGTGGCGCTGCGCAACATCGTCATGGGGATCGGCGGCATCGCCTATCTCTTCACCCTGTCGGCGACGCTCACGCTCGGGCTGATGCTGTGCCTGCCGGTCGTCGTGGTGCCGATCGTGCTGCTCGGCCGGCGCGTGCGCAATCTCAGCCGCGCCAGCCAGGACCGGCTCGCCGATGTCGGCACGATCGTCTCCGAGACGCTGGGGGCGATGAAGATCGTCCAGGCCTTCGGGCAGGAGGGGCGCGAGAGCGCGCGCTTCCGCAGGGCGGTGGAGAAAGCCTTCGCGACCTCGCGCCGGCGCATCCGGCTGCGCGCCGCGCTCACCGGCGTCGTCATCGCGATGCTGTTCGGGGGGCTGACCCTGCTGATGCGCCAGGCGGCGTTCGGCGTGTCGCAGGGCAGCATCAGCGGTGGCACCGTCGCCGCCTTCGTGCTGACCGGCGGCATCGTCGCGAGCGCGCTCGGCCAGCTCACGGAAAGCTATGGCGACCTCCTGCGCGCCGCGGGCGCCGCCGGCCGCCTCTCGGAACTGTTGCACGAGCAGCCGCGGATCCGCGCGCCGGCGCGGCCGCGACCGCTGCCCGAGCCCCCGGCGGGCACGCTCGCCTTCGCCGACGTGACCTTCCACTATCCGACCCGGCCCGAGGTGAGCGCGCTTGACGATTTCAGCCTGTCGGTGCGCCGCGGCGAGTTGCTGGCCGTGGTCGGCCCGTCGGGCGCGGGCAAGTCCACGCTCTTCAACCTCGCCCAGCGCTTCTACGATCCCGATATCGGCACGGTCGCGATCGACGGCGTCGACCTCAGGGAGGCCGATCCCGCCGCCGTGCGCGCGCGCATCGCCTATGTGCCGCAGGAGACCGTGATCTTCGCGGCATCGGCGCGCGACAACCTGCGCTACGGCCGCTGGGAAGCGAGCGACGACGAGCTTTGGGCCGCCGCCGAGGCCGCCAACGCCGCCGAATTCCTGCGCGCGCTGCCTGACGGGCTCGACACCTATCTGGGCGAGGGCGGCGCGCGCCTGTCCGGCGGCCAGCGCCAGCGCGTCGCGATCGCCCGCGCGCTGCTGCGCGATGCGCCGCTGCTGCTGCTCGACGAGGCCACTTCCTCGCTCGACACGGAGAGCGAGCGGCTGATCCAGGCCTCGCTCGAACGCCTGTTCGAGAGCCGCACGACGATCGTCATCGCCCATCGCCTCGCGACCGTCCGGGCCGCCGACCGGATCATCGTGATGGACGCCGGGCGGATCGTCGAGGAAGGCCCCCACGACGAGCTCAACCGGCGCAAGGACGGCCTCTACGCCCGCCTCGCCCGGATGCAGTTCGAGGGCGTCGCCGCCTAGCTTGCATTGGCATTCAAGCCACCGCCCGTCCCCTCCCCTCTCCCGTGGCGGCGAGGGCCAGGGTGAGGATGCCGGGCCGCAGCGCTTGTCCCGCTATCGCCCACCCCTCTCGCCCCGACCCAATCTTCGCCGGAGAGCAGCGGAATAGTGGGCTGCGCCCCGCTCCCGCCGAGCGCCGGGACGATCCCCGAATGGTCGCGCCAGGGGCAATGCCGAAGCCGAAGCCGAAGCCGGATCGGGACCAGGCTCCAGGCAGCGGGCCGGCTGCCGGCGCGGCCATCCGGGCCGGGCGACCCGCGGCCGGCCGAAGGCGAGGCAGGTTGCTCGCGCCCGAACAAAAAGGGCGAAGCCGGAGCGCCGCCCTCGATCGCCTGCAGCGGCGAGCGCCCTAGAAGGCGTTGACGTAGGCCTCGTTGCCGACAAAGCCCATCGCGGTCACGTTCGCGCGCTTGGCGATGGCGAGCACCTCGTCGACCACCTCGTAGCGCGCCTGCGGATCGGGCTGCAGGTGCAACTCCGGCACCGGCGTCATCGTCGTGGTGATTTCGAGATACTGGCGGAGCTGTACCTGGTTCACGGGATTGCCGTTCCACAGGATCGTGTCGTTCGGCGCGATCACGATCTTGTTGCGAACCGGCTCGACCGGCGGCGGACTGCTCGGCTGGTTCTGCGGCAGGTCCAGCTTCACGGCGTGGGTCTGCGGCGGGATCGTGATGATGAACATGATGAGGAGCACCAGCATGACGTCGATGAGCGGCGTCGTGTTGATGTCCATCATCGGCTCGGCCGATTCAGGATTGATGGTAGCTGCACTCATTTTTCAATTGCTCCTGATTCGCGCCATCAGAGCGCCGCGCCGCGCGGATCGGGCTGCGAGATGAAGCCGACCCGCGGATAGCCGGCCCGCTGCATCACAGCGATCGCGCCACCGATGCAGCGATAGGGCGTATTGATGTCGCCGCGAATATGGACCTCGGGGATATTGTCCTCCGTGATCGCCGCGGGGCCGCCAAGCGCGTCGACCTGCTGCTGGAGCGTGTTGGCGGCGCGATCGAGCAGCGTCTGGGAGGTCATCCTGGTCAGATCCCAATAGACCTCGCACTCCCCGTTCTCCACCCGCACCGACAGGTTCACGTTCTCCGGCTTCGTCTGGGTCGGCAGGAACTCGACCTTGGGCAGTGTCAACGGAACCGTCTGCAGCACGACCGGGACGGTGATGAGGAAGATGATGAGCAACACCAGCATGACGTCCACGAGCGGCGTCGTGTTGATGTCCGACATCGGCATGTCTTCGCCGTCACCGGCTTCACCGACCTGCATTGACATAATGGGGTTCCTATTCTCGCATTCCACCGATGCCCGCGCGGGCGGGCAGCGCGGCGGCGACTCCCAGGGAGCCGCCGCCGTTTCCGATTCAGGCCTTCGGCGCGGTCGAAGCGCTGCCGCCTGCCGCGGCCGGACGCGCCGGGGCGGCGGCCGGCTTGCGACCCGCCGGCGCCGGCGTCGACGGACGAACCGCGCCCGCCGAGGCGATGTAGCCGTGGATGTGGTTGGCGAACATGCCGAGCATCTCGCCGATCCGCTTGTTGCGGGCCATCAGCCAGTTGTACTGCATGACGGCCGGGACCGCGACGGCGAGGCCGAGGGCGGTCATGATCAGCGCTTCGCCGACCGGACCGGCGACCGCGTCGATCGAGGCCTGGCCCGATGCGCCGATGCCGATCAGCGCGCGATAGATGCCGACGACGGTACCGAACAGGCCGACGAACGGCGCCGCCGAGCCGACGGTGGCGAGGAAGGACAGGCCGCGCGAGAGCTTCGCGGTGATCGCGCCCTGGGTGCGCGACAGGGTAGCGTGAACCCACTCGTGCTGGTCGACCGGATCGGTGAGCTTGTCATGCTGCTCCTGGGCGCGCAGCGCATCCTCGACGATCTGGCGATAGGCGCCGTTCTTTTCGAGCTTGTTGGCGCCCTCGCGCAGGTTCGCCGACTGCCAGAAGGAGGTTCGCGCGCGCTCGCTTTCGCGCACGATCTTCTGCTGGTCGATCAGCTTGACGAAGAAAATGTACCACGAGCCCACCGACATGATCACCAGGATGGCGAAGGTGATCTGGGCGATGATCCCGCCCTGCTGGAGCGCCGGGATGATGCCGTAGGGATTGGACCCCTGAGCGGCCGGTGCATTTGCTGCCATTGTTTCAGTTCCTTCCAAATATGCGTTGAGGCGTCGGTGGCTTGAATTAACGCGGCGGGAGCTGCCATCGGACGGCGTTCGTCACCGTGTCGGTCGTGGGATTGCCATTGGTATCGCGCGCCGGCGTGAACCGGGCGCGGCTGCGCAGGATCCGGCAGGTCGCCTCGTCCAGCGTCCGCGAGCCGCTCGACTGGGTCACGACGCAATCCTGCACGCGACCGCGTTCGTTCACCGTCAGCCGGAAGCGGGTCGTCCCCTCCTCCTCATTGCGGATCGCGCTCGACGGATAGTCGGAATCAGAAAAGTAGCTGCCGAGATTGGCGCGCGCGCGCGCGGCCTCGACGACGCGCGGCGGCGCGGGCGGCGCCGGCGGCGCCGGCGGCGC